>JBOFLG010000071.1:0-37265 GCA_051657745.1 Dermatophilaceae bacterium | reverse complement strand
GCCGCCGCTGAGTCCGGGGACGTCGGCGTGGTTGCCGACGACGAGGACGACGGCGAGGGCGCGGAGGGCTTCGATGTCGGGGCGGAACCCGCGTACCGGAGGGGCGTCATCCGCTCGGCCCCGACCCCGCACCTCGGTGTGTCGCGGGACCAGGTCGACGACCGTCACGACGCCACCTGCGCCAGCGCCGCTGCCCGCTCCGGCTGGGCGCCACCGGGGAACAGACCGACCTCGACCTGTTTGCGGGTACCCCAGGTGCGTTGCGGTCGCGGACGGGCGATGGCCACGTAGTACAGCGGCAACAGCACGAGCAGGCTGAGCGCGCTGGCCAGTGGGCTGAACCACCACACGAGCAGGCGGTTGCTCAGCGGCTCGTCGAGGCGGGCCAGGAGCACGTAGCGGAAGTGCGAGGCGAGGGCGACCCCGGCGGCGGTGAGCAGGGTCGACGTCAGCAGGCTCACGCTGATCGCCCCGATCACGGCGCCGATCACGGCGGCCGACATCGAGATTCCGTACATCACCAGCGCAGTCACCTGGGTGAAGGTGAACCAGAAGTCGGCGCTCGTCACGGGGCGGCGGAGCAGCCACAGCGTCCCCCAGCAGAAGGAGCGACACCACCGCAGCCGTTGGCGTACTAGGTGCGACGCCCGGGACGGGAGCGCCGAGTACGCCACTGCCTCAGGCTGGAACTCGCACCGGCCGAGTTCTTTGGCGAACAGCGTCATGATGCGGTCGTCCCCAGCCCGGACCGGACGGGAGAGGAACTGCTGACCCAGGAAGCGGTCAAGGTTGCGACGCGGCACCTCGCCGCGGTACGCCGCGAGGATGCCGCAGTTCACCCGGACCGAGCCGAACGCACCCTCGGCCATCCGGCCGTGGATGAAGGACATCACAAACCCCACCTCGATGATCCTGGTGAGGAGGGACTGAGTGTGGTTCTGCCCGTAGGCGGTGCCGGCCACGCTCATCACGTCGGGTCGGCTGAACGGGATGAGGATTCGGTCGATCGCATCGTGCCGGAGCACGGTGTCGGAGTCGACGGTCACGAAGACGTCGGCATCTGAGCGGGCATACGCGTAGGCCTGGGCGTGTCGCTTGCCCTGGTTGTGTTGCCGGTGCTGGTTCACCGTCACGCCAGCGGCGACCAACTCGGCGACCGCCGGCCGTACCTCGTCGGTGTCGAGCACCCGAAATATCTGGCCGTCGCGGCGGGAGCCGTCGTCCACCACCCACACCGTGCGGGGGAGCCGGTCCTGGGCGGCGATGCTTCGCAACCCGGCGGCGAGCAGCGCCGGATCCTCGTTGTACACCGGGACCACGACGTCGACGCGGAGCAGCGACAGGTCGACCGCAGGGTCGGCAACATGTCGCCGAGCCGCGAGGCTGGCGACTGCCTTGAGTGCCAGGTGGCACCACATGAAGGCAAAACAGAGCGCGAAGTTGGTCAGCTTCGACGCATAGGTGAGGTGGCTGATGAGCAGGCCGCTGAGCAGCACGACCATGGCGATGGAGTACGCGAAGTACCCGGGTCCGAAAGTCATCGTCGAGTCCCTGGGTCAGACCCGGATGCCGGGCAGGAGGCGGACGGCGAGGGCGAGCCCGACGACCAGAGCGAGGCCTCCGAAGGCAAGCCAGGGTTGGCCAAAAACGATTGCCTCGCAAAGGTTTTGGATGCGCGTCATCACATCGGTCATGAGGGTCCTCGCTGAGTCTGGGAAATCGGCATCCTCGCTCGGGGCACGCCGACATGGAGGTCGGAGGACAGTGCCCCTGGGCGGATCAGGTGGGTCGTTGACGTCCGCCGCGGTCGGCGCGGCGGGTGGTCTGGTGCTATGTGGTGCGTTGTTCCCCTGCACGGGACACCGTCGTCCCTCGCCGCCGTGGAAATGGCGGCAGCGGGCGACGAGTTCCTCGTCCGTCGCCCTGCGGCATCCTGACTACCAGGTCGGTGTCCTACCGAGGCAAGACCGCAGACCAGATGCGCACTAGGTTTTTACCTAGTCAGGCGAAGGCTTGACATTTGCCGCTGATCTTTTACTTCTGGCATACCTGGTGGGTTCGCACCTCGCTCGACGGTGCGCTGGAATGGGAGGAAGCCCCACGCGACTGCCGGGGATGCGGGACCGCTGCGCATCCCCGTCGACGCCGCCGGCGTACTGCCTGCCGCAGCCGCCGTGCCAATCCAGACGCGGCACGGCGACACAGACCAGCACCGCAACCTGGAGGAGTGGGATGATCCGCGACGACCTGATGGCTCCGCCTGCAGTCGAGACGCGCACGGCGCCGGAGTCGTCGGTGACGTCGAAGGCGCCCGGGGTGTCCGAGGCGCCCGTGACCTCGAAGGCGCCCGGGGTGTCCGAGGCGCCCGTGACCTCGAAGGCGCCTGGGGTGTCCGAGGCGCCCGGCGACCAGGGGCGACGCTCGCGCACCGTCGTCCTCGTATCCCGTGGGCCCAGTACCGCCTTGGTCAGTCGGCTCGAGGATGCCGGTGTCGACGCGGTCGTCGTGCCGGAGCCAGAGGTCGCGGCCGGTGAGTTGACTGCTCGGGTGACCGAGGTGGTGCGCGACCAGGTGGCTGACGCCGTGGTGTTGCTCCTCGACGGTGATGCCGCGCCGGCCCACCAACTGGCCCGGCAGATCGCGGCGCTCGGGCTGCCTCGGCTCCCAGTGCTGGCTGCCCTGCCGTCCGCCGGTGAGGGTGAGGACCCGGTCGCTACCAGCCGCCACGTGGAGTGGATCGCGCGGCGAGTGGTACGGGCGATCGGCGAGACCGATGAGCGTTCTTCGCGTGGCGTCCGTGATCCAGTGCGTCCCGACGACCTGCTCCACGTCCTGCGGCACGAGACCCGGCGGTCCAGCGCGGTCGGAGCGGCCACTGCGCCATTCCCGGTGGTCGCCGTGGTCGATGTCGCCGAGCGTGAGCAGTTGCGCAGCCGCCTCGGCGCGGCCGGGCTGGAGTCGGCGATGGCCGCGGTGACGCGGATGATGGCCGAGCGGGCATCGTCTCGTGACCTGGTCAGCCGCGACGCCGCCGGTGGTGCGCTGATGCTGCTCGTCGACCGCGATGACGGCTGGGTCCAGCACCGTCTCGATGCGCTATGCGGGGAGGTCGCCGACGAGGAGTTCGCCATCGGAGGCGAGCAGGTGCTGGTCACCCCGGTGGTCGGATGGGCGCGAGCCGACGAGTCTGACGACGATGTGGTGGCGAAGGCGCGAGTGGCGGCAGAGGCAGCCGAGGGCGAACTCGACCTGCGAGCCTCCGGCTGGCGGGCCGGTATGGCCGTACCGCCGCGCCGTCGTCGGCGCCGCACGAGGGTGCTGGTGACAGCGGCTCAGTTCGCGCTGACGGTGGTGCTCGGTGTCGTCCTGCCATTCGCGGCGCTGGTGCTGGCGGGGCCGTACGGGCCGCCGGCGGCGGTTGCGCTCTTCCTGTTCGTGGTGACGATGCTGGCCCTGAGTACGGCCAGTGGGTGGGCTGAGGGTGTCGCCTCGCTGCGCCGGGCCCCGCTGCCGCCATCTCCTTCCGGGCCGGTTCCGCGGGCCAGCGCCGTGGTGTCGGCGTACCTCCCGAACGACTCGGCGACGATTGTCGACACGATCCGAGCCATCCTTGCCACCGACTATCCCGACCTCGAGCTGGTGCTGGCCTACAACCGCCCGCGGCGGCTTCCGGTCGAGGGTCTGCTCGAGGAGCTCGCGACGCAGGACCCCAGGCTGCGGCTGGTGCTGGTGGAGGGCAGCACCTCCAAGGCGCAGAACGTCAATGCCGCACTCGCCGTGGTCACTGGCGAGTTCGTCGGCATCTTCGACGCTGACCACCACCCGTCCGCCGAGGCGTTCAGCCGGGCCTGGCGCTGGATCGCTGCCGGCCACGACGTTGTGCAGGGCCGCCGCGTGGTCCGCAATGGCGGGGTGTCATTGGTGTCCCGGATGGTGGCCGTCGAGTTCGAGTGCATCTATGGGGTCTCGCATCCAGGACGTTCGCGCCTGCACGGTTTCACCGTGTTCGGTGGCTCGAACGGGTACTGGCGCACCGCGGTGCTGCGGCGCACCCGGATGCGCTCGACGATGCTCACCGAGGACATCGACGCCAGCATCCGGGTGGTCGGCGGCGGCGGGCGGATCGCCCACGATCCTGCGCTGCACTCCAGTGAGCTCGCACCCACCGGCCTGGCCGCGTTGTGGTGGGAGCGGCTGCGCCGGTCACAGGGCTGGTTCCAGGTGACTCGCGCGTACGGCGGCGATGTCAGTAACCGGTTCTCGCTCACCCGGCGGCAGCGGCTCGGGATGGCGTTTCTGCTGCGGTGGCGTGAGGCGATGCCGTGGATGAGCCAGTTCGCGGTTGCTCTGGTTGGGTACGCGTTCTGGCAAGCTGGCGGGTCCTGGTCGATGGTGCCGGTGAGTGTGCCCCTGAGCCTGCTCCTGCTCGTCTCGCTCTCGACGGTGCCGGCGCAAGCGGTGTTCGGGTGGCGGAACGCCACCCAGGCGATGCGGCGGCATCCGGCGTGGTTCCTCGGCTATCTCGTGCTCGGCTGCCTTGCGTACGGCGAGTGGCGCAATGCCGCCGTGCGAGTCGCTCAGGTTCGCGAACTCACCGGCACTCGGGACTGACGCCAGCGGCGGACGGTGCACGTCACTGTCCAGGGCAGAATCGACCGCATGTCGCCAGTGCCGGTCATGCTCGACGTCGACACCGGGGTGGATGACGCGTGCGCACTCCTTCTCGCGGCGCTCGACCCGCGCCTGGACCTGCGCGCGGTCACCTGTGTGGGTGGCAACGCGCCGCTCACCGAGGTGGTGCGCAACACCCTCACCGTGCTCGAGGCCGCGGGCCGGGCCGAGGTGCCCGTGGGGGCGGGTGCGGCGCGTCCGCTGCTCGAGCCGCCGGTTGACGCCCGGCACGTGCACGGCTCCGACGGCATGGCCGACCTTGGTCTCGCCCCGCCGAGCACTGCTGCGGATCCGCGGAGCGCCCTGGACCTGCTCGGCGACACGATCGGGGCGGCGGCGTCATCCGGCACGGCGGTCACGCTGGTGTCGCTGGCGCCGATGACCAACCTGGCGTTGTTGGCCCGGGTGCACCCGGGGGCGTTCGCGGCGATCGGTCGGGTGGTGTTCATGGGTGGTGGGGTGCAGGTGAGCAATGCCACGGCGTCGGCCGAGTTCAATGTGTTCCACGACCCGGAGGCCGCGGCGATCGTCCTCGAGGCCTGTGCGGTCCACGGCGTTCCGGTGACGATGTACGGCCTCGATGTCTTCTATGAGCCACAGGTGACCGATGCGGATGTCGCCCGCCTCCGTCGCGTCGGGACCCCAGTCGCGGACCTTGCCGCAGGGCTGATCTCGTTCCACCACAGGCGTTTTGGCGTCGCGAGTGCCACCATCGGGGATGCCGGCGCGGTCGCCATGGTGCTCGTGCCGGATGCGGTGCGCACCGAGCGGCTGCCGGTGCGTGTCGAGCTCGCGGGCACCTGGACGCGGGGCCACACGGTCGTTGACCGTCGTCGCTGGGCCGGTGACCTGTCGCACGATCCGCACGGACCGGCGCCGGCCCTGGTCGACGTCGCGCTCGAGGCTGATGGCGCCCGGCTCGCCGACACCTGGGTGCGGGCAGTTGAGGGAGCGGTGTGAGCGGCCGGGTCTTGGTGCTGGGGTCGCTCAACGTGGATCTGGTGACCAGCGTCGACCGGCATCCGCGGCCCGGTGAGACGGTCACCGGCGCAGGCCTGCGCCGCCTCGCCGGCGGCAAGGGCGCGAACCAGGCGGTCGCTGCGGCGCGGGCCGGGGCGGCGGTGTCGATGGTCGGGTGCCTCGGCGACGACGTCGGTGGCGCCGCCTATCTCGACCGACTGGCTCGGCTGCGGGTCGACGTCGCCGCGGTGCGAGTGGTTGCCGGGACGCCGACCGGGCACGCCCTGGTCGCGGTTGACGGTGATGGCGAGAACACGATCGTCGTCGTTCCGGGCGCTAACGCGAGGCTCGACGAGCGTGAGGTCGAGGCGGTCGACCGGCTGGGGCGCGGCGACGTGCTGCTCACCCAGCTCGAGGTGCCACGCCGGGTCGTCTGCGCGGCGGTGCGTCGGGCCTCGGCCCGGGGGGCGCGGGTCGTGCTCAATGCGGCGCCGTTCGGGTCGCTGCCTGGCGATGTGCTCGCGATGGTTGACCCGGTGGTGGTCAACGAGCACGAGATGGCGGCCCTCGCCGAGGCTGGCACGGTCCCGTCATCCCTGGTGGTGACGTTTGGGGCACACGGTGCGTCGTGGGACGGCGTGACCCATCCGGCGAGGCCGGTGCCCCCCGCTGAGGTGGTCGACACGACCGGCGCCGGCGACGCGTTCTGTGGGGTGCTGGCGGCGGCCCTCGCACGGGGCGCCGACCGCGACGCCGCGATGGATGCCGCGCTGCGAGCCGGCGCGGATGCCATACGTCACGACGGCGCCCAACCGCACCCCGACCTGTGACCTCCCCTCCCCCCTGACCTCACCTTTTCCGCCCCATCCGGGAAGGCCCCGGTTCGCAAGGGTAGATAACCCCTGTGCACCGGGGGTTTTCCGGATGGGGCGGAAAACCCCGGGAGCGGCGGTGACTGTCAGGCGGGCTCGACCACCAGCGCGGTCTGTTGACCAGCGACCCGGGTGAGCACGACGGTGGCCTGCTCGCCGTCGCCGGCCTTACGAGAGATCCGCAGATCGTGGCGCAGCTCGTCGTCGTCGAGGCGGATGCCGCGCTTCTTCACCGTGAGCCCGGTGACGTGGTGCTGGGAGAGCCAGCCGCGCAGCGTCTTCACCGTGAACGGCATTGCCTCGCGCACCGCGTACCGGCGCGCATACGGCACGTCCACCTCGGCCTGGGACACCACATAGCCGAGGCCCCGTTCGACCTCGCTGCCGAGCGTGGCCGCAGTCAGCGCCCCGAGCAGGCCGGCTTGGGTGACTGCGCGGTCGGGCTCGTACAGCCAGGGACCGACCGAACCTGGCGCCTCGACCACTGGCACGTCGGGCTCGGCCATTGTCTCGTCGACCTCGACGGGCGCCCGGCCCGGCCCGAGCACCCGGGCGCTGCGCCCGGGACGTTGGGTGAGCGGCCCCCACCAGACCGTGCACTCGAGCACCTCGCCGCTGTACGAGGTCCACTGTGCCTCGGTGCCGAGCGGGATGGCGTCGTGCGGCATCGACGGCGACAGCTTGGCCCCGGTGGCGGGCACCGCGGTGGCCACCTGGAGCACGAACTGCCAGGACGGCCGCATCTCGGCGAGGCGGAAGACGCGTTTGACCCGACCGTTCGCGTCGGCCACGCCGGGGATTCGGCGAGCTGGGTCGAGCCAGGCGCCGACCCGCGAGCGCAACGGGTCGGGTGGCGCGACGAACTCCTCGGCTAGCCCTTCGCGGGCGCGTGAGTCCGGCCAGGGGCGCAGGTTGATGTCGGCGATGGCCGCGGTCACCGGGTCGATGTCGACGCCCTGCACCGTGACCCCGAGGGCGGACATCGCGACCGCGTCGCTGCCGATGCCGCAGCCGAGGTCGTGCACGGTGGCCAGGCTGGCGTTGTAGAACCGGCCGGCGTGGGTGGCTGCGACCTCCAGCCGCGATGCCTGCTCGAGCCCGTCGGCAGTGAAGAGAAGGTCGCCCGCGAACTCGCCAAACTTCGCCACGGCCCGCGTCCGGAGGCGGTGCTGGGTCAGCAGGGCAGCGGCAAGTTCCGGAGCATAACCGTTGCGCCGCATGAGGTTAAGCATGGGCATGACCGTGTCGTCCTCGTAGGGAGGGAGCGACTTCAGGAGCGCCTGGCTGTCGGGCGCCCCGAGCGCCCGCACGATGCCGACGTCCACGACGGATCATCCTGCCACTGCCGCACCATCTGCCACCCGCCGGGAGCAGGTTCCGGGCCGATCAGCCCGCAATGATTGGCACTCGAGTTGACCGAGTGCCAACGGCGAACCTAGATTTGTCGTATTGGCACTCACCCTCGGCGAGTGCTAGCGCACCCTGGGCTGCTATCGACCCCCGCGACGGCGAGAACGGCCTGGGCGCGCGAGTCCCGTCCACTTCGACCCACCCCATCGTGGGGGAGGAGCACACCGTGTCGGTTTCCATCAAGCCGCTCGAGGACCGCATCGTCATCAAGAGCCTCGAAGCCGAGCAGACCACCGCGTCCGGTCTCGTCATCCCGGACACCGCAAAGGAGAAGCCCCAGGAGGGCGAGGTCCTCGCGGTCGGCCCAGGCCGCATTGACGACAACGGCAACCGCGTGCCGCTCGACGTCAACATCGGCGACCGCGTCATCTACAGCAAGTACGGCGGTACCGAGGTCAAGCACAGCGGGGAGGAGTACCTCATCCTCTCCGCTCGCGACGTCCTCGCTGTCGTTGGCTGACCAGCATCTCGGATGACGTGACGCGCGCCCCGGTGGCCCCGCCCCGGGTGCCCACCGGGGCGCGCTCCGTTTCCTCTTTCGATCCTCGCGCACCCGCCCACGCACGAACCCCACGCCCTGCCTGGGCGCGCGGAACCGGCGCGGTGCGCGCCCGTCATCCCCACCCGAAGGACACCCATGGCCAAGGAACTGGAGTTCAACGACTCCGCCCGCAAGTCGCTCGAGCGCGGGGTCAACGCGCTCGCTGATGCCGTCAAGGTGACGCTCGGCCCCAAGGGCCGCAACGTCGTCATCGACAAGAAGTGGGGCGCTCCCACGATCACCAACGACGGTGTCACCATCGCCCGTGAGGTCGAGCTCGAGAATGCCTACGAGAACCTCGGCGCCCAGCTCGCCAAGGAAGTTGCGACCAAGACCAACGACGTCGCCGGCGACGGCACCACCACCGCCACCGTGCTCGCCCAGGCGATGGTCAAGGAAGGCCTGCGTAACGTCGCCGCCGGCGCCGCGCCATCCGGGCTGAAGCGCGGGATGGACAAGGCCGTCGAGGCGGTCAACGACGAACTGCTGCGCACCGCCCGCGAGATCGAGTCCAAGGACGAGATCGCCCAGGTCGCGTCGCTGTCGGCGCAGGACGAGGAGATCGGCGCCACCATCGCCGACGCGTTCGACAAGGTCGGCAAGGACGGCGTGATCACCGTCGAGGAGTCATCGACGGCGAGCACCGAGCTCGAGTTCACCGAGGGGATGCAGTTCGACAAGGGCTACATCTCGCCGTACTTCGTCACCGACCCCGAGCGCATGGAGGCCGTCGTCGAGGACGCCTACGTGCTCATCACCCAGGGCAAGATCTCGGCGATCGCCGACGTGCTGCCGGTGCTCGAGAAGGTCGTCAAGGCCGGTAAGCCGCTCGTGGTCATCGCCGAGGACGTCGACGGCGAGGCGCTGTCGACGCTCGTGGTCAACAAGATGCGCGGCACGTTCAACGTCGTCGCGGTCAAGGCGCCGGGCTTCGGCGACCGCCGCAAGGCAATGCTCCAGGACATCGCTGTGCTCACCGGTGGTCAGGTCGTCGCCGAGGAGGTCGGCCTCAAGCTCGACCAGGTCGGTCTCGACGTGCTCGGCCAGTCGCGCCGCGTCGTGGTCACCAAGGACACCACCACGATCATCGACGGTTCAGGTGACCACGCCGAGGTCGAGGGCCGGGTCAACCAGATCAAGCAGGAGATCGAGCGCACCGACTCGGACTGGGACCGCGAGAAGCTGCAGGAGCGCCTCGCCAAGCTGGCCGGCGGCGTGTGCGTCATCAAGGTCGGCGCGCACACCGAGGTCGAACTCAAGGAGAAGAAGCACCGCATCGAGGACGCCATCTCGGCGACTCGGGCGGCCATCGAGGAGGGCATCGTCGCCGGTGGTGGCTCCGCTCTGCTCCAGGCCGTCAAGGTCATCGACGGCTTGGAGCTCGAGGGCGACGAGGCGGTCGGCGCGTTGATCGTGCGCAAGGCGGCGGCCGAGCCGCTGCGCTGGATCGCCGAGAACGCCGGCCTGCAGGGCTATGTCGCGGTGGCCAAGGTGGTCGAGCTCGAGCCCGGCCACGGTCTGAACGCGGCCACGGGTGAGTACTCCGACCTGGTCAAGGCCGGCGTCATCGACCCGGTCAAGGTGACCCGGTCGGCGCTGCGCAACGCGGAGTCGATCGCGTCGATGGTGCTCACCACCGACACCCTGGTGGTCGAGAAGAAGGAAGAGGAGCCGGCGCCTGCCGGTGCGGGCCACGGCCACGGCCACTGAGTCTCGTTCTCGCACAGCGGTACCGGATGCCGCCCGCGCCACCTCGGTGGCCGCGGGCGGCATCCGCACGTGTGGCCTCGGCGCCTCCGTCGTGCGAGCACGACATGCCCGGTGCCAGCGGGCGGCATCCGCACGTGTGGCCTCGGCGCCTCCGTCGTGCGAGCACGACATGCCCGGTGCCAGCGGGCGGCATCCGCACGTATGGTGTCGGCGCCTCCGTCCTGCGAGCACGACATGCCCGGTGCCAGCGGGCGGCATCCGCACGGATGGTCTCGGCGCCTCCGTCGAGCGAGTACGACATGCCCGGTGCCAGCGGGCGGCGTCGGCATGTTGTGCTCGCTCGACCACCGGCTGAGTCACGGCCGGCCGTCCAGCGCCCGGGCCCGGTGGCGCGCCTGTCGAGTGGTACGCCATGCCAGGTTGGCGGGGCACGTATCCTTTGACGAGCATCGGAGGCAACAGGAGGCGGAGCCATGGCAGCGCGGACGACGAAGGACGCCATCGCACGGTTCGCCGCGCGCTCGACCACAGCGTCGGCCAAACTCGAGCGCCGCATTGTTCCAACCGATTTCCAGCGGTCTCCGGAGGTGGCCGCGTACGTCTCCCGAAAGACACGTACGCGCTAATGCCGCTCGAGCCGGGGTACGGCGAGACATCTGTCCCTGGCGATGAAGTTCAGTGGCTCACGCCCGAAGCCAAGGCCGCACTCGGCAGTTCTGCGACGAAGGTCGCCGTCTATGACCTCGAGCAGGGCCTGCAGGCGCCGGTGACGGAGGACCTGACCGCCGCAGTCGTCGCCGGGACCGAAACCGTCTCAGCCGACGGCCAATACGTGGTCGGTGCGGGTGTCGTCCTCGGGCGTGGGCGAGTCGATGTCGCGACGCTGATTTCCGACGTTTTCCTCAAGGCGCTCCATCATCGGCTCTACGCGGATATCTGGACGTGGGCGGGCGCCTACCGGACGACCGAGGTGAACATCGGCGTCCCACCTGAGCAGGTCGCCGTCGAATTGCGAAACGCCATGGACGACCTCAGGTACCGCTGGGAGCACACCGACGACTGGACTCCGAGAGACCTCGGCATCGTCGTTCATGCGGAGGCCGTTCGAGTCCACCCGTTCGTGGACGGCAACGGACGCAGCAGCCGACTACTCGCCGACCTCGTTCACATCGCCGCGCAACTCGACGATGAGAATGGCGACGAGGCGGCCGAGCCTGGTCTCGCCGAGTACGACTGGGACGTCGACAAGCGACGCTACGTCGAGCTGCTGCGCCAGTACGACCGCAGTCGAGATCTCACCGATCTCGTCTCTTTCGTCCCGACCCGTCCCTTCGGAGTTTAACGATGTCTGCGCCCGCCAACGCCAGGGTCGCGCGGGAACGTGGCGCACGACCTGTTCGAGGGCGCGACGGCCCGGCAGCCCCTCATCAGGTAGCCGGTTGCGTCGATCCTGGCCGAGCCGCTGCGTTGGATCACCGAGAAGGCGGGACTGCAGGGCTACGTCGCGTTCGCCAACAAGCTCGAGTTCGAGCCCGGCTGGAACGTGGCCACGGGTGGGTACTCCGACCCGGTCAAGGTGACCGGGTCGGCGCTGCGCAAGGCGGATTCGATCGCGTCGATGGTGCTCACCACCGACACCTCTGTGGTCGAGAAAGAAGGAAGAGGAGCCGGCCGCCCGTGCGGGCCACCGCCACTGAGTCCCCCTCTCGCGCAGCGATCCTCGGATGCCGCTGCGCCCCTCGGGGTGCGGGCGTCATCTGCTGTCTGTCCATTTCCGGTCGACTCGGCGACTCGTGCGCGGCACTCGCTCCGTCACCCTGTGCTTCAGGATGCATCCGCTGGCGTGGCCATTGGTGGGGTGTTTCGAGGCGAGTCGCCGGGGGGTGGGTTGCGGCGCGGATACGTCCAGTACTAGGTTTGATCTCGGAGGGAAAATCTTCTGTTGATCGGCTCAATCTGTCGATCGGCTCAATCTGTCGATCGGCTCAATCTGTCGATCGGAGAATCTTCATGCGCCAACTTCGTCAGTCAGTCGCGGCGGTCCTCGTCGCGGGCGTCGCGATGTCAGTTCCGGCTATTGCCGCTGCCGACTATGCCTACGCGAAGGTAGAGTCTGGTGGTTCAAAGAACGCTGCTTCAGCATTCAACAGCGGGTCCGGCTATCGGATTGCCAACGTGGGCGACAACGCCTGCGACGGCAATTGGGTTTACGGTAATTTCTCGAAGTCTGGGGTCGTCGAGCGAGTAAATAACAAGTCTGGATGCCGAAGTGCGACACGAATCGAACTTGCAAGTTCGATCACCGAGGTCCAGGCGTGCGTTCAATTTAATCTTGTTCCCGATACTTGCTCGAGGTTCGAGCGCTGACAATTCGGCCGGAGTCAGAAAATATGCCATCTCAGTTGCAGTTGGAAAACGTCAGCGTGACTTTTGGGAAGCGCTCGGTGCTGCGCAACGCCAGCCTTCGGGTGGCGAGCGGTGAGTCGGTGTCCATTGTCGGGCCTAGCGGGTCTGGCAAGAGCACTGTGCTGAATGTGGTTCTCGGTCTGCTCCGGCCGGACAGTGGTCGTGCGGTGGTGGATGGAGTCGATGTCACCACCGCACGACCGCGAGCGTTGACCGCGTTGCGGCGGTCCACGATCGGCGTGGTTTTTCAGGCCAATACCCTTCTTTCCGACCTCAGCCCGGCGGAGAACATCATCGTCCCTGCGCTGCTCTCGGGGCTGAGTGGCGGTGTCGCTCGGGCTCGCGCCGAGGAACTCATGGAGCAGTTGGGTATTCCGGCCCATATCGAACGCACGGCACAACTCTCCGGTGGTGAGCAGCAGCGAGTCGCGATCGCGAGGGCTCTGGTGAACCGGCCCGCGGTGGTCTTGGCCGATGAGCCGACGGCCAACCTCGACGCAGGCACCCGCGACCACTGCTGCGAGTTGCTGTTCGGGCTGGCGCGCCACGAGCAGGTGGCCCTGGTGGTAGTCACCCACGACGACGAGGTCGCCACCCGCGCCGACCGGTGCTACTCCTTGACGGATGGTGCGCTTGACGCGATGGCGGTGTCGGCGTAGGTGGCCGCGGTACTCGATGCGGTCGTCGGGCTGCGGCGGCTCGCGCGGGCCATCGAACGCCAGCACCAGGAGCGTCACCTCCGCGGCGTGCTCTCCGGTATTGCTTCCGCACTACTGGTTCTTTCCCTCGTGCTCCTAGCCCTGGCGAACGCGGTCGCCGAGGAGCGGGTCGGGCGCGAGGAGTCGCTGCAGCCGATTGAGGCCAGCGAAACGCAGGCACGGCTTCATGTCGGGAACGACTCTTCCGTCTCAGTGGCGAACCAGCAGGTGACGGTCGTCGTCGTCGTTCCGGCCTCCGACGACGCGCCCCCGCCTCCGGGGGTGCGCCGGTGGCCGGCACCGGGAATGGTGGTTGCCTCGCCCCAGTTGCTCGCCGTGATGGATGCTGATGGCGGACGGGGCCAGTTCGGCGATGTCGACGGCACCATTGGCGACGACGGCCTCGTCGACCCGTCGGAGTTGCGGCTCTATGTTCGGCCGTTCGCGGACGCCGTCGATCTCGACGACCTGACCCCATCGGTGGGGTGGTTGGGCGACGGCGTGCGGGTCCCGCTGGACTCGATCTCGCTGCTGAACGCGTCGCGCTTGGCTGATATCTCCATCCTGGTCCTGTCGTCGTTGGGGTTCGGCGCCCTGGTGGCGTTGTTCCTGGCTCGGCGGGTTGGCGGCCGTCAGCAGTTGGAGAGCGAGACGAGCCTGTCCCTCGCCGGCGCCTCTGCCGGGCAGCTCGCGGTGCTGAGAGTGATGTCGGCCGGCAGGTACCTGATGGCCGGCGCGGTCGGCGCGGCTGGTGTGGTCGCGCTGCTGTGCACGGTGCAGTTCAGCCTGCCGTGGCTGAGTTTCGTCTCGGACCCGGCGGCCTACCGTGCCCGCCCAGTCGGGGTCGCGCTCGCCGTCGGTGCCGGCGTCCTGCTGAGTGTGCTCGTCGCCGGAGCCCCATCCCTGACCAGGCCGCGCCGGATGCGGGGGCGCACGGCGGCTCGCGAGGAGCAACCAACTCGGTGGGTGTGGGCGTTCAGCATTGGTGCCGGGCTCGCCATCCTCGGGCCGGTCATCGCGGACGCCGCCCTCGTGCGCGTGCTGTGCTACCTGGTGGGCGTCGGGCTGGTCATGCTCGGCCTGCCCGCGGTGATCGCGCGGCTGACCGCGACGATCGGGCGAGCCGTCGCAGACCGGTCGGCGCGCACCGGGTCGGCTGGGGGCATCGTCGCTGGCCGGTACCTGCAACGCCGCCCGCGGAGCGTCGCGCGGGTCGCGGCTCCGGCCTGCCTCGCTCTCCTTTTCGTCGGCCAGGCCCACCTCTGGACCGGGCAGCTCAGCGCTCAATACCTCGATGGCGAGCAGGTGCAGGCACGCGTCGGCGGCTCCGTGCTGACCGCCACGATCGGCGCCCCGCCCGACGGCCTGGCCAGGTTCCTCGGTGCGCTGCCGGATGGCGTCGGCCACCTCTGGGTGTCGACGATTCCGCCGGGCGACCCACCAGGTTCGCCCGGGCAGACCCGGGTCGGTGGCACCTGCGCGAACCTACAGATCCTGCGGCTGCCATGCCCGACGGCCGGGCCGGCTCCACTGGGCGACATTTCGGTGCAGCGGACCGCAGACCTGATCAGCGGTACCGCGGGTTCCGAAGTCGTCGTCGTCGAGCGCGTCACCACATCACCGGCTGCCCAGGACCCGCCGCCGCAGTTAGTCATCTTCTCCGCGGACGGCACAAAACTCCCACACGGTGAGTTGCAGCGGCTCGGCTTCGCCACCGTGCAAGGCGGGCTCGACCTCGAGCCACTTGGCGCCTCCTGGGTGGGCGGCGGTCACGTGCCGTACGTCCGCGCGGGGTGGGTCTCGTTCTACGGAGCCATCGCGGCGGCTGTTCTCCTCCTCGTGTCGGCCGGCGGGCTCGCGGCGGAGGCGCGATCGCGGGCTGAACGGCTCGCCGGGATCGCGGCGACCTTCGGTAGCACTCGATGGCGCCTGACCTATGTGGCCCTGGATGTCGCGCTTCCCGTCGTCCTGTCAGCCGCCCTCGGCGCTGCGTCCTATCTCCTCCTGCCCCTCGGGTTTCAGTACGAGAGCGGGGTGCTGCGTCCCTCGCCCGTCCTTGCGGTCGTCGCACTCACCGTCTCGGTGGTGGTGGCCGTGGTGCTGGCGGGCCTGACCGCCCACCACATTCGCTCCGACGCTCGCGATTGGCGGCCCGGCGCGGTGACGTAGCCAGGCGTGCATCGACCCGATGCGCCCGACGCCGATGCTCCCGGCAGATTTCTGCCGGGAGCATCGGCCGGCCGCTGACGCGGCCTGTCAGTCGCTGCAGGAACAATTGTCGACGGACGTCAGTGTGCAGTGACGTGGATGGCGTGCGCCTCCATCGTCACGACGTCGCCGACGCGGACCTGACGGCCGCGCCGCGTGTCGACCTCGCCGTTCACCGCCACCAGTCCGCGCTCGATCACCTCACGCGCCACGGCGCCGTCGTCAACGAGCCCGGCCAACTTGAGCACCTGCCCGAGCCGGATCGACACGTCGCGGATAGAGATCTCGATGGTCTGAGTGCTCATGACAGCCGGGCCAGGAGATTCACGAAGGTCACGATACGTGCGACGGACTACGCCCGAGAGGTGGGCTACGCGCGAGGTGACGCGCACGTCATCCGCCGGTACACCGTGACGCCGGGGTCCTCGATGGAGAGGTTGGCCCGGGCGAATAGGCGCGAGGTGACGCGCGCGTCATCCGGTATGTCGTGGAGTGCACGTCATGGGGCGTGGACTAGTCGGAGCGTCATCCGTGCGGTGACCGCCAAGACAGTGACGGTTCGGCGCCGCGGACCGCGCCAGACGCCCCGAACGGCGCGACCCGCGACTCCGAACCTTCTCTTGCCGCCGGGGCAGGGGCCCCGGCGGCCGCTCATGACGCGACTGGCCGCCTACCGGTGTAGTAGCCTTCGCGTTCGTCCTCGGTGAGACCGCCCCACACGCCGTACGGCTCTCGTACTGTCAACGCATGCTGCCGACACTGCTGGAGCACCGGACATGCCAGGCAGATCTCTTTGGCAGCGGTAGCGCGGCGGCGGCGCTTGCTGCCCCGCTCGCCTTCTGGGTGAAAGAAAACCTCGGGGCCAACTCGACGGCAGGAGCCGTCGAACTGCCAGTCCCAGAGGTCGGCAACAGGTCCGGGAAGTCGGGTTGTTTCGGCCATCGCTCGGGTCCCTCCGCATCTCAGCCAGCCGTTCCGGGTTGCCCCTTCACTTCACGTTAGGTTGCCCTCGGTAGGAGTGGGGCAAGCGTGAGGTAAGGCTTTGGTCAACTCGCGTCGCTTGCGATGGTCACCCCGCGTGAACTGGGACTTTCGTCAGTGCGACCGCTGTTCTCGACGCGGCTGGTGCGGCCGTCGGTTCCGCCCAGACCGCTCTCTGACGGCTCCCCGACCGTGCCCCGGTAGACTTTGGCAATGAGGCTCGGACTGCAGGAGACCACCCCCCCAGAGGTGCTTCCCACCCCGGAGGCCGGCCGAGCGGCATCCGATGGTCGGAGTTCTCCGGCGGCGGAGTCACGCGACGCAAGCGGCCCGCCAGCCACGTCGTCGGTGTCGGCCGCTGAGTCCGCCCCGCACTCTCCGTTCGCCGAGTTGGGGCTCACCTATGACGACGTGCTGCTCCAGCCCGGCGAGACCGACGTGGTGCCAAGCGAGGTCGACACCACCAGCCGGCTCACCCGCGAGATCTCGGTGCGCATCCCGCTGGTGTCCGCTGCGATGGATACCGTGACCGAGTCGCGGATGGCGATCGCGATGGCCAGACAGGGCGGTTTGGGAGTCCTGCATCGCAACCTCTCGATCGAGGACCAGGCGTATCAGGTCGATCTGGTCAAGCGAACCCAGACCGGGATGATCAGCAACCCGATCACCATCGGGCCGGACGCCACCCTCGAAGAGCTCGACCGCATCTGCGGCGAGTACCGCGTCTCGGGCCTGCCGGTGGTGCATCCGGATTCGACCCTCATCGGCATGATCACCAACCGCGACCTCCGGTTCACCCCGGTAGCCGAATGGGGCACCACCGTCGTGCGTGACGTGATGACCCCGATGCCGCTGGTCACCGGTTCGGTCGGAATCTCCCGGGATGACGCCACGGCGTTGCTGCGGCAGCACAAACGCGAGCGGCTGCCGCTCATCGACGACCGTGGTCGCCTCGGCGGCCTCATCACGGTCAAGGACTTCGTCAAGTCCGAGCAGTTCCCGCAGGCGAGCAAGGACGGCCAGGGCCGGCTGCTGGTCGGTGCCGCGATCGGTTTCCTCGGCGACGCCTGGGAGCGGGCCACCACGCTGGTCGAGGCCGGTGTCGACGTGCTGGTCGCGGATACCGCGAACGGCCACGCCCGGCTGCTGCTTGACATGATCCGTCGGCTCAAGACCGACCCGGCCACTCGCCACGTGCAGGTCGTCGGTGGCAATGTCGCCACCCGGGCCGGGGCTCAGGCCCTCGTCGATGCCGGGGCCGACGCGGTCAAGGTCGGCGTCGGGCCCGGGTCTATTTGCACCACGCGGGTCGTGGCCGGAGTGGGCGTGCCCCAGGTCACCGCCATCCACCAGGCATCGCTGGCCTGCCGACCCGCCGGGGTGCCGCTCATCGGTGACGGTGGCCTGCAGTACTCCGGCGACATCGCCAAGGCACTCGTGGCCGGTGCCGACACGGTGATGATCGGGTCGCTGCTCGCCGGCTGCGAGGAGTCGCCGGGCGAGTTGGTGTTCGTGAACGGGAAGCAGTTCAAGGCGTATCGCGGCATGGGTTCGCTCGGTGCGATGGCGTCGCGGGGCAAAAAGTCCTACAGCAAGGACCGCTACTTCCAGGCCGATGTTGCCAGCGACGACAAGATCATCCCCGAAGGCATCGAGGGCCAGGTCGCCTACCGCGGCCCGGTCGGCGCGGTGGCCCACCAACTCATCGGCGGGCTGCACCAGTCGATGTTCTACGTCGGCGCGCACACCGTGCCCGAGCTCAGGGCGAAGGGCCGCTTCATCCGCATCACCAGCGCAGGGCTCCGTGAGTCGCACCCGCACGACGTCACCGGCATCGTCGAGGCGCCGAACTACACCACCACCTCCTGATCCGGCCGGTTGGCCGACCGGCCGCCGGTCGGCCGATGCGACGAGCCTCCACTTTCTCGCCCCATGGCGGAACCTGGGTCGAGGCGCCTGGAATGTTCCCGTGCCTCGCCCCAGGTGCCGGCATGGGGCGGAAAAGTTGCGGCGGGTGGGGCGGAAAAGTTGCGGCGGGTGGGGCGGAAAAGTTGCGGCGGGTGGAGCGTCGGTAGGCTTTCCGGGTGAATGAGATCGAGATCGGGCGTGGCAAACGCGGCCGCCGGGCGTACTCCTTCGACGACATCGCCATCGTCCCCTCCCGGCGCACCCGCGACCCCAAGGATGTCTCGGTCGGCTGGCAGATCGACGCCTACCACTTCGACATCCCGATGATCGCGGCGCCGATGGACTCGGTGATGTCGCCCGCGTCGGCCACCGCGTTCGGCAGGCTCGGCGGTCTGGCCGTGCTCGACCTCGAAGGCCTCTGGACCCGGTACGACGACCCGGCGCCCCTGCTCGCCGAAATCGCCACGCTCGACCCCGCGGTAGCCACCACCCGGATGCAGGAGATCTACCGCGCCGAGATCCGGCCCGAGTTGGTCACCGAGCGGTTGCGCGAAATCCGGCAGACCGGGGTCACTGTCGCCGGAGCGCTCAGCCCGCAACGCACGCAGCAGTTGTGGAAAAACGTGGTCGACGCCGGCGTCGACCTGTTCGTCATCCGGGGCACCACGGTGTCGGCCGAGCACGTCTCGGCTCGGGCCGAGCCACTCAACCTCAAGCGCTTCATCTACGAACTCGACGTGCCGGTGATCGTCGGCGGTGCAGCATCGTACTCAGCGGCACTGCACCTGATGCGTACCGGCGCGGCCGGGGTCCTCGTCGGGTTCGGCGGGGGAGCTGCCGGCACCACCCGCCGCGCGCTCGGCATCCACGCCCCGACCGCCACCGCGATCGCCGACGTGGCGGCCGCCCGCCGCGACTACCTCGACGAATCCGGCGGGCGCTACGTCCACGTCATCGCCGACGGCGGGGTGGGCAGCAGCGGCGACGTCGTCACCGCGGTGGCCTGCGGCGCTGACGCGGTCATGCTCGGGGCTGCGCTCGCCCGGGCCACCGACGCCCCCGGCCGCGGCCATCACTGGGGTCCTGAAGCGCACCATCCCGAATTGCCGCGCGGCGAGCGGGTCGAGGTCGGCGCGGTGGCCCCGCTCCAGGAGATTCTGTTCGGCCCGAGCCGGGTCGCCGACGGCACGACCAACCTGGTCGGGGCGTTGCGGCGGGCGATGGCCACCTCCGGCTACCTCGACCTCAAGGAGTTCCAACGGGTCGATGTCGTGGTCGCCCCGTACGAGAACAGTTGAACTCCCCTCCGGGCCAGGCCCGCCGGCGGTGGCGCGGCCATCACGTACTCGCGGTGGTGAGGCGTGCGTGACCCGTACCTGCCGATCTGCGACCACCGGGGAGCGCCGGCGCTCGACTGGAAACCTGGCCGCGCTCTTTCCGGGCGGGGCCCGGCAGCCGGGGCGTCCACCGGCTCCGGTCGAGGGTCTCACGGGTGGCATTCAGGAAACCCAGGAACGATAACCGCGTGACTCTCCTTGAACGTCTCACCGGCCTGATCGAGTCGCTCGGCGAACTCGGGGTCGGGTTGCTCATCGCCCTCGAGACGATTCTCCCGCCCATCCCGTCGGAGGCGATCCTCCCCTTTGCGGGTTTCGCGGCTGCGCAGGGCCGAATCGACCCGGTGCTGGTGTGGGTCGCGGCCACCGCGGGGTCACTGATCGGCGCCGGCCTGCTCTACTGGCTCGGCGCGGCATTGAGTTACGAGCGGATCGAGGATCTCGCCGGCCGGAAGTGGTTCCCGCTCTTCAGCCGTCGGGACCTCGAGCGAGGATTCGCCATCTTCGACCGGTACGGCGGGGCCGTGGTTCTGCTCGGCCGGCTGATCCCGATCGTGCGGTCCGTGGTCTCGCTGCCGGCTGGTGTCTCCCGGATGCCGCTGCCCCGCTTCTTCGCGCTCACCGCCGCGGGAAGTGGGCTCTGGAATGGCGTCTTCATCGCGCTCGGCTACCGGCTAGGATCGGACTACGCCGTGGTCGAGCAGTGGGTCGGTCCGGTGGCTACCGGTGTTCTCATCGTGGGGATCCTGACGGTGGTGTGGCTGGCGGTGCGTCGCCGGCGTCAGTCCCGCCCAGGCGCTCCCCAGAGCGCGGATGGTGCGGACGGGTCCGCCGCGGACAGCTGGGCCGCGGTGGGTCGCCAGGGTGAGCGGGTCACGGCGTCCCGGCCGGAGCGCTGGCGCTGACCGGCGTGAACGGCAGGTGACGTGATGTCGGTGGCCGGTGCCATCATCCACGAATGACGGAGTCCACACGCTCGTGGTCGTTCGAGGCGCCGCTGTGGCGTTGGCGGAGCGGCTCGTGGTTCTTCGTCACTGTGCCCGAGTCGGTGAGTGACGCCGTTGACGAGGCGGTGGGTGACACCACTGGTGGATTCGGGTCGGTGCGGGTCGAGGTGGCGGTCGGTGGCAGCACCTGGCGCACGTCGCTCTTCCCGTCCCGCGAGGCGCAGGCGTTCGTGCTGCCGGTCAAGAAGGCGGTCCGTATCGCGGAGGGGCTCGACGAGGGCGAACCGGCGGCGTTCGTCATCCGGCTCCTCGTCACCTGAGCTGCTAGCCCGTTCGGTCAGGCGAGCGCGGCGGCCCGATGGGTCACGGTGCGCCGTGGCCGTCGGCCCACAGCGCGGAGATCGGCATGATCCATAGCCGTCCGCCGAGGTGTCGCGGCTGAGGTGCGGTGCAGAGCACGACTCCGGCCGCCAGATCGGCGCCGAGTCGATTTTCTAGCAGGCGTAGGCCGCGCAGGTCCTCCGCCCGGACGGTCGCCCCGGCTTTGACCTCGACGCCGACCACCCGCCCGTCGCCTGACTCCAGCACGAAGTCGACCTCGATGCCGTCCCGGTCGCGGTAGTGGAAGAGCTCAGGACGGACCTCCGACCACTCCGCTTGTGCTCGCAACTCTCCCGCGACGAATGTCTCGATGAGCCTGCCCGCGAGCTCGGCATCGTTCCGGACGCGACCGCCGAGCAACCGAGCGGCCAGCCCGGTGTCGGTGAGCGTGAGTTTCGGCCTTCGGACGACTCTGGCGGTGAGATTCGTCGACCAGGCGGTCACGGTCTGGATGAGGAAGACCGCCTCCAGGTGAGCAAGGTAGCTGTCGGTGGTGGAACGTGACAGCCCGAGGTCGCGTGCCAGGTCGGTGACGTTGAGTTCGCCGGACGTGCGCGCCGCGCAGATCCGCAGGAGCCTGGGAAGTTCACGGAGGTAGGTCGCGTCGGTGAGAGCTCGAACCTCCCGGTCGATGACCCCGGAAACGTAACTGTCGAACCATGCAGTCCGGCGCCGGCCGGTCCGGTCCAGTGCCGGCAAGAAGCCACCGGCGCCCGCTCGTTCGAGAACCTCCGCCCGGGCGACGGCGGGCGGATTCAGTTCTGCCAGCGACTCGTTGAACGCGGAGTCGATCAGCGTCGGAGCGCTCGACTGGCTGCTCAACTCGGCCTGGGTGAACGGCCACAGCGTCAGCGCTTCCATCCGCCCGGCAAGAGAGTCCGCGAGTCTCGGCGCACCCAACAGGCGTGTTGACCCGGTGAGCAGGAACCGACCCGGGCGGCGGTCCGCATCCACCTCCGCCTTGATCGCGAGGAGTAACTCAGGGACGCGCTGCGCCTCGTCGATCCCGACCAGGCCGCGGCGCCCTCCGACGAACCCGGTCGGGTCGGCGCGCGCGGCGTCGAGCACAGCGGCGTCATCCAGCGTCAGCCAACTGCCGTGGGCCTCCTCGACCACTCGGGCAGCGAGGGTGCTCTTGCCGGCTTGGCGCGGCCCGGCCACCACGACCACCGGGGTGTCGGCCAGCGCGGCGACCAGCGGACCCATGAGCTGGCGGGGGAAAAACACCATCCGAACGGTACTGCCCAAACTGGCGATTCGCGACGTATGGCTCGGCGATTCGCGACCGTGGTCCTGGCGATTCGCGACGTGTGCGGCGGCAATTGCATGCGCTATCAGTGCTCTTCCCGGCATCCGTCGTCATCCGCTCACGGCTACCACCCGGAGTGACTCCGGGCCTCGCGTAGCCTCACCGGTGTGCTGCGCACCGCCCTCACTCCGAGGTTCCTCGGTCTGTTCGCGCTGCTCCTTGCGGTGCTCGCGTCGTTCACCTGGCTCGGTCTCTGGCAGCTCGACACGGCCCGGGGCGATGCCCGGCTTGAGGCCGCCGAGCGGGCTCGGGCTCAGCAGCCCGCCGAGCTCACCACCGTGCTCGCGCCGTTCGCCCCATTCGGTGACGGCCTGACCGGGCGGCCGGTCACGGCATCCGGGCGCTACGCCGCCGACGGCCAGCTGCTCGTGCCGAACCGGCTGCTCGACGGTCGGGACGGCTACTGGGTCATCACCCCATTCGTCGTCGATGCCACCGACGCCCGGCTCGCCGTGCTTCGCGGGTTCGTCACGACGCCGGCGGATGCCGGCCCGCCCCCGGGCGGCCGGCTCACCATCGCCGGTGGACTGGCGCCCGGCGAATCACCCTCGGACGCAGCGCTGCCCGAGGGGCAGATCGGGTCGGTCGACCTCTCTCTGCTGGTCAACACCTGGCCCGGGGACCTCTACAACGTGTTCCTGTTCCTTGAGTCCGAGACGCCGGCGGTCGGCCCGCCGGTGACCAGGGTGCCCACTCCGCTGCCGCCCGTCGAGATCGACTGGCGCAACGCCGCGTACGCCGTACAGTGGTGGATTTTCGCGCTCTTTGCGGTGTGGCTGTACCTGCGGATGCTGCGTGATGAGTCGGCGGTGCGCCGGGCAGGGTCGGCGTCGTCATCTGGCCCTGTGGTGTCATCCGGGTCGGCCGGCTTGGCGCCGGCATCCGGCGTGGCGCCGGCATCCGGCGTGGCGCCGGCATCCGGCGTGGCGCCGGCATCCGGCGTGGCGCCGGCATCCGGCGTGGCTCCGTCACCCGTCGGCCCGCCGGACCCGGTCGCCGCACCGGTGCCGGGCGCCGGAGAGAATGGTGCTCGTGAGCACACCTGACCGCGCCGATCCGGATCAGTCCCTGGCCGCTGACCTGGAGCACGGGGCCCGCAGAGGGGCCGCCCCGACCACGACCATTGCGCCCGACGACGTCGACGCGGTGCGCGCCCGGCTGCGGTTCTTCGAGGTGATGGCCTTCGTTGTGGGTGTCGGGCTGCTCGTGCTCGTTGTCGAGGTGGCGCTCACGTACCTGTTCGGGATGGACGGGGAGAACGGGAACCCGCAGAACCCGCTCTGGTGGTGGCCGCAGCCGCACGGGTTCATCTACATGGTGTACCTCGTCGCGGTCGCGCTGCTCGGGTTCCGGGTCGGCTGGTCGCTCACCAGGATGGTGCTCGTCATGCTCGCTGGGTGCGTGCCGTTCCTGTCGTTCTGGGTCGAGCGCCGGGTGGCGCGCGAGGTGCACGACGGCCTCACCGCAGCCCGCCAGTAGCCTGGCCGGTGTGAACGACTCCCCAACTGAGCATGCCGAGTCCGTCGAGCCGCGTCATCCGGCGGTCGACGGCGGCTCGTCCGGCCCGCACGCCACCTCAGGGCGCGACGACTATGCAGGGGAAGGCTCAGGATCGCCCCCGAAGCGTTCTGGTGCGAACGGCAAGGTTCCCTCATCGGGCGAGAAAGTGGGGACAGAGGTGGTGCATCTCGTCGACCGGCCGGTGCTGGTGGTCGACTTCGGCGCCCAGTACGCCCAGCTCATCGCCCGGCGGGTCCGTGAGGCGAAATGCTTCAGCGAGGTCGTGCCGCACACCATGCCGATCGCCGAGATGCTCGCGAAGAGCCCGGCGGCCGTCATCCTCTCGGGCGGGCCGTCATCGGTGTACGAGGACGGCGCTCCGTCGCTCGACCCCGCGCTGGTCGAGGCCGGGGTGCCGGTGTTCGGCATGTGCTACGGCTTCCAGGCGATGGCTCGCGCGCTCGGCGGCACGGTCGAGAAGACCGGGTTGTCCGAGTTCGGAGCCACCCCCGCCCAGGTGCTCGACACCTCCTCGACCCTGTTCAACGGCCAACCGGCCGAGCAGTCGGTGTGGATGAGTCACGGCGACTCGGTCGCCGAGGCGCCACCGGGGATGTCGGTCACCGCCACCACCGCAGGCTCACCGGTGGCCGGGTTCGAGGATGACGAGCGGCACCTCTACGGCGTGCAGTGGCACCCGGAGGTGCTGCACTCCACATTCGGGCAGCAGGTACTCGAGAACTTCCTGCGGCGAGGGGCCGGGCTGGCCGGGGACTGGACCCCGGCCAACGTCGTCGAGGACCTCGTGGCGTCGGTGCGGGGTCAGGTTGGGACCTCGCGCGTGATCTGTGGCCTGTCCGGAGGCGTGGACTCCTCAGTGGCGGCCGCGCTCGTCCAGCGGGCCGTCGGCGACCAACTCACCTGCGTGTTCGTCGACCACGGGCTGCTCCGCTCGGGGGAGGCGGAGCAAGTCGAGAAGGACTTCGTGGCGGCCACCGGGGTCGACCTCGTCGTCGTCGATGCGCGCGACCGCTTCCTCACCGCGCTGGCCGGGGTGCGCGACCCCGAGGAGAAGCGCACGGTGATCGGCCGCGAGTTCATTCGGGTCTTCGAGCAGGCCGCCCGCGATGTCGTGGGCGCACACGCCGGCGACGACCACCCGGTCGAGTTCCTCGTGCAGGGCACGCTCTACCCCGACGTCGTCGAGTCCGGCGGTGGCACGGGTACAGCCAACATCAAGTCGCACCACAACGTCGGCGGCCTGCCCGACGACCTGAAGTTCACCCTGGTCGAGCCGCTGCGGCTGCTCTTCAAGGATGAGGTTCGGCAGGTCGGCCTCGAGCTCGGCGTGCCTGAGGGCATCGTGTGGCGGCAGCCGTTCCCCGGGCCGGGGCTCGGCATCCGGATCGTCGGTGCGGTCACGGCCGAGCGGCTCGCGGTGCTGCGCGCGGCCGACGCGATTGCCCGCGAAGAGTTGAGCGCGGCCGGTCTGGACCGCGACATCTGGCAGTGCCCGGTGGTGCTGCTCGCCGAGGTGCGCTCGGTGGGCGTGCAAGGCGATGGCCGCACCTACGGCCACCCGGTCGTGCTGCGGCCGGTCTCCTCCGAGGACGCGATGACCGCAGACTGGTCGCGGGTGCCCTACGACGTGCTCGCGAAGATCTCGACCCGGATCACCAACGAGGTGCGCGAGGTGAACCGGGTGGTGCTCGACGTCACGAGCAAGCCACCCGGCACCATCGAGTGGGAGTGAACCGGACACCGATTGGACTCCCGTGGTGAGGTGGTCGGCGGTGCCTCCGCGGTACACCCGCTGCGGGAGAATCGCATTCGCCCGTCATCCTCCACCGTGCAGAATCGACCAATAGGACGATTCGCCCGCGGCCGGCGCGCTCGCCGACCTCGCAATGGCGGCCACCGCGTCGATGGCTCCGCACCGGTGCTGCGGCCGGATGCCGCCACGCCGTGCCGGACGGCTGCCGGGCCACATAATGCCGGGACAGCAGATGCGAGGGCCGGATGCCGCCGGGTCGGTCAGCGGTGCACCGTGACCGAGGTGCCGACCGAGGCGAAGTCGTAGACCCACTTGGCCACATCGACCGGCAGGTTGATGCAGCCGTGCGACGCCGAGTACCCGAAGGACGTGCGCCACGGTGCTCCGTGCAGCGCGAAACCGCGATGGAAGAACGCGGCCCAGGGCACGTTCGGGGTCTCGTAGCGGGTGCCGTCGGCGTTG
Source organism: Dermatophilaceae bacterium (assembly GCA_051657745.1). GTDB lineage: Bacteria > Actinomycetota > Actinomycetes > Actinomycetales > Dermatophilaceae > JBOFLG01. The sequence goes on along the minus strand of JBOFLG010000071.1, from coordinate 11,190 downwards.
TTGCCACGCATCGTCATCAGCGAGCGCTTGTGGTAAACCTCGAATGTGCCGGTAACAGTGGGCTTTTCGGGCGAGCCATCGACCATGCGGACCGGCCCATGCACGACGGTGGCGCCCACGTACGCGGTCATGGTGTGCTGCCCGAGGTTGACGTCGATCCATTTCTCGCCGGGGGCGGCCGGGTAGGCGAGCCGCTCGGCGCCGGGTGCGATGCGCCGCTCCTTCCACTGGGCCTTCACCGTGGTGAACTCGAAACGTCCGGCGTAGGACCGGCCCGCGGCGAGGGCAGCGGTGGCAGCTCGGGCGAGGTCATCGGCGTTGGACACCGTGCGGCCGTCCTCGGGCTCGTCTTTCACCACGCGGATGACGCCGGTGGAGTCGCGGTAGCGCAGGCCGTCGTCCGGCTCGACCTCCGCATCCTCGGCCTTCTGGGTGACCCAGTCCCGCAGTGGCGCGGCGTCGATGGTGGGCTGGCCCGGCGCGCCGTTGATCGTGGGGATGTCGACCCAGGAGGCCTTCGTACGGGCCGACGCGGCGCGGCTGTCGCCGTCCCCGTCAGACACCGTGATGCGCTGCGCAACAAGGGCGTTGGCCTGGTCGGCCACTCGCTGCGCTGCCGCGGTGGGCACCGCCGGCGCGGCGTCGACGAACTGTACCGCCGTGGTCGCTGGAGCCAACTTGGATGCCGCCGCCGCCGCCACCGCGGCGACGTCAGCAAGGCCTGCGGGGGAGATCGTCCGGCCCGGGGCTGCTGGGGCGACCTCGAAGGACGTCTTCTCGGGCGCCAGGCGCACGCTCGCGTTCCGGGGTGGCCGGCCGGCCTGCTTCACGACCTCGCCGACCGCGGTAGCCGTGGTGGCCGCGTCGGCACGCACGACAACGTCGACATCGCGGGTCGACACCAGCGACGTGGCGTACGACGACCACGACCCGTTTGCGGCGAAGGCGGCATCCGCGGTGGCGTCGAGGTCGACGGCGAACCCGAGGTCGGCAACTCGCAGGGTACGGTCCCCGGCGGTGGTTCGCAGGGTCACCGTGGTGGCGGCTGCGCGCTGACGCATCAGCGACACCACCTCGGCGCGCGTCATCCCCGCTACCGAGATGCCGGCTATCGAGCTGCCGGGCAGGGCCCGTTGCTGGTAGTGCACGGCGTACCCGGTCCCGGTGCCGCCGAGCAGGATCGGCACCGCGACGCCGACGCCGAGCAGGGCTCGGCGACGGGTGATTGTGACCATCGGGTCCCTCCTGTTCTGCCCCTGCAGCCAGTCGGTCCGCCATCAGCATAGTGAGATGGCGACGAGCCAGAAGCGTGGTTGCGTAGGGTGGCCGCCGGAGGCATCGTCTGATCCGGTCACCGGGCCGCGACGCCGTGGCATGCTCGGTGCCCGGCACCCAGACCGGGTGCTGCGTACGAGCACGAGGATGACGCCATGCGGACCACCACCACGACGGTCACCACCGCCGACGGCACCGCGGTGTTCACCCACCGCTGGCTGCCGGACGGCACCGCCCGTGCGGTGGTCCAGGTGGCGCACGGCATGGCTGAGCACTCGGCGCGGTATGCGCGTCTCGCCGAGGCGCTCACGTCCGCCGGGTATGCGGTGTACGCGGGCGATCACCGTGGGCACGGGGTCACCGGTGGCGATGACAATCACGGCTACTTTGCCGACGCCGACGGCTGGGCGACCGTGGTCGATGACCTTCGTGCGGTCACTGCGGTGGCGCGAGAGGAGCATCCGGGCCGGCCGGTGTTTCTTCTCGGGCACAGCATGGGCTCCCTCCTCGCCCGCGCGTACGTCATCGAGGACGGCACCGGCGGTTCCAGCGTCGGCGGTGCTGGCGGGGGCGGCGGTTCCGGCGGGGGGAGCGGCCTAGCCGGCATCGTGCTGTCCGGAACGCCGAGCGACCCCGGACGGGTGGGCACGGTCGGCCTCGGTGTCGCCCGGGCGGAGGCCCGCCTGCGTGGCCGCCGACACCCCAGCGGGTTGCTGTCCACGCTCACCTTCGGGCAGTGCAACGCGGCGTTCCGGCCCACCCGCACCGAGTTCGACTGGCTGTCCCGAGACGATGCCGAGGTCGACGCCTACGTCAGCGACCCCCGGTGCGGTGCCACGTTCACCTCGGGCTTCTACGGGGACCTGTTCGGCGGCGCCCTCGCGGTCAACGACGACCGAGCGGTGGCGCGCGTTCGCCGTGATCTCCCGGTGCTGCTCCTGTCCGGCGACCAGGACCCGCTCGGCGGGAAGGGCGAGGGTGTGGCCCGGGTGCGGGACCAGTACCGGAGCGCAGGCCTCACCGACGTGACGATGACGCTGTACTCGGGCGCCCGCCACGAGATCTTCAACGAGACCAACCGCGATAAGGTCACCGCCGACCTCATCGCCTGGCTCGACGCTCACCTGCCGGCATAGCGATCTGGTCGGTGCTGCACGGTGCCACAATTCCATCGTGCCTAGCGCTCATCCTCGTCACTCGGTGACCGAGACGCCGACTGTCGCCGCTGCTCTCGAACTGCTTCGTCGGCGTCGTGGCGACGAGACTCCGACTCTGGAAGAGTTGATCGTCCGAGGGGCTCAGGCGGTGCTCCGAGAACTGGACGCGCGGGATGGCGCTCGCTCCACGTCACTCGCAACCTTCGTTGATCGGCTGTCGGCCGGGCCCGAACCCGACCTCGACGAGTTCTCCGCGATCCGCCACTACCGTCGGCATCCGTGAGGGGGATTCCCCTTCCTCGATGCCAGCGCCTTGTGGCGACTTCGCAGTTCGCGTCTCGACGACGGCCGGCGTCAGGAGATATCCGAGCGGGTCGAGCGTGGGCTAGTCGCGGCGAGCACCATCCTGCTGCTTGGAGACCCGCGCCGGTCGTGACCTTCCGGCAGTCGACCCCGACGAGTTTCCCTTCTTCTGGATCAGCATGCGTGCCGAGGGCCAGTGCCGCGGAGTTGCAAGCCCAGCTCCGCGCGGCTCACCAGCACCTCGGGGTGCCACCGCTGGACTACCTCGTCGCAACGATCGCCGAGGACCACTCGGCGATGATCCTGCACTACGACAACGACTTCGAGCGCCTCGCGACCCACACCGACCTCGCGGTCGGCGTCGAGCTCCTCGCGCCGCTCGGCTCGCTGCCCTGACGCCAACCGCGGTTCACAGCCTGGATGCCGCAAGGGCCTCGACCCGCCGTCGTCCCGGTTCGGTCGCCCAGCGTAGATCCCGCTCGTCGCGTCGATCGCTGCGAGTCGTCGCAGCGCCGCTGCCGTGCGCTCGTCCTCGACGGCTCGGCCCCCCGCCTCGACCAGGCGCAGGAGCAGCCGCGACCGTGGTTCCCGGGGCCACCGCCGGGCGGCGAGGGTCGAGGGCGTGCGCCACGTCGGGCGTCTCGGTGACCTGGTGGCGAGGACGGCTCGTCGGCATCCGCGAAGTGTCCCCACTGTGGGAAAGGTGAACCACTGAATCGCTGTCGATGGCGCCATGGCGGGGACCGCGACCCAACTCCGTGCGGGGGCCGCCTCGGCGCGGGGGACTCAACTCGGTCCGGGGGCCGGGCTCGGCGCGGCGCCCTGGCTCGGCGCGGCGCGTCATCCGTGGGAGGCTTGCCCGAACGCCGGTGGTCACCTGTCGTGGGGGCACCGGCTGCCCCGGACCCGAGACCAGAAGGACTCCATCGAGCATGTGCGGAATCGCCGGCTATCGCGGCATCGTCCCTGGCGACGAGGGGCTGCTCCAGCGGATGAACGACCACCAGCGGCATCGCGGCCCCGACGGTGAGGGCGTCCACGTCGACGGCCCGGTCGGGCTGGCGCACCGGCGGTTGTCCATCATCGGCGTGGCGACCGGCCAGCAGCCGATGCGCACCGCGGACGGCCGCTACACCATCGTCTACAACGGCGAGGTCTACAACTACCTCGACCTGCGCGCCGAACTCGAGGAGGCCGGCCGCTCGTTCCGCACCGACTGCGACACCGAGGTCGTGCTCGAGGCGTTCGCGCAGTGGGGCGAGGACGCGTTCGACCGCTTCAACGGCATGTTCGGCCTGGCCATCTGGGACCGCGAGGAGCAACGGCTCACCCTCGCTCGTGACCACTTCGGCATCAAGCCGCTCTACGTCGCCCGGGTCCCGCGCGAGGGGGCGGATGACGCCATCCTCTTCGCCAGCGAGATCTCCCCGATCCTGCAGACCGGGCTCGTGCCCCGGCGGGCGAACGAACGCTCGGTGTACCGCTACCTCCGGTTCCGGGCCCACGAGGACGGCATCGAGACCTTCTTCGACGGCATCGAGCGCCTGGCCCCGGGGGAGTTGCTCACTGCCGACGCCAGCGGCATCCGGCGCCGGATGTTCACCCGACTCAAGGAGGAGCTGCTCGAGCGGGCCACCGAGCAGCGGCCCTACGACGACGCGGCGGCTGCCGAGTACCGCACGCTGCTGACCGAGAGCATTCGGCTGCGGCTGCAGTCCGAGGTGCCGGTGGGCACCAGTCTCTCCGGCGGGTTGGACTCCAGCGCCGTGGCGGTCGTGATCAACCAGTTGCTGAACTCCGGCGATGAGCTGTCGACCCGCTCGGTCGGCATCCGGCAGAACACCTTCAGCGCGGTGTTCCCGGGTTCGATCAACGACGAGGAGCGGTACGTCGACGACGTGCTCGACACCTGCCGCGGCCACGTCGAGGCGCACAAGATCCGGCCCACGGCCGACGAGTTCAAGACCGACCTGCTCGACTTCATCCGCACCCAGGAGGAGCCGCTGATCTCCTCTGGCCCGTACGCGCAGTACCAGGTGATGCGCGAGGCCACGAAGCACGTGACGGTGCTGCTCGACGGGCAGGGCGCCGACGAGATGATGGCCGGCTACATCCCCTACTACTTCGTCTACCTGCGCCAACTGCGGGCCCAGGGCGCCACCAAGGCCGCGGCCGAACTGGCCAAGAGCCTTGACGTGCTCTACCGGCTCGGGCGGTTCAAACTCAAGGCCAAACTCAGCCTGAAGAAGACCGTGCCGACCACCCAGTTGCTGGCGCCCGACTTCGTGGCCCGGCACCGCGGCGAGCGGTTCGACGTCGAGCCCGCGAACCTCAAGAAGCGGCTGGTGCAGGACCTCTTCCACCACAGCCTGCCCTCGCTGCTGCGCTACGAGGACAAGAACACCATGCGCTTCTCCCTCGAGGGCCGGGTGCCGTTCCTCGACAAGGAGGTGGTGAAGTTCATCTTCAGCCTCTCCGACGAGGCGATCATCAAGGACGGCTGGAACAAGCGGGTGCTGCGCGACGCCACCCGCACCCTGCTGCCGGAGTCAATCAACCGGCGCCGCAACAAGATTGGCTTCACCACCCCGCAGGTCGAGTGGTTCCAACGGTTGAAGAACTACTTCTACTCGATCTTCCTCAGCGAGACGTTCGCGAACCGCCCCTACTGGAACCAAACCGAGGTGCTGCACGCGTTCGAGGGCTGGATCAAGGGCACGAATGATGTCGACACGATGACGTTCTGGCGGCTGATCAACCTCGAGCTGTGGCTGCGCGAATTCGTCGACGAGCGGGACGAGCAGGCGCAGGCGGATGCCGCCGCGCTCGCCTCCCGGGTCAAGGCGGACGTCGAGCCGAACCCCGGGCGCGAACTCGACCTGACCACCGCCCGCGGCGAGATGGTGCGCCGGTATCCGCTACGCAGCACGCTGTTCAGCCGCGACGACGACCTCGACGCCCGGGTGCTCGAGCACGTCGATGGGTTCTTCGCCGCGCTGCCGACGGCAGGTGGCGACCACCCGGCGGCGACCGGTGGCACGTGGTGGTTCTTCGTGTCCGAGAAGATCGTCGCGATCACCCAGGGGCGGTCCTATTTCGTGTGGGACATCAAGGTCGGTCGCCCGGCCCGGGTGCTGTCGCGCTACGTGACCCGCACGCCGGCCGGGATCGGGCTCGGTAGTCCGTTCACCATGCAACTCGCGATCCAGGAGGCCGGGCTGCCGCGAGTGCTCTACGCCTCGGCGGGCGGCGCGGTGGGCAAGGTAATGGGCCGCAAGGGCGTGTTCTACAACCTCGTGGGCAACGACATCCGCGCCATCGACGGGCCTACCGAGTACTCGGCCTACCCGAGCAACGTCTCGGCCAAACTCGCTCCCAAGGACCCGGATGCCGTGGCGGCCCGGCTCTCGGCCGTCATCCGGGAGCGGGTGCCCGAGCCGTGGCGGTCGACGTTCGCCGGCACCATCGTGATGGACGCCAACGACATTGGCCGCAACGTGCTCGGTGCCGATGTGCCGGATGCCGACCGCTCCCGGTTCGAGGAGATGTTCGCCGACAACCCGCTCGGCCAGGGCACCGAGCAGACCCCGATGGCCGTGGTGTTCCTGCGCGAGTAGGTGCGGGAGCGGCACGCCGAACGGTGCCTGATCGATCATGGCCACCTCGGCCGACGGCCGACGAGGTGGATGTGGTTCAGGATGCCGCTGCTCTGCGGTGTGGGCGTTGCTTGCTGACATGCCTGCGCCGCACAGTATCTCGTTGATCGATCTTGGCCTACGCGCTGCCTGATATCCGCACATGGACGTCGGCGTCCGCTGCCAGGCGCGCGACCATCTGTTCGCCTAGCAGCCGGTGCGCCGACAGGTGGTCCATAGACGGGACGACGACATGCCGTGCCTCGGCACGCTTGAGTTCGGCAACCAGTTCCTCGGACGCTGAATACGAACCTTCCTGGCGTTCAAAGAACGTCGTCGCGTAGCAGAAGCCCTCGGTCTCGGCGTAGCGCTGAAGCTCTGAAACCAAGCGGTCAAGTTCGTTGTCGGACGTCTCGTCGACTGCGCGCACATAGCCGTAGATGAAGGGCTTCATGGTCTGTCTCCGAGTTCCGTGAAGGGCAGGACCGGCGACGGGCTCGTACCTCACCCCAGGCGTCTAGGCATCGCCGGTCCTGCCAGTTTGGAAGGCGCTACAGCAGCGCAGGGCCGTGTTTCGCGAGCAACGCCTGCGCGCAGGGGAAAGCACAGCCGCGCACGGCGCACCGGACGTTCTCGTCGGTGTGCTCGTGCAGGATCACAGTGGCGAGCTGGTGACGCGCCTCGGCGTCGCTACCGCTGCGGGCTTCCGTGACCGTGTCGACCATTACCTCTTACCGGCCGCTCCTGCGGTACGCCACGACTTCGCGGGCGCGGTCGGGAAACTTGTCGATCTGATCCCTGCTCAGCAGGGCAACGCGGGCGGCCATTGGCTACTCCCAAGTCTCTTGCCGACGGATGCTGTTGATTCGTCCACACCGGCAGAGTAGGAGAGAATGGCCACAGTGAATAGAAAGTTTCTTAGTATTTCCCGAAATGCCCTGAGTTGGTGCGTAGTCCGGAAATCAATCGCCATCTTCCAAGGGTTGTGGGGCAAGATCGTCAACGACCCGGTTGATGATCGCTCGGGCACTGCGGCCGTAGCTAGCGACTCCGGCCAGACTCTCAAAGATACCACCGTAGAGCGCGATCTCCTGCGGCTGGGCAAGGTTCAGTTCGGCTGAAAAGGTCTCGACCATCACGCGGTCGTTGTCGAGCAACCAGAAGCCATGAGCAGGTGCTACTACGTAGGCCGTCTCGAACCCGATGATCCCAATCTTCATGGTGGGCAGGGCTGCTAGCGACACGAGGCGGTCAAGTTGCCCGAGCATGACCTCAGGCGGGCACAGCCGGTAGCGCAGGGCCGCTTCGGTCAGCACGAAGTGGAACCGCTTGTCGGGCCGGTACAAGATGTCTTGGCGCTGAACACGAGCGGCGACAGCGTCGACAATGTCGTTACGCACCTTGAAGACCGTGATGCTCTGCGCGAAGCGATAGCGAGCGTACTCAGCGGTCTGGAGCAGGCCTGGGATGACGGTCGACTCGAACGCCCGGAACAGTTGCGTCTTGGCATTGAGGTCCGCGACCTCTTGCTGATGCGGCTTCAGGCCGACACGGAGCTGTCGTTGCCACTCGGCGTGCTGGACTTCAAGGGTATGGAGCGAAGCGAGCAGTGCGTCTGCCTCGTCCTCGCTGCTGGTCGCTCGCGTCCAGTCCCGGATGTCGTCATCAGTCGGCGTCTGCTTGCCGTTCTCCAGTTTTGATACCTTCGAGGGCGGCCACGACAGCGACTCCGCAAGCGCCCGCCCGGTCAATCCTGCGACGATGCGGAGCTCGCGGAGGCGCTTGCCGAGTGCGTCACGTGCTTCGTGAACGCTAGTGATGCCGGTCGTTCGCTTCGGTGGCAAAGTCGTCCCGTCCTACGGCGCGGTGCCACGCCGCATCTCGCCAGTAGTTGTGCTTTGCGACCTCGGCGGGGTCGTCGATGAGTTCGCCGCCGAGGAAGTTCTCATCGCTGTCGAAGTGCATCTGCACCACTGTGCGCGAGTCAAACAACCAATAGTCGTGGTCCGGCAGGTCGGCCGCGTCGTGACGCGCGAGGTACCGAGTGACCTCACCGACCCTGTTGGTGTAGCCCGAGCAGTAGATGCCGAAGCGGCTGTAGGTCGTGAGCGGCATAGTGACTACCCGGACGCGGGTGAACAGCCGCCCTTCCGCGGTGGCCTCCTCGATCATGCTTAGCCAGTCCTGAAACCAGCTCATGTCCACCGGCACACCAATCGTGAACTGTCCGAGCGCGTTGGCCTCGTTCGCGGACTTGTAGAGATCGCGGGTCTCCAGCCGGAAGGCGGTGTGCTCGAAACTACGGAAGAGCCGTCCGAACTCGGGGCCGGGTTCGATCATGCGGCTCAGCGGTGGCCCTCCTGCTCCAGGTAGCGGAGGGTGTACATCCTGAGCACATCCTCCGGGATCTCGATCAGGGCCTCGTGGTCGGGAACCTCGCCCACGTCGGCGAGCACCTGCGGGTCGGTCACCTTCCAGCCTTGGGCGATGTACGTCACCCGGTCGGTGCGGTTAGTGGCGAACAGGGTGGGCGACTGCCCTTCCTGAGACTCTGGATCCTTGCCGAGGAACTCTGCACGCACTCGTTGCCTCCGTTGCGAGAAACCTGATGAATCGTTCTTGACCGATGGTTGCGCAACAGACAAGAGTGCGTCAATGGCGCGTCCGGCGCGAGGCGACGAACAGACCCCGAGCGACGTCTCGGCCAAACTCGCTCCCAAGGACCCGGATGCCGTGGCCGCCCGGCTCTCGGCCGTCATCCGGGAGCGGGTGCCCGAGCCGTGGCGGTCGACGTTCGCCGGCACCATCGTGATGGACACCAACGACATTGGCCGCAATGCGCTCGGTGCCGATATGCCGGATGCCGACGGCTCCCGGTTCCAGGAGATCTTCGCCGACAACCCAAATGCTCGCGGTTCCCGACGGGATTGCGTGGTGCTGGGTGGCGCGCGGCGCGACCGCATCAGGCCGATGATCGTGGAGGTGCGACAGGTCTGAGGACTGAGGCTCTCCATGAATGCGTGAAGCCCGAGCGCCACGGTTGTCCGGCCGGGTCTCGGGCTCACTTCCTCAGGCTCAGCGCCCCAGGCATGCTCCATTGTGCAGACGTCGAGGCGATCGGGCCAGCCCTTCGCTGACAATCCGCACGACCAGGGCACCGAGCAGACCCCGATGGCCGCGACGTTTCTGCGCGAGTAGGTGCGGGTGCGGCACGCTGAAGGACTGGCCGGTTGATCGTGGACACCCCTGCCGTCGCCGGTGGACGTGGTCCAGGATGCCGCTGCTCTGCGGCGTGGGCGTTGCTTGCTGACACACCCACGCCGCAGATCAGGTCGCTGACCGACTGCGGCCTATGGCGATGGTGGCGCGCCCTGGCGTCGCCACACCACGGCCGCCACTGCGGCGGCAAGGGCGAAAATCAGGAGAAGTTCTATGCTGCCGATGCCGCCGAAAAGACCGAGGATAAACATAGCCCCAATAGAGGTAGATGCAAATACCAGTCCGGAGAGCAGGGTTCTGTTCATAATTGCCATCTCCACCGTCAGTTTGAGGAGCGGAAGCTACTAGACTTGGACTGTCGGACGGTGACCCAGTTATTGAGCGTCCAGGTCTTAATGCAGCCATACCTCAGGAGGCAGTTCTTGGCGGTTCCGCCGTGGTGAACTTCCTTCACCGTCGCGCTCACGTTCTTCACGCCATAGTTGGTGGTGCCGACTACCTCGACCGTGGAAGAGGAAACTGAGTCGAAGAAGGGGTAACTTCTCGAAACCGTCGTGCTAGAGCCGTTCCAACACCAAGCCACATACGAATTAAAACGATAAATAGTGTCGCCGAGAAGGGACACTCCTCGCTGATATCTGTTCGTGACGCTACAGGTGCTCGCTGCGCGCGAAGCCAGCCCAACCCGTCGTGCGAGATCTTGCTGAATGGCTATCGGAAACCCGCTGAACGGGACCGCACGTTCGCCGGTTTGCGTCTGGGAGGCGTCTGCGATAGAGCTCAGGAGCTCAGGAGCTCAGGAGCTCAGGAGCTCAGGAGCAGACTCCTCGAGGAGCTTCTTGTCCGCCGCGGTGGCGGCTCCCTGCGCCGCACGATCAGCGATTGCCTTAACGACTTTAACATCGAGGGGCGCATCGTCTGTGCCGGTCTCGGCTTGTGCCATTCCGGGCGTGAGCAGTGCCAGGATCAGGGCGGCGATGAAACTGAGGGGCCCGTACAGCTGAGGAGCCTGTACAACTGAATTCATTAATGATCCCCTTTAGTTGACTCTGTATTGATGTACCCCACAACCCCACAAGAAAGCTCCCGCCAAGAAGCGGTGGGGGTGGAGCAATGCGGCAAAACCCTTGCAAACCATCCGACCGATGTCAACTTCCGAACCCATCCGACCTCACGGCGATCCGACCAGGCCGGCGCCGACAACCCGCTCGACCATGGCACCGAGCAGACCCCGGTGGTGGTGGTCCTCCGCCGCTGGCCTCGCCAGGCGAGTGCGTAGCGTCATCCGGTCTCGGGTGGTGGGGCTGTGCGGGGGATGACGGCCCAGGCGAGCCAGCCGACCCCGCCGAGCGGTAACTCCATCAGGTTGGTGAAGATCGAGAACAGGATGACGCCCGCGGTGGCGCCGGAGCGGTCGGCGCCCCACCCGATCAGCGCGGTCGCGGTCGCGGTCTCGGTCACGCCCAACCCGCCCGGGGTCAGGCCGACCGCGGTGAGCAGCCGCCCGATCGCGTAGGCCGCGAACAGCAGGTCGAGCCGCAGGTCGACTCCGACCTCGCGCATGACCAGAACGAAAAGCACGTAGTAGGCGCCGAGGAACA
>JBOFLG010000070.1:0-30333 GCA_051657745.1 Dermatophilaceae bacterium | reverse complement strand
CTGGCGCACGTCATCCCAGATCCAGGGAGCGAGCCCGGCGCCGCTGAGGAACAGAATGGGGTGATGCGTGTTGGTCATGCCGATCATGGTCGCTGATCGACCTGTCATCGGTATGTCACTATTTTTCGGTGAATCGAACCGATCGGCTCTTCGCGGTCCGGGAGGAGTTGCGAGGCGCGGGCCCGGCTGGTCGGACGGCCGAGAGGCTGGCGGAGGTCTTCGAGGTCAGCGTCCGCACCATCAAGCGGGATGTCGCGGCACTCCAGCAGTCCTGCTTCCCGGTTCGGGCGCGACCCGGCCCCGGAGGCGGCTACGTCGTCGACCAGAGTGCGACACTTCCGCCGGTCAACTTCACCGAGTCGGAGGTGGTGGGGCTCGCCGCCGCCGCCGCAGCCATGCGTGGTCAGCCATTCGACCAAGACGTCCGGGCCGTGCTGACCAAGGCTCTCGCCGTCATGGACGCCTCCGCGCGCACCCGCGCAGCCCTCCTTGCCGACCGGGTGTGGATCGACACCCGTCCCGACCGACGCCGCACCCAGAGCCTGCGCCAGGTCGAGCAGAGCCTTGCCGAGGGTCGCGTCCTCGCGGTGCGATACCGCGACCGGAACGGCGCCCAATCCCGGCGGGAGGTCGACCCGGTTCTCCTGGCCTCCGCGGATGGCCACTGGTACCTCGTCGCCCGCTGTCGAACCGCGAGAGCGATCCGCTGGTTCCGACTCGACCGCATCGCCGCAGCCAACCTCACCGGTGAGTGGGCTGAGCAGGTGCCGGTCGAGTCGGTCGGGAGTCCGCCATCGACCGCCCGACCGCTCAGCGACCTCTAGGCAGCCGCACCAGTGTCCCCAACCACCGCCAGCCCTGGCCCGCCAACTACCCGAGAGCCGGAGCGGCCGAGCGGTGGAATCAGGGTGAGCCGCGTAGGTCCGATGAGCTATTCGGGACGGTGTGCGACGACGCCGGCGTTGGGTGACGCCGCGCCCAAGGCCACGACCTCGACCCGCACCGGTGCATCGTGGGAGGCGTCAGCGACCCAGCCGACCCAAGTCCTCCACGCCCGTGGTGGGCATCCGGGTGCGCCGGCCAGCACTCGGTTCCGGCCCTTGTCCTCGACCAACCCGAGCGTGTCCGCGAGTACCTGCCCCTCCCTGGGTGAGCCAGCGTGGACCACCAACTCGACCAGGTCCACCGACACTGGGCCGACCGAGAACCAGGCCCGGTCGGCAGCGACACCCACCACCGGCACGTCGGGACACCCGTCCAGTGCCCTGGCTACCCGCACCAGTGCGCGCACCGTCGCCGTCAGCACCGCGCTTCTCCGCCTCGTCCTCGTCCAGCGCTGTCAACTGCCACCGCTGCGCCGTTTCGTGATCCACCCGGGTGCGCCGGGTCGCCCATCTCTGCGCCGGAACGCGTCGTCACATTTCCTCCTACTCACGCACGTGGTCAAGGAAACCGGGCGCACCACGTAGGCACGTGGCGCGCCCGGTCCGTCACCCACAGCACGGGCTCGCAAGCGTCAGTGCGGTGGGGAGTCGCCAGGACGCGGATGACGATCCCTCAGGTGGCGGTGGCTCGGTCGGTCCTGCCGTCGTTGACGTTCGTGACATCCGCGCTGGTACCAGAGTGGATCGCCCGGCCATCGCGTTTCGACCGCGCGGTGGTCGCGGATACCGCGTCGTTGTCGCGCGTACGTCGCGTTCATGTCTCACCCGGTGGGTTCAACAGGTTGACCGCAGCCAATCGGCAGTTGCACCCGTTACCCTGTGGATACCCCGTCACATGCGTAGGCCGAAGGGTGACAACGGTGACAACGCTGTTAAAGGCGCTGCTACAAGGGCGACACTGGCAAAAGTATGCAACCTTCTGCAAGGAATGGGACAGGGTTGCGGTCCAGTTTGACCCCGCCTTGGTCGGCGCCCACCCGAGTCGATCTCAGTTTGCCCGGTGGCTGGCCGGTGACCTCAAGAACCTTCCCCACCCTGACGCATGCCGCATTCTCGAAGGGCTCTTCCCGGGCATCACCGCCGCACAGTTGTTTGCCAGCGGCACCGTCGCATCCAGTCCAGTTCCCTTCGGGTTGCGGCCTTCGGGGCGTGTGACCCCACCGACACCGACGCCGGCGCGTGCCCGCGGCGACGTGCCGCCGGAGGAGGAATGTGTCGCGACGGCGCACTCACCATTCGATAGGACTCTCAGCGAGGAGGTCGCTATGGCTGCGGAGGATTCTGCACGGTTTGTTCGCCGGGCCCGTGGAGCTGTGGATCACGATGTGCTCGATCAGCTCAACGCTGACGTCCGAAAGGTGGCGCATGAATACCTCGCTCGGCCGCCGTACATCATGCTTCGACCAGTCTCTCAGTTGCGGGCCGAGGTATTTGGGCTCCTTGAGGTGCGGCAACAACCGGCAGTACTCCCGGACCTGTACCGAGTAGCTGGCCAGCTGTGCGCTCTCCTCGCGCACGCGTGCGCGGACATTGGGCAGGCGTATGCCGCTGAGACCCACACCCGAACCGCATGGCTGTGTGCGGACCTTGCCGAGGACGATCCGCTGCGCGCATACGTCCGCTGGGTGCAGTCAAACGTCGCGTACTGGAATGGCGAGTACCGGCGCGCAGCTGAGCACGCGCACAGCGGAAAGCGCTACGCCACCATGGGCACGAGCCTGCTGCGGCTGGCAAGCCAGGAAGCGCGTGCGTATGCGGCCGCGAGGGATCACAAGGCGGCGGATGCCGCGTTGGGCGCGGCGCAGGCGGCATGGTCGCACCACGGCTCGGAAGGCGACGACCCAGGCGGAGTATTTCGTTTCGCGCCAGGAAAGGCGGCATACTATGCGAGCGAGGTTCGTTTGGCATTGGGCGGTGAGAAGAACTACCGGCAGGCCGCGACCGACGCACAACGGGCTGTGGACTTGTTCGCCGCGCAACCGGAGTCGGATCAGTGTCCGGAGTTTTTCGCCGCAGCTCAACTCGATCTTGTTGCAGCGAATCTGGCGTTAGGCGAACTTGGTGACGCGGCGGAGCATCTGACTCCTGTCTTTGCGGTGCCAACGGAGAGCCGAACGCATCCGGTGGTAAAGCGAGTTGCTGCAACAGATCGCGCCTTGGCCAGCCAGCGCTATGCGAATGCTCCTCTCGCCGCCGAACTGCGGGATCGGATTCGTCTGTTCTGCACGTATACGGCGACGCGCGAGTTACCTGGCGTGCCGAACTGATCGGATTCTGGAGGTGTGAAAGCATGACTTTTCAGGTAGCTGTCTGTGGGCCGCGACACTGCACTGGAGAAGACGTCGAGAACGCCCGCAGGGTCGGGGAACTGCTCGCTGAGCGGGGCATGGTGACCATTTGCGGCGGAGGGATCGGCGTCATGGCCGCGGTGGCGCAGGGTGCCCGGGCAAAGGGTGGCCTTGTCATCGGTATTCGCCCCAACGGCAGCAGGGATGGCGCGTCGCCGGACCTATCGGCAACCATCGTGACCAATATGGGTGAGGCGCGGAACGCCATCATCGTATGGAGCGCCGACGCGGTGATCAGTATCGGCGGCTCGTGGGGCACGCTCAGCGAGATCTCTCTCGCGATGCGGCGCGGTGAGATTCCGGTGGTGGCGCTCGGCGGCTGGCGGATCATTCAGGCCGACGGGAGTGACGTCCCCGGCATTCGGTACGTAGACACCGCGGAGGCCGCCGTCGAGGAAGCCGTCGGTTCGGCTCGCGCCGCACCGCAAAGCCAGTGATCGCCGCGCAGCCCGGCGCGCCTCAGCCTTGGCCAGGCTTGGCCAAGAAGCGTACGCTGACTCGATGACCACGGTGAACATCGGGCAGGCGAAGACGGAACTGTCGCGGTTGATCGCGCTCGCCATGGCTGGCGAGGACGTGGAGATCGCCAAGGATGGCGTGCCAGTGGTCAGGCTGGTCGCGCTCGAGCAGGCGAAGCCGGGCGCCCAGTTCCTCGCCTCGAGCGGCTCGCTAGCGGGGAAGATCCGGATCGGCGAGGACTTCGAGTTCACCGACGCCGAGCTCGACCAGATGCTCGACCTGTGAGGCTGCTCCTCGACACCCACGTCGTTCTCTGGCAACTCTCCGGCGAGCGCGAGTTGTCAGTGGCGGCCCGGGACGCGATCGCGGCCGCTGATGACCTGTTGTTCAGTGTGGTGTCCTTCGCCGAGGTCGGCATCAAGACCTCGGTGGGGAAACTGAGCGTCCCCGCCGACCTGCGGGCACGGATCGGGGAGTCCGGCGTTCGCACCCTCGCGCTCTCGCCGGACCACGGACTCGCCGTCGCCGGTCTTCCGGTGCATCACAGTGACCCGTTCGATCGCCTGATCATCGCCCAGGCGATGACCGAACGACTCACCGTGGTCACGGCCGACCCTCGGTTCCGTGCCTACGGCATCCACCTCATCGAGGCATGACGGCGCCTCCGGCCAAGTCGTTCAGACGTCCCCCGGGTAGCTGCTTGAGGCAGGTGCGGCGGAAGACACCAGTCTCGACTGGGCGCCGACGTACGGCTCAGCCCGGATGCCGCGCGCGCGTCATCCGACGAGGGCCCGGACCCCCGAGATCGACAGGCCGAGCAGCGCACACACGCCCAGCGTGCGCAGCACTGACCACCGCATCCGGAACAGCAGCAGCGCCGCGACCACCCCCACCAGCATGGCGTCGAGGCGCACGCTCGCCAGCACCGGAAGCTCCACCGACAGCGGCCCCGCCTCGGCCGCCACCGTGCGGGCGAACACCGTGTGCAGCGCGAAGAACACCGCGAGGTTGGCGATGACGCCCACCACTGCTGCGGTGATCCCGGCCAGTGCCGCCGACAGCGAGGCGTTACCGCGCAACCGCTCCACCCACGGAGCGCCGACCAGCACCAGTACGAACGACGGCACGAACGTGACCCAGGTGACCAGCAACGTGGCGAGCACCGCAGCGAGCCAGGGATTCAGCGCGCCCGGGTCCCGGTACGCCCCGAGAAACGCGACGAACAGCACCACCATGACGAGTGGCCCGGGCGTGGTCTCGGCGAGCGCGAGCCCGCGCACCATCTCACCCGGCGCCAGCCACTGGTACACCTCGACCGCCTGCTGCGCCACGTACGACAGCACGGCGTAGGCGCCGCCGAAGGTCACCAGCGCCGCCCCGGAGAAGAACAGCGCCTGGTCGGTGAACACGCTGTCCCCGCCGGTGAGCACCGCGAACGCCACCACCGGCACGGCCCACGCGGCCACCCCGACCAGCACCACCCGCGCGGTGCGACCCCGGCTCGGCGCCTCGTGGTGCAGCAGGTCGTCGGGCACCAGGGGAGGCCCGACGTCATCCGTGCCCGGAGGTGGATGCCGCCCGGCTCCCGCGGGTGCCCACCGCCCGAGGGCCCAGCCGGCCAGCGCGGCCAGCGCCACGATTGCTGGGAACGGCATCCGGAAGACGGCCAGCGCGACGAACGCGCCCACCGCGATCACCACGTGCCCGGGGCCCCCGAGCGCCTTCGCCGACACCCGCACCACTGCCTGGGCCACGATCGCCAGCACCGCCGGGGCGACGCCGAGGAACAGTGCTTCCCCGACTGCGGTCTCCCCGAAGGCGACGTACAGGGCCGACAGGGCCAACAGCGCGAGCAGGCCGGGCAGCACGAACAGCGTGCCGGCCACCAGCCCGCCGCGCAGCCCGTTCAGTAGCCACCCGGTGTAGATCGCAAGCTGCTGCGCCTCGGGCCCGGGCAGCAGCGTGCAGTAGGAGAGCGCATGCAGGAAACGGTGCTGGCCGATCCAGCGCCGCTCCTCCACGAGGGTGCGCTGCATCACGGCGATCTGCCCGGCGGGGCCGCCGAATGTCTGCAGCGAGATGAGGAACCATGCGCGCACGGCGTCCCGGAACGGCACGACATCGGTCTGCTGGCCAGCGGTGCGGGACACCGGCCAATCGTGGCAGCGGCGGGCGGGAGTCAGGGCATCCTGGCCCGTCGGTAGCATTGCCGGGTCCCGTGGCACCACCCGCACACCTCTGGAGCACCAGCGTGAGCACCCCACGCCCGGCCGCCGTCATCGTCCTTGCCGCCGGTGAAGGCACCCGGATGAAGTCCGCCACCCCCAAGGTGCTTCATCGGATCGGCGGCACCCCGCTGGTCGGGCACGCCGTGCGTGCCGCGCGCGAGGCCGGTGCCGGC
This sequence comes from Dermatophilaceae bacterium, assembly GCA_051657745.1. Classification (GTDB taxonomy): domain Bacteria; phylum Actinomycetota; class Actinomycetes; order Actinomycetales; family Dermatophilaceae; genus JBOFLG01. The sequence continues at coordinate 24,181 of JBOFLG010000070.1, read as the reverse complement.
CAGGTCGGGGTGGTCGTGCGGCACCAGCGCGATGTCGTCGTCGAGTACCTGCAGACCCTGGGCGGTGCGGTCGTCGTCGCCGACCAGGATGACGTCAAGGGCACCGGTCGGGCCGTCGAGTGCGGCCTCGACGCGCTGCCCGCTGATCTTGCCGGCACGGTGCTGGTCACGTCCGGCGACGTACCGCTGCTCACCGGTGAGACCCTCCGCGCGCTCGCGGCCGCGCATCACGCGTCGGGCAGCGCCGTCTCGGTGGCCACGGCGCACGTACCGAACCCGTACGGCTACGGCCGGGTAGTGCGTGATGAGGCCGGTGGCGTCGACCGCGTTGTTGAGGAGAAGGACGCCACCGACGCTGAACGCGCCATCACCGAGATCAACTCCGGCATCTACGCCTTCGAGGCTGTGGTGCTCCGCGAGGCTCTCGCGCGGGTCGGCACCGACAACGCCCAAGGCGAGAAGTACCTCACCGACGTCATCCGGCTCGCTCGTGAGTCCGGCCGCCCGGTGCGCGCCCACCTGGTCGAGGACCTCTGGCAGACCGAGGGTGTCAACGACCGGGTACAGCTCGCTGCGCTTGGCCGCGAGTTGAACCGCCGGGTCTGTGAACGGCATATGCGCGCGGGGGTGACCATCGTGGACCCCGCCACCACCTGGATCGACGTCGACGTCGCCATCGGCCGCGACACGACCGTGCTCCCGGGCACCCAACTGCTCGGCGCCACCACCATCGGCGAACGCGCCGTGATCGGCCCGGACAGCACCCTCACCGACACCGAGGTCGCGGATGACGCCGAGCTCACCCGCGCGGTCGCCGTGCTCGCCGTGGTCGGCGCCGGCGCCACGGTCGGGCCGTTCGCCTACCTCCGCCCAGGCACCCGGCTCGGCCGGGCGGGCCGGATCGGCGGGTTCGTCGAGACCAAGAATGCCGATATCGGAGCGGGCTCGAAGGTGCCGCACCTGTCGTATGTCGGCGATGCCACGATCGGCGAGCACAGCAATATCGGTGCCGCGTCGGTGTTCGTCAACTACGACGGCGTGACCAAGCACCACACCACCGTCGGCAGCCACGTGCGGATGGGCAGCGACACCATGTACATCGCCCCGGTCACCGTCGGCGACGGCGCGTACAGCGGCGCTGGCACCGTCATCCGCACGGACGTCCCACCTGGGGCGCTGGCGGTCAACGTCGCGCCGCAGCGCAACGTCGAGGGCTGGGTCGAGCGGCACCGCCCGGGCACGCCGGCCGCGGCCGCGGCTCGGGCGGCCACCGCACCGACCCCCGCTGGTAGGGCGGCCGAAACCCCTGCCGCAGAACGACATCCGGATGCCGGTACGCCGGCCGAGCACCAGGGAGACCTCGCGTGAGCGAGCATCGGCCGCCGTCGGCCAACATCCGCAAGAGCCCCAAGAAGCAGCTCATGGTGTTCTCGGGCCGGGCACATCCCGGCCTCGCCCAGGAGGTGGCCAGCCAACTCGGCACCGAACTGGTGCCGGCGAGTGCCTACGACTTCGCCAACGGCGAGATCTACGTGCGCTTCGAGGAGTCGGTGCGGGGGAGCGACGCGTTCGTCATCCAGAGCCACACCAGCCCGATCAACGAGAACATCATGGAGCACTTGCTCATGGTGGACGCGCTGAAGCGGGCCAGCGCCAAACGGATCACCGTGGTCATGCCGTTCTACGGCTACGCCCGCCAGGACAAGAAGCACCGCGGGCGGGAGCCGATCAGCGCCCGCCTGATCGCGGACCTGTTCAAGACCGCCGGTGCCGACCGGCTGATCTGCGTCGACCTCCACACCGATCAGATCCAGGGGTTCTTCGACGGCCCGGTCGACCACCTGATGGCGATCCCGATCCTCAGCGAGTACGTGTCCACGAAGTACGGCCACGAGGGGCTTGCGGTGGTGTCCCCGGATGCCGGCCGGATCAAGGTGGCCGAGCAGTGGTCGAAACGGCTCGGTGGGGCCCCGTTGGCGTTCATCCACAAGACCCGCGACGTCACCCGGCCGGGTGAGGTGGTGGCCAACCGCGTTGTCGGCCTGGTGCGCGACCGGGTGTGCGTGCTGGTCGACGACATGATCGACACCGGTGGCACCATCACCAAGGCTGCCGACGCGCTGATGGCCGACGGCGCCAAGGATGTGGTGATCGCTGCGACCCACGCCATCCTCTCCGAGCCGGCGGTCGAGCGGCTCCAGGCGTGCGCGGCGCGGGAGGTCATCGTCACCAACACCCTTCCCATCGCCGCCGAGAAGGAGATCGACTGCGTCACGGTGCTGTCGATCGCACCGTTGATCAGCGCAGCGGTCCGGGAAGTGTTCGAGGATGGCTCGGTGACCAGCCTGTTCGGCGGTCGCGCCGGCCAGGCCTGACCCCGCGGCTCGGCTTTTCCGCCCCATCCCGGTTCGCCTGGGTTCGCCTGGGTTGACAACCCCGGCGAACCTTGGGTTTCCCGGATGGGGCGGAAAAGCCCGGCCTCGCCGCTGCCGGCCTCGCCGCTGCCGCTGCCGCCGGCCATGGTGGGCGCAGGCTCAGTTGGATGACGTCGCGCGGCGCGCCCGGTAGGCGGCGACGTTGGCCCGGGTGCCGCAGGTGCCCTCGCAAAACCGACGGGAGCGGTTTCGGCTGAGGTCGATGACCAGGTCGGCGCAGTCCTCGCCGGCGCACGCCTTGAGCCGGTCCTGCTCGCCGGCGCGGAGCACGTCGACCATCGCCATCCCTGTCTCGACCGTGATCCGCTGGTGGAACGGCGCGTCGTCGGAGGTGGCGTGCACGTGCCAGCCGAGCCCGTCGTGCCGCACCAGCCGGGGGAGCGCATCCCCCTCGGCGAGTAGGGAGTTCGTCTCGTCTGCGAGCTCGTCGTCACGGAGCGCCCAGAGCCGCACCAGCCGGGGCCGCAGGTCGTGGATGGCGCGGAGGTCTGCCGGTGTGGTCGGTCGGCGGCCAGTCCACGTCCAGCGGTCGAACCAGGCGCCCATCGCGGCGAGGTCGGGAAGGCCCTCCCGGTGCTCGGCGCCGAGACCCGGGCCGGTGTTGGCCAGTGCGGCGGCGTGCCTGAGGCTCAGGTCGGTGTCATAGGTGAAAAGCATCTTGACTCCTGACGGATTCGGCCCTTACTGTCAGGGCCAAAATCGTAGTTGACTCCTGACATGCGAAGGGAGGGGCGGGATATGAGTACGGCCCTGCGGCGGCGGCCGGGGCGTGGCCTGCTGGCGCTCCTCATCTCCAGTGCGGCGTTCGGCACCGCCGGGCCGTTCGCGAAGGCCCTCATCGAGACCGGGTGGTCGCCGGGTGCGGTGGTGCTGCTGCGGGTCGTTGGCGCCGCCACGCTGTTGCTCCCCGCAGCGGCCTGGTCGGTACGCGGCCGGTGGGCCGAGCTGCTCGGTGCGGCGCCGATCGCTGCCGCCTACGGTGCGCTTGGCGTCGCCGCAGCCCAGTTCGGCTACTTCCAGGCAGTCGCCCGGCTCGAGGTCGGGGTCGCGCTGCTCATCGAGTACCTCGGCATCGTGGTCGTCGTGCTCTGGGTATGGGCCAGCACCCGCCGCAGGCCTGGACGCGTCACCCTGGCCGGCATCGCCACCGCGATCACCGGGCTGGTGCTCGTACTCGATGTCGCCGGGTCGGCTGGCTCGGATGTCGTCGGCGTCGCCTGGGGCTTGGTGGCCGCCGTCGGGCTGGCCGGCCACTACGTGCTCGCGGCCCGCGACACCCAGATGCCGCCGCTCGCCTTCGCCACGATTGGTCTCGCCTCCGGAGGTGCCGTGCTCGGCATCGCCGGTGGCGTCGGTCTCGTCCCGCTCACCGCTGGCTCGGGGCCGGTAGCCGTCGGGTCCGCGACCGCCCCCGCCTGGGTCGCCCTTGCCGAGCTCGTCGTCGTCGCGGCTGCGGTGGCCTACGTCCTCGGCGTCCTCGGGGCGCGGCATCTCGGCTCGACTGTTGCCTCGTTCGTCGGACTCACTGAGGTGCTTTTCGCCGTGTGTGTCGCCTGGCTGGTGCTCGGCGAGGTGCCCGGCCCAGTCCAGGTCGTCGGTGGGCTGGTGTTGCTGGTCGGCGTTGCGGTGGTCCGGCTCGGTGACACCCGTGGCGCCGCTCCGGCATCATCCCCGGCGGCGGTCGGCGACCGGCCGGTGTCGGCCGGGCCGGTTTTCACCGACCCTCGCTAGTCGCCTACACTCGTGAGGTTGCCTCGGCGAGGGACGTTGCATCGGGCAAAGCCGCCCGGCCGCGCACGCTGCGCGGAATCCCTGACGAATCCGTGATCGACGGTGGCGGCGCACCACGCTAGTGGATGGCGCCCCGCGCGCCTCGACGTTCGGTGTCACGCCCCGCGCCGAGGACGCTCTAGCCCCGTCGTCGCCACTTCAAGGAGTTCATCGTGTCTGTCACCCGTCTCGTCGCCGAGGCCCGCACCCAGTTCGGCAAGGGCGCGGCCCGCCGGATCCGCCGCGACCACAAGATTCCCGCTGTGATGTACGGCCACGGCAGCGCGCCGGTGCACATCACCCTCCCCGGCCACGACTCGATGCTGGCGCTGAAGAACTCCAACGCGCTGCTCACCATCGTGCTCGACGGCTCTGAGGAGCTCGCCCTCGCGAAGGACGTCCAGCGCGACCCGATCAAGCCGGTCATCGAACACGTTGACCTGGTGATCGTCAAGCGCGGTGAGAAGGTCACCGTCGATGTCCCGGTGCATGTCGAGGGCGAGGCCGCGCCCGGGGCCGTGGTCACCACCGACAACACCACGCTCGAGGTCGAGGTCGAGGCCACCGCGATCCCCGAGTCGCTCACTGTGTCGATCGAGGGCCTCGCCATCGGCTCCCAGGTGCTCGCCGGTCAGGTCGAGTTGCCCGCCGGCGCGGTGCTCGTGACCGACCCCGACGCGCTCGTTGTCAACATCAGCCAGCAGGAATCTGCGGATGCGCTCGATGCCGAAGCCGCCGACGGCGAGTCTGACGCGTCGGTCGCCCAGGCAGGGCAGTCCGAGCAGAGTTGACCTCACCCTCACCTCGTCACGTCGGCCCGGTCCACCATAGACCGGGCCGACGTGCGTGGTGCTGGCGTCGTCAGCACCACGTCCCGGTCCGGATGACGTCCGCCCGCAGCGTCGGGATGGGATGCGGGCATACTCGGATGCCGTGACTGACACCGCACCCTGGCTCGTCGTCGGACTCGGCAACCCCGGCCAGCGCTATGCCGGCAACCGGCACAACGTAGGCGCCATGGTCATCGCGGAGCTCGCCCAGCGGGTCGGGTCGGCACTGCGCACCCACAAGGCTCGGGCCACCGCCGCCCAGGTGCGCGTGGCTGGCGGGTCGGTGCCGGGTGCGCCAGCGGTGCTCGCGGTGCCGACCTCCTACATGAACGAGTCGGGAGGGCCGGTCGCAGGGTTGCTGCGGTTCTTCTCGGTGCCGGTCGAGCAATTGGTCGTGGTGCACGACGAACTCGACCTCGATGCCGGGGTGGTGCGGCTCAAACGAGGTGGCGGCGAGGGAGGCCACAACGGGCTGCGGTCGATCAGCGCCGTACTCGGAACCAAGGACTATCACCGGGTTCGGGTCGGTATCGGCCGCCCGCCCGGCCGTCAGGACCCGGCCGATTTCGTGCTGCGGGACTTCTCGCCGACCGAACGCACGGAACTCCCGTTCATCGTCGATGACGCCGCGGATGCCGTGGAGTCACTCATCACCCTCGGCCTGCTCGATGCTCAGCAGCGTGTGCACGCCCCGCGCTGAGGCCAGCGTGGGGCGGGTTGTACCTTCCCAGGCATGTCCGGGACTCCCGTCCTGGGAAGGCCGGAGTCAGGTCAGAGTCGACGTCGAGGAGGTACCCGCCAGAGCCCACCGGATCGGCGGAGGTGAAGCGGCTCCGACATCGGGGTTCCCCGTTGCGGGGTGAACGCGGAGTTGACGCGGGCGAACGTGATCATGAAGGCGGCGGCGGCGTCGGGGTAGGTCGCGTCCAAGGGAGGGGTTGACAGCCGATGCTCCCTAGGTCGCTGTCAATGTCTGCTCCCGTAAGCATCGCTATCGTGCGTTCGGAACTTGGAAGGGCAGTCCACGCGCGATACAAGGCCGTCCTGTCATTTTTGGAGAAGCAGCGGAGGTCGACCCTCTGTCCGGAATTTAGCCAGACCCCGGCGGGAACCGTCCACTTCTCAGGGGGAACATAGCGAGCAGAGGCAGTCGACGATAGTACGGCAACCGATATCGTTCCTGCTACCAACGCGGCGACCGTCAAGGCCGCACGATTCGAGTGCTTCGTGAAACGTGATACACGCATAAGGAATTTCCTTCTCGTCGCGGACGGTCAATACTGAGAAACAATGAGGGAACTAGCGGTCGTGCTTTGCCCTGAACCAATTCTCCCCCAGAATAAAACCGTAACGATGGGCGAGAAGGGCGATCAACTAAGGAAAAACCTAGTTGATCGCAGATTCTCATCACAGGCTTTCCTCACCAGAGTGCAGAATCACAGCAAATTCGTATGTGTGCTGGTCAGTAGGGTGCTGACCTTGCCTGGTTGTCGGTGGTTGTGGGCGTAGGACTGCGGTCATGGTGGTGGTCCCGGTGCGGCGGAGCAGGCTGATGGTGGTGGTGCGCAGGGTGGCCATGACCCGTCATCCGTGGCTGGTGCGGACGTGGAAGCCGTCGTCGTTGTAGGCGACGTCGCGGCATGCAGCGAGGGAACCTCACGATGGACCAGTCGCTCAGGTGGCGCACCCGGGGCGGTGGGTGGGGCCCGCGCGAGGCCGCCTGGACCACCAACTCCGATAGCGTGAGCGACAACACCGCCATCGGCCGTTCGGCTGATGGCGGCTGACCGAACGGATGATGTTCGGGTCGTTCATATCGCCGGCTGCCCTAGCGTCTCCTATCGTTAGCGCTCACCACCCGGGCGCAGGATCCGGTGGCACTCGACAGTCGGCTCGGCATCACACGCTCGAATCGGCATCGTCGAAGCAGATCGATAGCAGGGGTCAATCGTTCGATGGTACTTCCGCAGGGTTCTCGTATGCGACGCCGGGCTCAGGCTCGAGGGTGTCTGCACCTCGGGCTCACGACTGAGACGGCCGTGGGTGCTTGCCACCGCGGTGCTGCCAGGTCGGCCCGGTTGACTGCCGGATGCCGGGGGGCTCGACAGTGAGCAGCATCGAGGAGACGGGCGCGGGGGGGTGGTTGAGCCCACGACGCGCGGTGGCGCACATCGACGTCGCAGCGTTCGGTCACGGCCGGGTTCGACCTGGCATCACCCCATGGCAGCGCACTCACCGGTCGCGCGCGATGGTGGCCGACGCGCTGTCGGCGGTGGTCGGGCTGCTGGCCGGCCTGTGGTGCCGCGAGGCGGTGTTCGGCGAGGTCGCCGAACTGTGGGGGTCCACCCAGGTAATGCAGGTCACCGTCATGGTGCTCGCCGTCACGTGGCTCGTCGTACTGGCGCGGCATGGCGCCTATGCACCGCGCTACATCGGTACCGGCCCCGAGGAGTACCGCGCTGTGAGCCGGGCGGCCGCCACCCTCGTCGCCGGTGTGGCCATCGCGTCGTTCGCGCTGCAACTCGAGTTCTCGCGCGGTGTCCTCCTCGTGGCGGTGCCCGCGATGGTGCTGGCCACCATGGCCGCCCGCTGGCTGCTCCGGCGTGACCTCGCGATGGCGCGCGACCGCGGGATGTGTCTCAACAGCACCGTGCTGGTCGGCGACGCCCGCGCCGTGCTCGACTGTGCCGCCCGCATCATCACCTCGCCGCGCACCACCGGCATGCACGTGGTCGGGGTCTGCGTGAGCGACCTCGACGACCCCGTTGTCTCCTCGCCGGAGTTTGCCTCGCTGCCGCTGCTTGGTGATGAAGCGAGCACCCTCGATGCCGTTGACCGGGTTGGTGCCGAGGTGGTGGCGGTCGCGAGCAGCCCGACGATGTCTGGCCAGGCGCTCCGCCGGCTCGGATGGGCGCTCGAGCAGCGCGATGTCGACCTCCTGATCGCCCCGGGCATTGTCGAGGTCGCCGGCCCACGGCTCTCGCTCCGTCGCGCCAGCGGGCTACCAATGCTGCATGTCGAGCGGCCGGTCAGCAGCGGTGTGAAGTACGCCGCCAAGCTCGCCGCAGATCGCGTGGTCGCGTTCGCTGCACTGGTGCTCGCTGCGCCGGTGCTGTTCGCCATCGCCGTGGCGGTGCGGCGCGACTCGCCTGGCCCGGCGATCTTCCGCCAACGCCGGGTCGGGGAGGAAGGCCGGATGTTCACGATGTTCAAGTTCCGCACGATGTGCATCGACGCCGACCGAATGCTGCCGACTCGCGCCGGTGAGCATGACGGCAACGAGACGCTCTTCAAGCTTCAGGACGACCCTCGGGTCACCCGCGTCGGTGCGTTCCTGCGGCGGTACTCGATCGATGAGTTGCCACAGTTGATCAACGTGGTCCGAGGCGAGATGTCGCTGGTCGGGCCACGGCCGGCGCTTACCCGCGAGGTCGACACCTACGAGTCGGATACCGTGCGCCGCCTGCGGGTGCGGCCCGGAATGACCGGCCTGTGGCAGGTCTCCGGCCGGAGCGACCTCTCCTGGGTCGACTCGGTGCGACTCGACCTGTGGTACGTCGACAACTGGTCGCTGTCGGTCGACGCCCAGATCCTGATGCGCACCGTCAAGGCGGTCGTCAAGGGACGGGGGGCCTACTGATGACTGCGTCGCTCGGACACCCCACCCCACCCGGACCGGCCGACGCCACCGGTGCGGCCACCACCAGCACTGACCACCTCGTGGCTCACCAGCTTGCCGACCAGGCCGGAAAGTTGTTGCTCGGGCTCCGCGCCACCTGGGCCGGCGACGCGGCAGGCCTGCGGGCCGAGGGCGACCGGCGCTCCAACGCACTGCTGCTCGGGCTCCTGCATGAGCTTCGACCCGGCGACGCCGTGCTCAGCGAGGAAAGCCCGGATGACGCCCGCCGCCTCGCCGCCGACCGGGTGTGGATCATCGACCCCCTCGATGGCACCCGCGAGTTCGGTGAGGTGCCCCGCGACGACTGGGCCGTGCACGTGGCGCTCTGGGAACGGGGCGCGCTGGTCGCCGGGGCGGTCGGCCGACCGGCTCGCGGCGACGTCATGGTCACCGGCGACCCGCCGGTCGTTCCAGCCCGGCGTCCCGGCGCGGTGCGGCTCGCGGTGAGTCGGACCCGTCCACCTGCCTTCGTCGTCGAACTCGCTGCACAGTTGGATGCCGAACTGGTGCCGATGGGCTCGGCTGGCATCAAGGCCATGGCTGTTGTCGATGGCGTCGCAGACGCCTACGTGCACGCCGGGGGCCAGTACGAATGGGATTCCGCCGCACCAGTGGTCGTTGCCGCGGCCGCCGGTCTACACACCAGCCGCGCCGACGGCTCAGCGCTGGTCTACAACCGCCGCGACCCCCGCCTTCCCGACCTGGTGATCGCCCACACCGACGTGGCGAGCGCTGTTCTCGATGCCATCCGAACCGTCGAAAGGGGCACCTCGTCATGACGAGCCACCCGTACCAGCTCAGCCATCTTGACGCCCTCGAGGCTGAGGCGATCTACATCATCCGGGAGGTCGTTGCCGAGTTCGAGCGGCCGGTGCTGCTGTTCTCGGGAGGCAAGGACTCCATCGTCATGCTCTCACTGGCCGAGCGGGCGTTTGCACCGGCGCGGATCCCGTTCCCCGTGCTGCACGTTGACACCGGGCACAACTTCCCCGAAGTGCTCGGGTTCCGAGACCGGCGGGTTCGCGAGCTCGGCGTCTCGCTCGTCGTCGCCTCGGTGCAGGACGCCATCGACGCCGGCACCGTGTCGGAGCCCCCCGACGGCACCCGCAACCGGATCCAGACCCCGGTGCTGCTCGACGCGCTCGAACAGGGCGGGTACCAGGCGATCTTCGGTGGCGCCCGGCGTGACGAGGACAAGGCCCGGGCGAAGGAGCGCATCTTTTCGTTCCGCGACGACTTCGGCCAGTGGGATCCGAAGAACCAGCGCCCCGAGTTGTGGAGCCTCTTCAACGCCCGCATCCACCCCGGCGAGAGCATCCGGGTTTTCCCGTTGTCGAACTGGACCGAACTGGACATCTGGCATTACGTGCAACGCCGGCACATCGACTTGCCGCCGATCTACTTCGCCCACGACCGGGAGGTGGTCGACCGCGGCGGAATGCTCTACGCGGTCGGCGAATTCGTCACGCCACGGGCTGGCGAGGTCGTCGAGAAGCGCCGGGTCCGGTATCGCACGGTCGGTGACGCGACCCTCACGGCCGCGGTCCGCAGCGACGCCGACACGGTGGCTGCGGTGATCGAGGAGGTCGCCTCCACGCGAGTAACCGAACGCGGCGCAACGCGCGGCGACGACAAGTTCAGCGAGGCCTCTATGGAGGACCGAAAGCGGGAAGGCTACTTCTGATGGATATCCTCCGGTTCGCCACTGCCGGCTCGGTCGATGACGGCAAAAGCACCCTGATTGGACGCCTGCTCTACGACACCAAGACCGTGTTCGAGGATCAGGTCGAGGCGGTAGAGCGGGTCAGTCGCGAGCGCGGCGAGGAGCATGTCAACCTCGCGCTGCTCACCGACGGCCTGCGCGCCGAGCGTGAGCAGGGCATCACGATCGATGTCGCGTACCGCTACTTCGCTACTCCCAAGCGCAAGTTCATCATCGCCGACACCCCCGGCCACATTCAGTACACCCGCAACATGGTCACCGGTGCCTCGACGGCTGACCTCGCGCTGGTGCTCGTCGATGCGCGCAAGGGCCTGGTCGAACAGAGCCGCCGGCATGCCTTCCTCGCGACCCTGCTCGAGGTGCCACATCTCGTACTCGTGGTGAACAAGATGGACCTGGTCGACTGGGATGAAGCCGTCTTCGAGCGCATCAAGGACGAGTTCACCGGGTTTGCCACCAAGTTGCGGATCCCCGACCTGCAGGTCGTCCCGGTCTCGGCGCTCCATGGCGACAACGTGGTCGACCGGTCGGCGAACACGCCGTGGTACACCGGCCCGACCCTGCTGCATCACCTCGAGAATGTGCACGTCGCCAGTGACCGCAACCTCATCGACGTGCGCTTCCCGGTGCAGTACGTCATCCGGCCGCACTCCGAGGCCCACCACGACTACCGCGGCTACGCCGGCCAGGTAGCGGGCGGCATCCTGAAAAAGGGTGACGACGTGATGGTGTTGCCCTCGGGTTTCACCTCGCGGATCAAGGCCATCGAGACCGCTGACGGCGAGATCGAGTCGGCGTACCCGCCGATGTCGGTGACGGTGCGGCTCGAGGATGAGATCGACATCTCGCGGGGCGACCTGATCTGTCGTCCAAACAACGCTCCGCAGGTGCTGCAGGACGTCGATGCGATGGTTTGCTGGATGGACGAGTCGGCTGCGCTTCAGGTGGGCCGCAAGTACGCAGTCAAGCACACCACGCGCACCGCGCGGGCTGTGGTCAAACAGCTGCACTATCGGCTCGATGTGAACACGCTGCATCGCGATGAGACTCCAATCGGGTTGAACCTGAACGAGATCGGGCGCATCCGCCTGCGCACCACGGTGCCGCTGCTCTGCGACGAGTACGGCCGTAACCGCACCACCGGCGGTTTCGTGCTCATCGACGAGGCCACCAATCGCACCGTTGCGGCGGGGATGATCGCGGACCGCACGTGACATGACCACTGACCAGCCCCAGGTCGCCGCCGCTGCCACGCCCGGCACCGTGACGTCGGATGCCGGTACCGTCTCCACGGTGCCGGCCGGGACCACCCGGTCGGATGCCGGTACCGGCTCGTCAGTCGGTGCGTGGTCGTCCTCGCCCGCCCCGCAGGGACGGCCGCTGCGGGTGGCGATGATCGGTCAGAAGGGGGTGCCGGCGACCTACGGTGGCGTCGAGCATCACGTCGAGCAACTCGGGCGGTTGCTCGCCGAGCGCGACGACACTGAGGTCACCGTCTACTGCCGGCGCAGCTACGGCCATCGGGCAGGCAGTTCGTACCACGGCATGCGCCTGGTCGCCACGCCCGCTCGGGGCGGCAAGCACCTCGACACCATCTCGCACAGCCTGACCTCCACCGTGCATGCGCTGCTCTCCGGGGCCGACGTTGTGCACTACCACGCGCTCGGGCCCGGTTTGATTGCGCCGCTGGTGCGGTACCTGACCAGTCGGCGGGTCGTGCTCACCGTGCACGGTCTGGACCACCAGCGGGCGAAGTGGCGGGGGCCAGCGTCCTCGGTCCTCGCCCTCGCGCACCGACTCAGTGGGCACGTCCCGCACGCCGTAGTCACGGTGAGCCGGGCGCTCACCGACCACTACGACGCGGTGTTCGGCTGCCAGCCGGTCTACGTCCCAAACGGTGTCCCCGAACCGGCGCCCGCGCCGTTGCCCGAACGGCTGCGTACCGAGTACGGCCTCGAGCCGGGCCGTTACGTGCTGTTCGTCGGCCGGGTGGTGCCCGAGAAGCGGCCCGATCTGCTGGTCCAGGCGGCCCGGTCGCTGCCGGAGGACGTGAAGGTGGTCATCGTGGGCGGGTCCGCGTTCACCGATGACTATCTCGGCGAGCTCGCCGCGCTGGCGGATGGGGACTCCCGCATCGTCATGCCGGGCTTTCTCTACCGCGATGAGTTGGCCGGGGTCTACCAGCACGCGGCGGTGTTCGTGCAGCCCTCCGACCTCGAGGGCCTCCCGCTCACCCTGCTCGAGGCGGCGTCCTACGGAATCCCGGTGCTCGCCAGCGACATCCCCCCGCACCGCGAGGTGCTCGAGCTGTGCCGGTGCGCTGCTCACCGCATCTTCCCCCAGGGGGACCTCGCCGCCCTGGCCGCTGAACTCGTCGCGATGTGGCATGACCGGGAGTCGCTGCGTGCGGACGCGGTCCAGGAGGCACCGGACTTGGTCGCGCCGTATCGCTGGCCGGCCGCCGCCGACGCGGTTGCCGCCATCTACCACGGGTTCGCTCGGGCCCGCGCGACCCCGTTCTTCCGTCGCCCAGGTCAGCAGGCGGCGCCGTCGCGATCCCACCCCGCCAATCCCGACCCCTAGGCCAGCCGTACCCGCACGACCCACACCCGCACGACCAGCATCACCCGTCCGTCCCCGCCCCGAAGGACACCGTCATGACACTCGTCCGCCTGCCGTCATCCGCCCCAGTCGCCAGCCGGATGGCCGCCGTGCTTGCCATGGTGCTCGCGCTCGTCGGCTCGACGCTCGTCGCCGCGCCTGCCGCGAGCGCCGACATCCCCCCGCCGCTGTCCCTGGCCTCGGCCGCTGATACCTCGATCTGGGGTGCTAACGGGCGGGTCATGGACATCGTGCCGCTCGGCACGAAGGCACTGATCGGCGGTGGCTTCGACTACGTGGGCCCCACCGTGGGGCACACCGCGCGGACCGACCCCGGCACCGGGGCGCTGATCGGCACCCGGCAGATGGTCACCGGCGACGTGTACACCACACTCTCCGACGGTGCCGGTGGGTGGTACCTCGGTGGTGAGTTCGGCGACGTCGACGGGATCTACCGGCGCAGCGTCGCCCACATCCGGGCCGACGGCTCGCTCGACCGCACCTTCACCGCGAACGTCAACGGGCCGGTGTGGGCGCTCGCGCTGGTCGGCGGAACGCTCGTCATCGGCGGCAAGTTCACCCAGGCCGGCGGCGGAGCACGCACCAACCTCGCCGCGGTCAACGCCACCACCGGTGCCGCGGTGGCCAGTTGGGCCGGCAGTGCCAACAACACCGTCCTCGCGCTGACCGCGGCCGGCGACAGTGTCTACGTCGGCGGTCAGTTCACCACCCTGAGCGGAGTGAGCCGGGGGTACCTCGGACGGGTGTCAGCCACGACCGGCGCTGTCGACGCCACCTTCTCCGGGCAGACCTCGGCGCAGGTGCGAGCGCTCGCGCTCAGCCCCGACAGCGGCACGCTGTACGCCGGTGGCGACTTCACCAGCGTGTCGTCCCGGTCAGTCGCCACCGCCGGTCGCGGCCGGGTGGCCTCCTTCGCCACCGGGTTCGGTGACGTGCAGTCGTGGAACCCGTCGGCGAACGGCGTGGTTCGCGCGGTCGAGGTTGACGGCTCCGCCGGGCTGGTCCACCTGGGCGGCGACTTCACCTCGGTCGGTGGCCAAACCCGCACCGCCTATGCCACCGTGGACGGGCTCGGCGCGGCCACCTCGCGCGACCTCGGCCTGACCCTCGCGCACTGCCCCCACGACACCAAGTCGGTCTACGGGCTGCCGGCGACCTGCCCCAACACGGTCGACACCATCGACGTGTCGGCCGGCAAGCTGCTCATCGGTGGGCAGTTCGGGCAGGTGCTCGGCCAGCAACGACACCACTCCGCTGAGGTGGACCTCGCGAGCAACACTCTCACCGGCTGGAACCCGGTCACCGGCAACCGGGTGTACTCGCTGCTACGGCTCAATGACGAGGTCGTCGCCGGCGGTGCCTTCACCAGCGTGGGCGGTTTGATCCGGCGCGGGCTCGCGGTGATCGACCTGGCCACCGGGAAGGCCGACCCCGCGTTCCAGGCCGACGTCGACCGGATGGTGCTCGACCTCGAACCCACGCCCGACGGCTCCACGGTGTACGTCGCCGGTGATTTCACCACCGTGGGTGGCGTGGCCCGCAACAAGGTCGCCCAGGTCAGCACCACCACCGGTGCCGTGGCGAGCTTCAAGGCCGGGCTCAACAACACCGTCATCCGGCTCGGGCTGAGCGCCGCCGGTGTCTACGTCGCCGGCAAATTCACCAAGGTCGGCACCACGGCACGGCTGCACACGGCCCGGCTTCACCCCACCACCGGAGCCCTCGACCCGGCCTGGGTGGCCGACACCTCGGGGCCTGCTGGCCGGCTCCGGGCGAACGGCATGGTCCAGGGCTTGGAGGTTGCGCCGGACGGCTCGAAGGTCTACCTCTCTGGGCCGTTCACCACGGTGAACGGCACCAGCGTTGCCGGCGGCATCGCGGTGGTGAGCGGCGCAAGCGGCGCTCTGGACGCGCGCCGGCTTGGTGGTGTACTCGGCTGCAGCACGGTCGGTCCCTGGATCAACCGCATCTACCTCTCGGATGACGGTCAGCGGCTCTATGGCGGTGACGTCTGCCCCGACTACATCTACCAGTACGACGCGGTGAACCTCGCCACCCCGACCCGGCCCACCGGCTTGATCTGGCGCACCTTCTGCAACGCCGGGATGCAGGGCACCCTCGAGGTCAACGGGCGCTTCTACTACGGCTCGCACGGCGGCAATAAGGGCAGCGGCGGAGTCTGCTGGGCCACCCCGGCCGGCACCGATGTCGAGCGGCAGCGGTTTGTCGTGTTCGACGCGACCACCGGCAACCTGCTCACCTATGCGCCCGAGTTCGACCAGCCGATGGGCGTGTGGTCGTTCGCGGTCAGCCCGTATGGCCTGCTCGTCGGTGGCGACTTCACTTTCGCTGGCCAGAAGACCGCCATCGCCCAGGGCTTCGCGCTGCTCCGCGGCACACCATGAGTCCGACCCGGGCCGTGGCGGCCATGCTGACCAGTGTGGCCGCCGCGGTGGCCGCACTGGTCGCCGGCCCGGGCGCATCGGCGGAGCCGCTCGGAGCCACGACCTGGATGTCCCGGTCGTGGGGTGTCGACGGCCGGGTGTCCGAGCTCGTACCGACCTCCCACGGCGTGCTCGTCGGTGGGTCGTTCAGCACCGCGCTCGGCCCGGCCGACCAACGCCGCCCGGCCCGTGGGGTGGCGCTGTGGCACCCCGAAACCGGGGCGTTCGTGGAGTGGCCGGTACAGGTCACGGGGGCGGTGCTCGCCGTCGCCGTCGATGGTGACACGGTCTACCTCGGCGGCGACTTCACCGCGGTCAACGGCGTACCACGGCGCAACCTGGCCGCGGTGAGCCTCGCGACAGGGGCGCTATCGGCCTGGCAGCCACAGGCATTCGGCGTGGTCGAGACCATCGCCGTGCGGGCGTCATCCGTCTACGTCGGTGGGGCGTTCGAGCAGATTCAGGATGGCACCGGCAGCACCGCCGTCGCCCGGGTAGCCCGAATCGGCGCCGATGGTGAACTCGACCGCGCCTGGTCCGCCTCGATCGCGGCGGACGGCCGGGTCCGCGTCATCGTCCCGGCCGCCCATACCAGCGGCCTGTACATCGGCGGCGACTTCACCAGCCTGTTCGGCGTCTCGGCGCTCGGCAAACTCGCGCTGGTGGGCACCGGAGCCACCGCGGTGCCCGACGCCACGTTCCGGTCGGGCACCACCAACGGGCGCAACCGTTCACCGGTCTTCGATCTCGACCTCGCCGGCGGTTCGCTCGTCGTCGCGGTCGGTGGTGGTGGCGGCGGGTGCACGCGTCAGGATGCGGTGACCGGTCGCACCGACTGGAGTTACCGGAGCACCGGCGACATCGTGGCGGTGCGGGTACTCGGCCCGAACGTCTACTGCGCAGGGCACTTCAGTGGTACCGCCTCGTTCAACGGACTCGACCGCAGCAAGATCGCCGAGGTCGACCTGGTCAGCGGTGCCATCGGAGCCTTCGCCCCCCGGGTCAACAGCGCCTTCGGGATCTGGGTGCTGGCGAGCACTCCCACGGCACTCGTCGCCGGGGGCGATTTCACCGCGGTGGGCTCGAACCGTCAGCCACGCCTCGGAGTGTTCAGCGACCGGTCGGCACTCGTACCCCCTGGCGCGCCGATCGGTGTGACCGCGGTGCCGACCGACCGGTCGGTCACGCTGCAGTGGGGCCATCCCGACACTGACGGAGGCGCCCGGGTCAGCCGGTATCTCCTGTTGCGCGACAACGGTTCCGGCGTACTCACCCAGGTGGGCGCCACTGCGGGAACCGCCTTCACCGACACTGGCCTCACCAATGGGGTCGAGTACCGCTACGTCGTGCGCGCCTCCACCTCGGTGGGTGACGGGCTCGGATCCGCGCCGGTCACGGCCACGCCTGACAGCGGCGCCACCGTCGTGCCCACCGAGCCGCGGGACTTCGCGGTCGTCGGCGGCACGAGTGCCCGGATGACGTGGAGCGCGCCGGCGTCCGACGGTGGGTCCACGGTGAGCGGGTACCGGGTCTACCGGTCGGTGGCCGGAGGTGGCGAGTCGCTGCTCTCGGAGGTCGGTGCCAGCTCGCGGGCGGTCGAGGACCGCTCCTGCCCGGTGCAGCAGAGCTGCGCCTACCAGGTGGCTGCGGTCAACGCCGTCGGGGAGGGGCCGCGCACCGCAGCGATCTCGGTGGTGGGCACGACCGGTGTGCCGGCCACCCCGGTGCTCACGGCGAGTGCCGGGCCGGGCGCGACGGCCAGCCTGTCGTGGACGCTGTCGGCTCCTGGCGCGGCACCGGTCACCCGGTTCGTGGTGCTGCGCGACAGCGTTCGACTGACCACCACGGGCGCCGGGGTGCTCTCGTTCGTTGACACCGGGCTGGTGCCCGGGCGGTCGTATGTCTACCAGGTGCGCGCGGTCAACTCCTTCGGCAACTCCGAGAACAGCGACCCGCGAACGGTCGTGGTGCCCTCAGCCTGACCATCCCGGTACGGACCGACGCGCGCGTCATCCGCGGGCGGTGACCCCACCCACGCGGTAGCCGTATCGGCGGAGCAACGGCAGTGTCAGCAAGGTGCCGAGGGCCCGGTCGCGCCACGGCATCCGGCGGCGCCACTCGTCGTCGATGGTGAGCCGGGTGCGCCCGGATGAGTGCCGGTTCGGGTTGCCGGCCACGGTATGGGTCGGCGATAGCAGGACGGAGCCATCGTCGGCGAAGTCGGGCCCGTTGTCGCGACCGAGCCGGTCGAGCATGCGGCGTACCGACGCCTCGGGCTCGGCCACGAAGTCCTCGTAGCGCATCACCAGGTGCCGGTCGCCGGCGGGAAACCAGCGACCGAGCAGGAAGTACCACACGGTCCAGACCAGGGCGCTGCGCCACACCTCGAGTCGCTCCATGGTGGCGCCGTCGTCACGGTCGCCGGTGGCTTTCACACGGCGCCAGGAGAAGGCGCCGGCTCGGGGGTCGCGCACCACGGTGAGCACCGTGAGCTCGACGCCGGGGAGCCGGTCGAGCAGGATGGCGTACATCGGGTTCTTCGAGGAGTCGACGACGATGTCCACGCCGTCGAGGTCGGCCACGGCGCGGTACAGCCGGTGGATGTCGGCGTCGTCACGGTGCTGCGGGACGGCCGGCCGGCCGAGTGCCGTGCGCAGCAGGCCCTGCGGCGCACGGAGAATGCGCAGGCGGCGAAGCAGGTTCTCGTGCAGTGCGATCGGGTCCGGCGGGCTGGTCGAGCCGATGGTGCGCGCCATGACGTCGACCCAGACCGGGCACTGGCTGAACGGTTCACCGCAGCCGCATCGGTGGTCCTGGCCAACGCCGCGCTCCCAGGCGAAGCGCAGTTCGCCGGCCGCAAAGAGGCCCTCCGCTTGGCCGAGTACCGAGCTGATGATGGTGGTGCCGCTGCGGCCGGCGCCGGCGATATAGAGCACCCGGATTGGACGCTCGTGGTCTGGTGCGTCGGCGGTCGGCCCGGGCACGTGGGCACTCGCCGGACGCACCTGGGTTACCCCGAGGGCCGGCCGGAGCGACTGGGCACCCACTGGCCGGTCGCGTGGTGCCGGGTTCATCGGCCCACCGGCGTCCCTGCGCGAGCGCGAGCCGCGTCCCGGTAGATGCCGTCCAGACCGGCGAGATGCGATGCCGCCGAGAAGTCGGTCGCCACCAGCTCACGCGCCGTGCAGCCCATGGCGTGCGCAGCCTCGGGGTCGGCGACCATCGCGGTGAGCGCGGCGGCGAGCGCGTGTGGGTCGTCGGCCGGGACCAGCCGCCCGGTACTGCCATCGGTGACCAACTCGGGTAGCCCGCCGAGGTCGGTGGACACCACCGGCACCGCGAGCGCGAACGACTCGAGCACTGACAGTGGCTGGTTCTCGTGCCACCGTGAGGGCACCACCGTCGCCACGCACGAGGCGACCAGGCGGTGCAGGTCAACGGCCGTCATCCGGCCGTGGAACCGCACCCGGCCAGGAGCGAGCCGATCGGCGAGTTCGCGCAGTCGCCCGGCCTCCGATCCGTCGCCGGCGACGTGCAGCACGACCTCGCCGGGCACGTCGGCCATGGCCCGGATGGCGACATCCACACCCTTCTCGTGGCTGAGCCGGCCGGCGACGACCAAGCCCCGGCCTGGCCCGGCGGCCGAGGACCCGGCCGGGTCGACGACGTTGTGCAGCACCCGAACCCGTTCAGCTGCAAGGCCGTTGCGCCGCATGACGTCGGCGAGAAAGCGGCTCGGGCTGATGAACAGACCGACCCGGTCCCAGGCGCCGATGGCCCGGTGTAGGCCGGACTCCACGGCGAGTACGGTGCTCGCCCCGAGCGACCCACCCTTGCACCGGCGCCGCACTGCGTGCCAGGTGCCCGAGCCTACGCAGTCCTGGCACGGCCGACCAGCGGCGAGCAGCTGGTAACTGGGGCAGGCCAGCTTGTAGTCGTGCAGCGTCATCACCGACGGCACCCCGGCCGCGGCCACCGCCGCGACTACCGATGGGGAGAGCTGGTGGTACACATTATGGAAGTGCACGATGTCCGGCTTGAAGCGGGCCAGCGCCTGCTCGAGGCCGGTGCGACTGCGGGGCGACCACACCATCCGCGCCGCCGCGCCGAGCCCGGCCAGGCCGGCAGGTGCCGGGTCGAGCTCGATGTGCGGGGCGAAAGTGTCAGCCAGCGGTAACGGCGCGGCGTCGTCATCCGGATGGCGCATGCCCCAGAACCCGACCTCGTCGCCCCGGGCGGCCTGCAGCGCGCCGACATCGAACACGTAGCCCTCGGCGCCGCCGCGCCGGTGCATGAACTTGTTGACGTGGAGCACCCGCATATCGGCACCGACCCCTCCTTGCGACCGCACAGTAACTTACCGCGCCGGCGCGGTCGGATGCGGCTCGGTCGGCCCGAAAACACGCACGGTAATCCCGCCGATCCCCGGTGCACCCATCGCGGAACGGTTACGATCAGTCGGGAATCCGGGGCGAGCGCTCGCTCGGTCAGTTCGAAGGTCCTGGCAGGAGGATCGATGCAGGGGTCAATTCGGCGCGGGATAGTCCGCCGGTTCACACGTGCCATCACCTGGCGGCCGCGCAGTGCCGGTGAGGAGCCCGTCGATATTGCTGCGCTGATCGCGCCGTTGCGGTTTGACGTAGTCGTTCGAGCCCGTTTTCTCGACTGGCTGGAGCCGCGGCTCGACGCCGACCTCGAGACCATCGTCGCTGGCGCTCAGCACCAGCGGTACGCCGTCTGGTTCCGGCAGGTCGAGGTGGCTCGGTTCCGCCCGCACCTGGCTGCCGACCCGGTCGCCCTGGAGTCGGCGTTCGCCGACCGGGTTGGTCGCACTGCGGCACTGCTAAGGTCATACCGCGAGTGCGGTTTTGACCGGGCGCACCCAGTTACCCTGCGGGTCACCGGCGTCCGCCCACTGGCCGACTCGGGTCTGACGGTGGCCAAGACCCTGCATGTCGGCGATGGCGGTCACCGGTTGGCGCTGCTCCTCCGGGACGGCCGACAATTGGAGCCCGATATGTACGTGCGCGACCCGCGGCCCATGCCGGTTATCGACAACACCAGCCTGCTGGTCGGGCCACTCAGCATCCCGGCCGACGAGTACGCCGCGTTTCTCGCGCCGGGCTACGGCAACCCCGCTCCGATGTCGCTCCCGGCGCTTGAGTCCGCCGTTGCGGCCGAGTCCGCCACCCGGGTGGCCGAGTTGCGTGCCGTCATCCGTACCCACCTCGCAGCTGGGGTGCGGGCCTGATGCCCCGCGGCGACCTGCTCGCCCGCTGGAGCGCGCCACCGGTCGGCCCGGAGTCCCGGCCCCGCTACCTTGCGCGGAAGGTGGTGCGCCACGCGTACTGGGCGCGCACCGAAGGCCTGGGACGCCTGGTCGAGGAAGACCGCCTTGACCCGCGGGAACGGATCAGCACCGCGGCGCGCAAGGTTCACTGGCGGTGGCGTCATGGGGGTGAGCCGGGCACGGCCCGGCCGGTGTATGTCGTGGGGTTGCAGCGGTCGGGCACAAACATGCTGCTCCGCGGCCTCGACGCGGCGCCTGAGATCGACGCGCGTGGCGAGAACGACCGCGCGCTGTTCCACCGGTTCCGGCTCCGCGGGGGTGATGTGCTCGCTGAGGCGGTGGCCCGGAGCCGGCACCGGCTGGTGCTGCTCAAGCCGATCTGTGACTCGCACCAGGTCGACCGCTTTCTTGACGACCCGGCCCTGCCGGGCGGCAAGGCCGTCTGGGTCGTCCGTGACGTCATGCAACGGGCCCGGTCGGAGGTGGCCAAGTTCGGCCCGGCAAATCTCATCGCGCTGCGCGAGATCGCCGCCGGCCGGGGCGAGTTGCGATGGCAGGGCGAGCGGTTGCCGGCGTCGAGCGTGGCGTTGGTGCGCTCCTTCGACACGGAGGTGATGACCCCGCACACCGCTGCCGCGCTGTTCTGGGTCGTGCGCAATCAGCTGGTGTTCGACCTCGGCCTTGACCAGCGCTCCGACGTGCTCGTCGTGTCGTACGACAGGTTCGCCGCGGAGCCCGCCGCCACGATGCGCCATCTGTGCGGCTTTCTTGACTTCCCGTTCGACCCGGCGTTGTGTGCCCACATCACGCGCCGCACGACTCACGGGAACGCACCCCTGGACATCGACCCGCGAGCGCTCGAGCTGGCCCGCGACCTGGACGCGCGGCTGGCCCGGCTCCGCGAGGATCAGGCGACGATGCCGTGAGCACGCGCACCGTCGTATTGTCCTGTGCCGCAGCCCTGGTCGTGGCCCTGACCGGGTGCGCGAGCGGTACCAGCGCCGACTACGTGACCCCCTCGTCGTCGACCAGCGCTCGCGCGTCGGCCGCGCCGCCGGTGTCGCCCACCGCCACCGGGTCCGCCCCGGTTGGCGGGGTCGGGCCGGTAGGAGCCAAGTGGGACTGGGGCCGATTCACCTCTTTTGAGCCCTACGTCACTCGGCTTTCCGGTGGGTCGACGTTCTACGAGTTGGTCTGGTGCCAGGTCGAGGAGCGGCGCGGGGAACGCAACTGGCGCACGATCGACCGTATCGTGCGCCAGGCCGACAAGGCAGGCGTCGACCTCATGCTCAAGATCCGGGTCGGGCAGTGCTGGGCCACCGGCCGCGAGGCCCAGTTCGTCCGCGGCAACAAAGCCAAGACCGAGTCGGGCGTGCCGACCTCGGAGCAGGAGTACAGCGGCTTCGTCACCGAACTCGTGCGGCGCTACTCCCGATCAGTGACGGTCTGGGCGGTCGAGAACGAGGTCAACTCGCCGTCGTTCTGGGGTGGCACCGTGCCGCAGTACGAGCGGCTCGTGGCGCTCGCAGCACGCACCATCCGATCGGTCGACGGGTCGGCCACCGTCGTCGATGCCGGTCTCAGCAGCACCAGCTATGGCGTCGGTATTGCCCGACGGCTGCTCGAGGCCGGTGATGACAAGGCCGCCGTCGATGCCTGGAACGCCTACTACGCCAGGCGGTTCGGCACCCGCGGCGAGCAGTTACCCAAAGCCTCGGATGCCGCGTCGCTCCGAACGGCCCTCGAGGGTGAGCAGCAGCAGCGCAATCGAGAGTATCTCGCCGCGACCACGCGGCTCCTGGCGAGCGGCGTGGTCGATGTGCGGCAGGTGCACTTCTACGAGGACGCCTCGGTGGCTCCCCGGCTTGTCGAGTACATCCGGGCCACCACTCCGGGCCGGGTGCCGGTCGAGTTGTGGGAGGCCGGGAGCTTCGTCCGGGGGGCCGAGCTGCCCGAGGGCGAGCAGGTGGCCGACATGGTCGAGAAGACCGCGGTCTTCCTCGGGGCTGGCTGGCGCAAGGTGATCTGGCTGCCGCTGATCCCCAACCCGGAGGGTCGCAACTCCGACGAGCCGCGCACCGGTCTCCTCGATGCCAACGCCACGGTGCGGCCGCTGGGCGAGGTCTACGCCCGGCTCGCTGCCGATGCCCGGGAGGCGAAGGCTGAGGCGGTCGTCCGCGGTGGCGTCCGCGGCGTGGCGTTCACGCGAGGCGGCCGCACCGTCGCCTACCTCTGGTCCACGGGTGCACCGGTCACGCCGGGTGCGTCAACAACGGTCGAGGCGCTGGTGCGGGGCGAGCCGGTGCCCAGCACCGTCGGTACGAATCCGGTGCGGGTCACCGGCGCGACCTCCGCCGCCGCGCTGTGGGAGGACTGACTGATGCGTACCGTCGACCCTCGGCGCCTGGTGTTTGTCGGCGGGCTGCACCGTAGTGGCACCACGCCCTTCGCTCGAATGCTCGCGGAGCACCCGGACGTATCCGGGTTGGACGGTACGGGTGTCCGCGAGGACGAGGGTCAGCACCTGCAGCGCGTCTACCCGAAGGCCAAGGTGTACGGCGGGTCCGGCCGGTTCGCGCGTGACCCGCGGGCGCACCTCACCGAGGCCTCAGCACTGCTCACCGGCTCTGCCCCCCAGGCCATGCTTGATGCGTGGCTGCCCTACTGGGACAGCCGTCGCCGGCTTCTGCTCGAGAAGTCTCCGCCGAACATGGTGATGGGTCGCTTCCTCCACGCGGCCTTCCCCGGCTCGGCACTGATCGTGGTGGTCCGGCACCCAGTGACGGTGGCGCTGTCGACAAAGAAGTGGCGCAGTTTCGCCTCTGGCGATCCGCGCCGATTCGAGACGGTGAACCGCTTGGTCGAGCACTGGTTGGTCGCGCACGACATCCTCGCTCGGGATCTCGAGCAACTCCCGCGCGCGCTCGTCGTGCACCACGAGACCCTGGTTGCTCAGCCCGAACGCGAACTCGCCCGGGTCCGTGCACTACTCGGTCTGGATGCCGCGTACCCACTACCCGGGCTCTCGGGGTCGCATGGCGCGGGGTACGAGGAATGGTGGGCGGCGATGCGATCGCCGCTGCGGCCTGGTGGGTGGCAGCGGCGGATCATCGAGCGTCGTCATGCCGAGCGGATCGCCCGGTTCGGGTACGACCTCGCTGACCTCGGTGCGCATCATTCGATCGAGTCCGACATCCACGGTCTCCGGGTCTGACGCCCGGCGCCCTCGTCGTTCCTGCGGCTCCGGCGTTACCCGATGGCGGTCAACGTCGGCACGCCCGCGCTACGCCAGGTCAGGGCGCAGGGGGGTCGATCGGCGCCGGGGGGTCGATCGGCGCCGGGGGGTCGATCGGCGCCGGGGGGTCGATCGGCGCCGGGGGGTCGATCG
>JBOFLG010000069.1:0-7500 GCA_051657745.1 Dermatophilaceae bacterium | reverse complement strand
GTGTCGGGGACGACGCGACGCTGCTGGTCGACGGCGGGCCCGTCGACTCGGCGCTGGCGCCGGCGGGCGTAATCGGCGCGGCGCCAGCGGCATCCCGGGGTTCGACGTCGCCACCGAGCCGGCGGGTCAGGCTCACCGCGATCACCACCACCGCGAGGATGACGACGACGCGGAGCAGCCCGGGCAGGCCGCGACGTGCTCGCCCGGTCATGGCCGGTCGGGGGACTCGATGCCGCGCAGCCGACCGGGAGCGGTGAACGTCTTGGTGGCGGCGTCGTAATACACCCACCCGGCTCGGTCTTCGGCATCCCGGCTCGGATGCTCGTATCGGCCCGCCGGCTCCAGAGCCACGCCCAACCGAGCCGGGTCGGGTAGCTCATCGGCGGGCACCGAGTCCGGCACCGCGGGCAGCAACCGCACCGTCGGACGAGTCGGCAGTGCGGTGTCCTCGACGATCTCGGCATCGATGATGTCGTCATCCCGGCCGCGCCGTGGCACCGGCACGTAATGGACCGACGGGGCGTCGACCACCACCGGGGATGCCGACGTGCCCGGGCCGGTGCGGCGGGTGGCCGACAGGCCGTCGTCGCCAGGGTCGTCCCACTGATGCGTGCGACGCCCCCGAGGTGCCGCGGTGGCCGGCTGCCATCCCCCGGCCCGACGCTCCTCCGCGTCCTCGTCATCCTCGTCATCCTCGGCGTCATCCACCGCTTTTCGGGTGACCAGGTACTGAGCCCCCCACCGGGCGCCCTTACGCATCGCGCCGCCGCCCGGCACCCCGTCGTAGCCCGGGGTGTTGATCTGGGTGAACTTGGTCAACGCACGAATCGGATGCAGGATCAGCCACCCAGCCACGGTGAGCACCGCCAACCCGAGCACCTGCCAGGCGAACGGCAGGGACGCCTCGAGGATGAACCGCGCCAACGCGATGTACACCGCAGCACCGGTGCCGAACACGATGGTGTTCAGGACGACCGCCCCCAGCTTGCGAGCGACCGACCGCGCCACCGCCGGCATCATCGCCATCACCGCACCCAACGCCGGGCCGAGGATGATCGTGAATCGCCAATACAGGAAGCACAGCAGCAGCAGCACGAACGCCAGGAACGGGATGCTGAACGCGGCCGCCGCGACCAGCCATGACCCGATCGCCAACCCGAACCGCTGCCCGAAGTTCGATGACGTCAGCACCTGGTACGCGCCCGGGTCCTCCGCCTTGATCCGGTCCGCCACCGCCTTGAACGCGGCCGCCTTCTCCTCGTAGACCTTCTTGCCCGCACCACCGGGGTCCCGGTCCACCGCAGCCTTCTGCGCGTAGGTGAGCGTGCGCGCCGCGTACAGGGCGTAGCCGTGCCGTTGGGCCACCGCGGAGTCGTCCGACCCGAGCTGCCCCCGCAGCCAGGTGTCCCACACCAGCGGCTTGTACAAATTGCCGACCAACGCCGAGCCCGGCTGCTCCCGATCCGCCGGAGTCGTGTCAGTGGGCACGACCCGGTCCTGCACCCCGACCACGACACCGGACACGGTGTTGTCGACCACCGTCCCCGCCGCGACCGGCCACCCCACAGTCAGGGCCACGACCGCGAGGCCGACCAGCACAAACGCCAGCGACCGCAGCACCCTCGACACCTGCCCGGTCGAGGCGAACAACAACGCCACCACCGCGGTGACGAGCACGAACAGCGGCATCAACGGCGCGGTGAACGCCTCCGACAGTGCCGTCGTCACCTGCTCCATCGCCGGGTTGAGGAAGTCCAACCAGTCCGGGTTTCCGAACGCGTTACCGGCCGACGCGGTCACTGCCGCCGCGAGCACCGCCGGCAGAAACGCCGCCGACGCCACGGCATCCGTGGTCGACGACGGCGCCTCCGTCACCGCACCCGCCCCCAGGTCGCAGTCGTCGTCGAAGGTGAACCAGGACAGGCCCGCCACGCCATAGTTCTGCAGCAGCGACGCACCCGAGGAACCGTCCACCTCGGTCGGCGGGTTCCGCGGCGCGGACAACACCCACCCCGGCAGCCCATCCGTCGGTGACTCCGCGACCGGGGCGGTCTTGCACCCGAACGGATCCCGCAGGTCACCCGGGGTCGCCGCGGTCGCCGCCCCCGGAAGGACGAACACCAGGGCCACCGTCGCCGCGACGACCGCGGCCGCCCGCCGGAGCCGGCTGCTCGGCATCCGATCACCGGACATCAGACCCACTCCATCTCCGAAGTCAACCCTGACGTCCCCTCGATCCGGCGCCCGCCCTCGTCCAGGGGCCGGGTGTCCAACAGCGCAGCCAAGCCAGGCAGCAGGGTGTTGTCGAACCGGAACCGGCCGACCCGGCCGTTGATCCGCGCGACGAAATCCCGGTACTCGTCTCGCGGCCGGGTGCCCTCCGGCGGCCGGAGCCGGCCGAGCACCTCCTCGTACCCGACGCCGGTCTTGACCCCCAGCAGCCGCAGCGCGTCGGCCTGCTGGTCCTCGTCATCCAACGCTCCGATGATCGCGTCCGAGATCAGCGCCTTGCTCGCCGACTGCGCAGCCAGCGCGGTGTGCCGGTCCTGGGACGCGGTGAACACTCGCGCGTTCCACTTCCGCGAGTCCCGCTCGAGACGAGCAAACAGGTTGCGCCCGGAGGACCACTCCGCCAGCCGGTGCGCTTCATCCAGCGCGACGAACTTCCGCACGTGCATCTCCCGGGCGTAAATCCGGGACGAGGCGTACTGCGCGGCCAGGTTCAGCACCGCCACCGACAACCGCTCCTCCACCGCCCAGGAGGACCGCTCCGAACCCTCCTGCGGCAGGCGCATCCCGGGCAACGTGATGACCAGCAACCGTGCCCCGGCGTGAGTTCGCCCGCCTGAGGTGAAGAACAGCCGGCTCCGCGGATGCTCCATCATCTGGCGCAGCGACTCGTACAGCATCTGCGCCTCCGGCTCCGGGAACAGGGTGGTGTTACTCAGGTGCTCCACCACCACCGCGAGCGATGCCTCCGGGGTCGAGGTCACCTGCGCCAGCGCCCTGGACAGCAGCACCTCGGTCAACGGACCGGTCATCACCCCGACCGGGAGACACCCGCGCATCGCGTCCAACGCCAACGCGTCACGCTCCATCCGGGCTGCCGCCATCGCATCCCGGCGCCGGTCCGCGAGGTAGATCCCACGATCCACCGACGACGACAAGCGGTGCATCGCGTCCTGCACGCCGGGGTCGGCCTCCACCGACTCCAGGGTCGGATCCACCACCACCCCGAACGGCGACAACGTGCCGTGCTCGGCATCCAGCAGGTTCAGCGCCGACGACACGCCCGCGATCGGTGCCCACTGCGTTACTCGAGCCAGCGGCCCGGACGGGTCGAACACCGTGGACCACACCCCGGACAGCGTCTCCAGCGCCGCCAGGAACCCGATCAAGTTGGACTTGCCCCCACCGAGCCCGGACACCAGCGGCGTCAACCCGGATCGGGAGCCCTGCTCCATCCCGCGGTGCAGATCCCACAGGAACGGCAGACCACCAGCACCGACAGTGCGGCCCAACATGTGCCCCTCCCGGTCACCGAGCCGGGAGGACACATTCGGCAACGCCGCCGCGTAGGTCACGACCGGCATATGCCGCAGGTGCGCGGTCGAGGCGATCCGCTCGCCCGGCACGAACTCCCGATACGAGCCTTCCACGTTGCGCAGATGCCGAACCTCGATCCGTTCCTTCGCGTAGTGCTTCACCAGCGACTGCGCCCGTTCTAACGCCGCCTTCGCGGTCGCCCCGGACACGGCCAGCCGGACGTACGCGTACACGCGCGTCGACTCGGTGGAGAAACCCTCCTCCATCACGTGCTTCATCGACCGGGCGTCCCGGTGTGCCAGGTCCAGGGCGGGCGGCTCGGACTCTGGTGCGACCCGGTCGAACTGCGCCTTCTGGTCGTGAATGAGCCTGATCCGCTTCTCCACGTCCTTCGCGGCCCGACCGCCCTCGACCACCTCGAAGTGCGAGGACACCTCCACGCCGCCGAGTTGGCGCGCGTGCGCCAGCCATGGCGGTGAGATCTCCGGGATGGAGCGGTCCTCCATCCGCGCCACCGACAGCACCGCCACGTGCCGCTCCACCGGCTCCACCGTCAACGACCGGTCCGGCGAACCGACCATCCGGATGGTGCGCGACCCGAGCCCCCCCGGTTGCACCTCGACCTGGTCCATCACCGCAGCCAGGTCGAACACGTCGATCGGTGACGAGCCCGCCGCCCACGACGGCGCCGGGTTCGGCAACCCCAGCCCGCGCGACCGGGAGATCAACCACTCCACCTCGCGCTGGGACGCCGGCCGGGCCACCGTCTCCACGGCCGCATCGAGGTGGTCGATATCCGCGTGGAGTCGGTCCCGCGCCCGGGCCGTTTTGTCACCACGCCGGATTGCGTCGAACAACGCCGACACCGTGTCGACGTTCCCGACCGACACACCCCAGAACACCGGCGTCGTCGACAACGACCGCACCGACAGCGCGTCCTGGCCGGCCCGGAGATACTCCGCCCAGGCCACCGCGTTCACCGGGGAGGGGGTCGCGGCATCCAGCGCCGCCGCCCACATCGATGCCGCGACCGGCATCGAGGTCACCCGCTCGTGCACGGTGCGCCCGGACAGCGCGGTCAACACCGCAGCCTGGGCCCGGATCCGCCCCTCGCGCTGCTCGGTCGACAAGAACTCCCAATCCACCTCGTGCAGCACGTACCACGCCCGCACTTCGCGTTCGGCCGTCGTGACGTGACCTGCGACGCCGCTCAGCGCCCAGTCGTACGACCGTGGCCGTTCCACCGAAAGACTCTGCTGACGGCGCGAGCGTCGCCGACGATGCGAGCCTCTGCCGCCATCCGCCGCGCCTGCTGTTCGGGACGTCATCGCGAACCTCCTCGACTCAGTGCGAGCGCCGACCGCCGCGCCCTGGCATCCATCCGGTCTCTCGTCCAGCGACGCCGGGCAGCGACCTCAGACCGGGCCACCCCGATCCACGCCGACACCGGCACCTCACCCGTGACCAGGTCAGCGATCCGCCAGGCCACGATCCCGGCGTACATCGCGCTGCCGACCACGGTCACCAACCACCCGAACGGCGACAACAACACCGCGAACACCGGAGCCGCCACCAGGAAGATGCCCACCGCGACGTACCGCGGATGCATCGGAATCTCGACCTCATCCAGCTCGATCAAGCGGCCCTGAAAGCGCCACACCCGGTCATCCGTGGTCAGCCTCATGACCGGCGCCTCACCCGAGATTGAAGATCGCCGACACCAACTGCTGACCGGCATCCGTGGTCACCAACGCGCCCAGGCCGACGATCAGGAACACGAACAGGACCCCGACAACCACCGCGCCCAGGTCACGCAGGCTGCCCTTGGAGCCATACTTCACGGCGGCGATCACCGCGATCCCGATGAAGACCACCCCGAGCACCACCAGGAGCTCGCTCCGGAGACCTTCCGTGTTGATGATCTCCGCCTGAACTACACCCGGAACCGAGCCGGGAGCCGACCATGACACCTCTGTTGCACCGCCGAACCACATGGGAACCGCCCTCTCTGTGAGATCGCGAGACGACACCCGACGCGCCGCCTCCGTCGAAACACTCCGCACCACTGCGGTCACACGACAACCATGGCAGGTCACCGGACCTACCCTTCGCCTCCCTACGGCATTGCCCAGCCTGACGCACACCTGACCCCATCGCACCCCGAACCCGCCGACCCTGACCCAATAAACAACCGCCGTTTCACTCCGCGAGACGCGCGGCGGGTATGGCGCGCTGACGAGGGTTCCCAACCGACCGGGCGGATTCGCCATCTCAGCGGACAGCTCTCCTCCAACGTCCGGACGGGATGCCGCGCGCGCCCGAGGTTCGGAGTAGGTTGACCCCACTCCTTCGTGACGCTGGAACCCGGTGCGACTCCGGGGCGGTTCCGCCACTGTGACGTCGCCTGCGACGCAGCCAGACACGGCCCCCGAGGGTTTCCGACTATTCGACGGGGCGAGAACCCCGCCAGGAGGAACCGGCTCATGTCCGAGTCGCCGCGCCGCATCGCGCTGCTGTCCACGTCCGACACCGACCTACTCTCGGCCCGCGCCTCCGGTGCCGCCTGGGTGTGGGCCAACCCGGCCCGCGCCGGCCACCAGTCGATGGCCGAGGTCATCGACGGCTGCGACCTCGTGCTCGGCCGCATCCTCGGTTCGCCGCAGGACTTGTGCACCGGCTTCGCCCGGGTGCGAGCGAGCGGCACCCCGGTGGTCATGCTGGGCGGCGAGCAGCAGCCCAGCGCCGAGCTGATGGAACTCTCCACCGTGCCAATGGGGGTCGCCGCCGAGGCGCATCGATACCTCGCCGAGGGCGGGCCGGTGAACCTCGCCCAGCTGCACGCGTTCCTCAGCGACACCGTGCTGCTCACCGGCACCGGGTTCGAACCGCCGGCACCGTTGCCCAGCTGGGGATGGGCCGAGCGCGCCGAGACGCACCGCGCCGACACCCCCGGCCTCCCGCGGATCGGCATCCTGTACTACCGGGCCCACGAGGCGAGCGGCAACACCGCCTTCGTGCACGCGCTCGCCGACGCCGTCGATGCCACCGGGCAGGCGGTCGGCCTGCCGATCTTCGCCGGCTCGCTACGCTCGGCGCCCGACGAGCTCTATGCCGCGTTCGGCACCCTGGACGCGCTCGTCGTGACCGTGCTGGCCGCCGGCGGGAGCGTCCCCGCGAGCGCGAGCGCGGGTGGAGACGACGAGTCATGGGACGTCGAGCGGATGGCGGCCCTCGACATCCCCGTGCTGCAGGGGCTGTGCCTCACCTCGAGCCGCGCCGAATGGGAGCGCTCGGATGACGGGGTGAGCCCGCTGGACTCGGCGACCCAGATCGCCATCCCGGAGTTCGACGGACGGATCATCACTGCACCGTTCTCGTTCAAGGAAATTGACCCCAGCGACGGACTCCCCCGCTACCTGGCCGACCCCGAGCGCACCGACCGGGTCGCACGGACGGCGGTGGCACACGCCCGACTCCGCCACATTCCGAACTCCGAGAAACGACTTGCGCTGGTGCTGTCGGCGTACCCCACCAAGCACGCGCGCATCGGCAACGCGGTCGGCCTCGACACTCCGGTCTCGGCGATACGGCTGCTGCGGCGGCTCCGAGACGCCGGCTACGACCTCGGCACCGACAACGAGGTCACCCGCATCCTCGACGGCAGTGGCGCCAACGACCGCCCGGATGCCGACGCGAGCCCGGATGCCGACGCGTCCGCGGATGCCGTGGCGAGCTCCGGGCCGCCGCCCGCAGACACGGCGGCAGGGGACGCGCTGATCCATGCGCTGATCGCCGCCGGCGGCCAGGACGAGGAATGGCTGACCGGCGCCCACCTCACCGACGCCCACGTGCGGGTCACGGCATCCGACTACACCGCCTGGACCGCCGACCTCCCCGCGAGCCTGCGCACCCGGATGAGCGAGGCGTGGGGACCGGCGCCCGGGAGCCTCTTCG
>JBOFLG010000068.1:0-1577 GCA_051657745.1 Dermatophilaceae bacterium | reverse complement strand
CGGTGGCCGGCGCCACGATCCGGCGCCGGGGCGGATCCGCGCCGGAGTGACGGTGTCGACGGCGGCATCTTTCGATCCGTTGATTACCGACCGGACGTGTTGTGATATTCGTTGTCACTGCGGCCAGCGCCTGTTCTGGTGTAAAGGCCGCCTGTCAAGGACAGCGACAACGAGGAAGGACGTGGCAATGGCCCTGAGCGTCGTGCTAGCGGGCCGGTCTGACCTCGCGGAGGCCGAGCAGTTGATGCGGGAGGTGCTCGACACCGACCTCGGTGGGTACCGCGAGGCGTGGCACGGCGATGTTGACGACCTCGCTGCGGCCTACCTGCGACCCACTCGCTCAGCCCTGTTCGTGGCCCGGCTCGACGGCGTCGTGGTCGCGACCGCAGCGGTGCGGCCGTGCCGGCTGCTGTCGCCACCGAACCCGGCCTGGCTGGCGGCCTGGTACAGCCAGCCCGAGGTCTGCGAGTTGCGCCGGGTGTGGGTGCATTCGAGCGCCCGGCGGCGCGGCCTGGGCCGGGCCCTGGTCGAGCACGCGGTGCGATGGGCCACCAGCACTGCCGGATTCACCAAAGTCTATTTTCACATTGACACCAGTTCCCCTGGGGCAGAACGGTTTTGGCGCGCTATGCCGACGCGACAGATCTACGACGCCCGCCCGGATCCATACAATTGCGTGCACTTCGTGCTTGATGCGGCCGCGATTGTCGGGTGCGGTGTCGATGCCGCCGCCACCACGGCAGGCGGACAGTGACCGGATCGGCGGTCGACCGCGCGGGGCTCATCACCGACCTGTGGGAGCAGTTCTCCCTGCTCCGTGACCTAGAACCGCGCACCGACACCAACCGAGCGTTCCGTGAATTGGTCGCTGCATGCGCCTACCAGCCGGGAGAGGACGCCAGCGCGGTACTGGCCGACCCCAAGGTGCGAGCGGTCACCGAACGGCTGCGCACCCTGTGCGCCGACGGCGAGTTTCGCCTGGAGCGGTATTGGGCGCGGCGGGTTGCTGCCGCGTCGGCCCCCGACGACGAACTCGCTGCGTTCCCGTACCTGGACAACTACCGACGCCTGACGTCGTTGGAGTTGCACGCAGTCGGTGGCCTCGGGGTCGACCTCGAGGCGGTTCGCCGGGTGTGTGTGCTTGGCTCCGGCCCCCTGCCGCTCAGCGCGCTGTTCATGGCGAGGTCGCTTGGCGCGACGGTTGACGCAGTCGATATCGATGCCGAGGCGTGTGGCCTGGCCACGGAGGTGACCGGGCGGCTGGTCGACTGGGGTGAGGTCCAGGTGCACCACGGTGACGCACGTGACGTCGCTGCGGTCGCCGAGGCTGACCTGGTCCTGCTGGCCGCGTTGGTCGGGTTGGATCGGCAGGCCAAGGGTGAGGTTGTCGCGGCGGTGACGCACCGCATGCGGCCCGGTTCGCTGCTGGTTGTCCGCAGCGCCCATCGCCTGCGCACCCTGCTGTACCCGCCGGTCGACCCGGCCGACCTGGTGGCCGCCAGCCAGGGTCGACTCACGCCACTGGTCGAGCTGCATCCGCTGGACGATGTCGTCAACTCGGTCGTGGTCGCCGTTCG
>JBOFLG010000067.1:0-6137 GCA_051657745.1 Dermatophilaceae bacterium | reverse complement strand
CACCCCGGCCACCCCGGACACCCCGGCCACCCCGGACGACGACCTGGTTGACGCCGTGCCACATTCGACCAATGGGTCGAATGTGGCACCCGGCGCGCCGGGGCGGCGATGGGCGACGCGGACCGTGCTGGTCGCGGGTGCCGCAGCGCTGGCGATGCTGAGTGTCTGGCCGCAGGCGCTCTTCGGCCTGCTCGGCTGACCCGCCTGGTAGCCCGAGGGAACGCGGACGGGCCCACTCGGCGTTTCCCTTCCATGAACCGGCACTACAACGGTCTGAAGACCGCGGCTCTCTTCGGTGGGCTCTGGGCCATTCTTCTCGCCATCGGCTGGATGCTCGCCCAGTCGTCTGGGTCGAGCCTCTTCATCCTCGGCTTCGGCGTGCTCGGCGTGGGGATGACGTTCTACAGCTACTGGAACTCCGACAAACTGGCGATCCGCGCCATGCACGCTCGCCCGGTCAGCGAGGCCGAGGCGCCCGGAATGTACCGCATCGTGCGCGAACTGAGCGAGCGCGCGAACCAGCCGATGCCGCGGCTGTACGTGTCGCCGACCCAGGCACCGAACGCGTTTGCCACCGGCCGCAACCCGCAGAACGCGGCGGTCTGCTGCACCGAGGGCATCCTCGGGCTGCTCGACGAGCGCGAGTTGCGCGGCGTACTCGGCCACGAGTTGATGCACGTGTACAACCGCGACATCCTGACCGGCTCGGTCGCTGCGGCCATCGCCGGGCTGATCTCGACGGTCGCCCAGTTCTTCGCGTTCAGCGCCATCTTCGGCGGGGGTGATGACGAGGACCACAACCCGATCGCCGGCCTGCTGCTTGCGCTTCTCGCTCCGGTCGCGGCGATGGTGGTGCAGTTCGCGATCTCGCGCACTCGCGAGTACGACGCCGACGAGGATGGCGCCACGCTCACCGGTGACCCGCTCGCGCTTGCCTCGGCGCTGCGCAAACTTGAGTTGGGCGTGGCGCGGGCGCCGCTGGCACCCACCCGTCAACTGGTCGACTCCAGCCACATGATGATCGCCAATCCCTTTCGCGCCCAGGACATCTCGCGGCTGATGTCGACCCACCCGCCGATGGCCGAGCGGATCGCGCGCCTCGAGGGGATGTCCACCGGTGACCGCCCGTCCTGACCCACCGGCTACCACCAGTCCTGGCACCTGGCACCTGGCACCTGGCACCTGGTGCGGTACGCGACGCGTGACCGGTGGAGGTTCCTGAGGGCGAGGTGGGTGTGTCGTCCGATGCGACGAGCGGGTGACCTCCCGGGTCGGCCGAGGGGCGCCACCACTGTCGATTACGAGTCTTTTAGTCCTTTATTGACAGTTCATAAACCTTCGTAAAGCAGGTACTGTGACCGCATGGACCCGGTACGAAACCCGTACACCCCGAACGCAGGTGCGCAACCACCCGCCACCTACGGCCGGGACGCGCAACTCGAGAACTTCGCCCTCCTGCTGAAGCGGATGAGTGCCGGCAAGACCGAGCAGTCGATGATCATCACGGGGCTGCGGGGTGTCGGGAAGACGGTCCTTCTTGGGCAGTTTTACCGGGAAGCGCTTACGCAGAAGTGGGTCGTCACTGAGGTCGAAGCCACGAAGTACAACGACAGTTCCTTCCGCGGGCGCATGGCCGCCGACGCCAAAGCAGTGCTGTTCTCCCTGTCGCCGCGGGCGAAATGGGACGACCGGCTGGAGCGGACTGCGGCGATCCTGAAGGCGTTCTCCGTCTCGGTGGATACGACTGGAACCGTCTCTGCAGGCCTCAACGTCGAGGCACTCGTGGGTGTCGGAGACCGTGGCGACCTTCCGCACGATCTCACCGACTTGTTCGTCGCGCTCGGCGAGGCGGCTCAGTCGAAGGGGCGTGGGGTGGTGTTGCTGTATGACGAAGTCCAGTTTCTCAGCCCGACCCAACTTGAGGCACTGATCAGCGCTCTGCACAAGACGGTGCAACGGGGGCTTCCGGTGGTCATGGTGGGGGCGGGCCTGCCGCAGATCGCTGAACTGGCCGGTGACGCAAAGTCGTACGCCGAGCGGCTGTTTCGCTTTCCCCGTATCGGGCACCTCGAACCACAGGATGCTCGGCGGGCTTTGTCACGCCCGGCGGAGGAGGAAGGTGCACGGTTCGCGCCGGGTGCGCTTGATCGCGCGCTGGCGATTACTGACGGGTATCCATATTTCCTTCAAGAGCTCGGGTACGCGGTGTGGGGTGTGGCGGAGGGTCCGGAGATCACCGAGGACGACGTGATCGACGCGGAGGCGCTCTATGAGGCGAAGCTCGACTCCTCGTTCTTCCGCGTACGACTGGATCGCGCGACGGCCAAGCAGACTGCCTATCTGAGAACTATGGCCGAGTTGGGTTCTGAGCCACAGAAGGCCGCCGATGTCGCGGCGGCAATGGGGCGGGACTCAACTCAGGTCGGCACGACCAGGGCCGAGTTGATCGCCATGGGGCTGTTGTACACGCCGGAGCACGGGTATGCCGCCTTCACCGTGCCGCACTTCGACAAGTTCATGCTCCGGGCGGTTCCTGACCTGGTTGTACCCGAGGTTCGTCGACGGCCACGACCGTGACCGAGTCGGACCCCCCGGAAGTTCGGACACTACGCTCGGCGGGTGAGCGCTCATCTCCACGCGAAGGGCCTCGCCGGGGGGCATGGGCACCGGACCCTCTTTGATTCCCTCGACCTCACGGTGGCGCCCGGTGACGTGGTGGGGGTGATCGGCGCGAACGGCGCCGGAAAGACCACCCTGCTGCGCATCCTTGCCGGCGATCTTCATCCGCTCGAGGGGTCGGTCTCGACCGCACCGAGCGACGCCTTCGTCGGCTGGCTCCCGCAGGAACACGAGCGGCTGCCTGGCGAGAGCGTGGCCGGCTACGTCGCCCGCCGTACCGGCGCAGCGGCGGCGACCATGGACATGGAGCAGGCTGCCGCGGCGCTCGGCGGCGGCTCCCGCACCGCCGAGGACGACTATGCGAGCGCCCTCGACCACTGGCAGGCCACCGGCGCCCCCGACCTCGACGAGCGGCTGCCCGCCGTGCTGGCCGATCTCGGCCTGGACGTCGACGCAGGGGCCCCGATGACGTCGCTATCGGGTGGGCAGGCGGCCCGCGCCGCGTGTGCGGCCTTGGTGCTCAGCCGTTTTGACATTGCGCTCCTCGACGAACCCACCAACGACCTCGACCTGGCCGGGCTCGAGCGGCTGGAGTCGTTCGTGCACGGGTCGCGCGCCGGGATCGTGCTCGTCTCGCATGACCGTGAGTTCCTGTCCCGGGTGGTGACTCGGGTCGTCGAGCTCGACCTCGCCCAGCGGCAGGTCACGGTGCACGACGGCGGCTACGAGACTTTTCTCGATGAGCGAGCGATCGCCCGGCGGCATGCCCGCGAGGCGTACGACGAGTTCGCCGGGCGGAAGGCCGACCTCGTCGCCCGGGCCCGCACCCAACGCGAGTGGAGCTCGCAGGGTGTGCGTAACGCGATGCGGAAGTCGCCGGACAACGACAAGATCCGGCGCCGGGCGCAGGCGGAGTCGTCCGAGAAGCAGGCGCAGAAGGTGCGTCAGATGGAGTCGCGGATCGCCCGTCTGGAGGAGGTCGAGGAGCCGCGCAAGGAGTGGCAGTTGCGGTTCACCGTCGGCGCGGCTCCCCGCGCGAGTTCGGTGGTCGCGACGCTCGACGCGGCCACGGTGACCCTGGGGAACTTCCGGTTCGGACCGGCATCCCTGCAGGTGAGCGCCGGTGACCGGATCGGC
Organism: Dermatophilaceae bacterium; assembly: GCA_051657745.1. Lineage (GTDB taxonomy): Bacteria > Actinomycetota > Actinomycetes > Actinomycetales > Dermatophilaceae > JBOFLG01. The sequence goes on along the minus strand of JBOFLG010000067.1, from coordinate 2,381 downwards.
ATCACCGGGCCGAACGGTGCCGGCAAGAGCACGCTGTTGCGGCTGCTGCTCGGCCACCTCAGCCCCGACAGCGGCAGGGCGAGCCTGGGCGCCTCGGTTGCGGTGGGCGAGATCGATCAGGCCCGCACCGGGCTCGATGGTGACCTTCCGCTGGGGGATGCCGTCGAGGCGATGATGCCGCGGATGCCGCCCGCGGACGTGCGCACTCTGCTCGCCAAGTTCGGTCTCCGGGCCGATCAGGTGGGCAGCCTGGTGCGTGACCTCTCGCCCGGCGAGCGGACCCGCGCCGCGATGGCGTTGCTTCAGGCTCGCGGGGTGAACCTGCTGGTGCTCGACGAGCCGACCAACCACCTCGATCTGCCGGCGATCGAGCAGTTCGAGGCGGCCTTGGATTCCTACGACGGCGCGTTGCTGCTCGTCTCGCACGACCGGCGGTTGCTCGAGAATGTGCGGCTCGACCAGCGCTGGCAGGTCGAGCACGGGCGGGTCAGCGCCGAGCACCTCTCCGCGCGGTAGGTCGACGGCGCGCGGCCGGTCGAGGAAGCGCGGTAGGCCCGGAGAAACGCTGATCTCGGGCCTGTCCTCCGCATTCATGCGGGAGGACGCGATGACGTCCGCCGCCGGGGGGAGGGCGGGACCGCCAGTGGGGGGAGGCGCCGGCCATCTGGCGCCGCGTAGACAGGGCAGAGCGCCGACGGGGAGGCCGTGGCGCATCGTCATCCACGAAGGGAACCGCATCATGAGTACCGTTCCACGCCTGAGGGCCGGTCGAGATCGTGCCGCCGTGCGTGCGGGGGCCGTGGCTGCCGCGGTGGCTGCCGCGGTGGCTGCTGCGGGGGTGCCCGCAGCGGCAGCACCATCGGCGGCGGCGACGTCAGCGCCGGGGGCTCCCGCGTCGCTGGCCGCGTCCATGCCGGCGGCGCAATCCGCGTCTGCCGATTCACTCGACGCGAGCCTGGAGGCCGTGACCGCGGCCGGTGCGATCGGCGCGGTGGGGTATAGCCGCGGAGCGGACGGCCCGGCGTGGGCCGGGGCCGCCGGGGTGCGCACCATCGATGGCGCACGACCGGCCCGGCCGCGGGACACGGCCCGGGTCGCGAGCGTGACCAAGGCGATGGTCGCCACGGTGGCGATGCAGGAGGTGGACCGCGGCCGATGGACCCTGCAGACCACGGTGGGCGAGGTCGTGCCCGACCTGCTCCCCACACACGAGGACATCACCCTCGAGCAGCTGCTCAGCCACCGCAGCGGACTGCCCGATCACATCCTCCCGGTGCTCGGCGACGACGCCACGACGGTGGACGGCCTGATCGCCGCGCTGACGCGAGTTCGCACCGACGCCGAACTGGTGCGCGCTGCGCTCGCCCAGCCGATGCTGTTCGAGCCGGGCACCGGGTTCGGCTATTCGAACACCAACTATGTCGTGACCGGGATGATGCTCGAGAAGGCCACCGGCCGGTCGATGGACAGCCTGCTCGAGCAGCGCGTGTTCCGGCCCGCGGGGATGACGACCGCACGTTTTGACGACTCTGGGCGTGGTATCACCGGCGGTGACCGCCTCACTGAGTACGCGATCTTCGAGCGCCCGTACAACCTCGACGCAACGAATGTCACCATCGCGTCGTCGGCCGGTGCGGTGGTCGCGAACGCGCCCGACATCGCGGCGTTCTACCGGGCGTTGTTCGCCGGGAAGCTGGTCTCGAAGCGGTCGCTGGCCGAGATGGTGCGGCCACGGACCACCGAACCACTCAGGTACGCGCTCGGGATTTTCCAGGTGCCCGATCCGTGCCCTGCCGCCGACGGTTCGCCCCAATTCCTGTACGGCCACGACGGGGCTCTGTTCGGCACCACCAGCCTGGTCGTCACCTCGGCCGACGGCAGCCGTCAGGCCAGTGTGGCCTCGACCGGTCGCCAGTTCCTCTCCGAGGAGCAGCCGATTCCGACCGCCGCCAACGAGTTCATCGTCGATGCGCTCACCAGCACCTGCCCGAGGCCCGTGCCGGATGCCGCCGAGACCCGGATGATGACCGAACTCGAGAACCCCTCCCGTGACCTCGGCTCCCAGCTCACCGCCCGACTGGCCGCGGTCGGATGACCCATTTCGCCAGGCTCGTCGCGGCCGTTCCACCAGACAAATGAGTCGTGAGTCGTTCGGCCAGTTGTCGGCGCAGCTCCGGACGATCTGGAAAGGAGCGTGGTGGCCATGCCGTCGTTGACTCGTGCTGAGGCATGTACCCGGTCGGCCCTGCTGACGGTGGAGGGGGTGGAGGTTGATCTTGATCTGGATCGGGGGGCGGAGGTGTTTGGGTCGCGGACCGTCATCCGGTTCTCGTGTCGTGAGCCGGGCGCGTCGACCTTTGTGGAGCTGAGCCCGCGGGTGC
>JBOFLG010000066.1:0-2341 GCA_051657745.1 Dermatophilaceae bacterium | reverse complement strand
TTCGGCCAATAGGTCGCGTTCGTGGCTGAGCAGGTCGGCGAGCGCGGCGTCCACGGTGTCGCGCCCGGCCGGGGTGAGGCGGACGATGACCCCGCGTCGGTCCCGCGGGTCGGGGGAGCGCTCGACCAGGTCTCGGGCGGCCAGTCGGTCGACCCGGTTGGTCATGGTGCCGCTGGTGACCAGGGTCTCGGCCACGAGCTGCCCAGGGCTGAGCTCGTAGGGGTGGCCGGCGCGGCGCAGCGCCGCGAGCACATCGAACTCCCACGACTCGAGGCCGTGGTCGGCGAACGCGGTGCTGCGGGCGAGGTCGAGGCGGCGGGCCAGCCGAGAGACCCGGGACAGCACCTCCAAGGGGGTGACGTCGAGGTCGGGCCGTTCCCGCCGCCAGGCCGAGACGATACGGTCGACATCGTCAGCGGACATGGCGCGCACTGTACGCCGGCACCGCCCGCGCCCGCCGCCAGTGCGGCTCACCCGCTGGCGATCGGCATCCGAGTCCGAGGAGGCACCGATGCGCGACCACTCCACCTGGGACCCCGTGGCGTACGCGCGGTTCGCCGGGCAACGCGGCCGCCCGTTCGCCGACCTCGTCGCCCAGGTGCGCGTCGACGACCCGGGCCTGGTTGTCGACCTTGGCTGTGGCGACGGTCCGCTGACGTCGGGGCTGGCGGCGATCTGGCCGGGTGCGCGAATCGTCGGGGTCGATAGTTCGGAGACGATGCTCGAGGCGGCCCGTGCCCGGGACCCGCAGGGCCGAGTCGAATGGGTCCAGGCCGACCTGCGCGCGTGGGATGTCGCTTCGCTGGGTGAGCCGCCGGGTGTCATCCTCACCGCCGCGACGTTGCAGTGGGTGCCTTCCCATCTCGACCTGTTCGACGCCTGGGTCGCGGCTCTCGCCCCGGGCGGCTGGCTCGCCGTGCAGGTGCCGGGCAACTTCGACGCGCCGAGCCACCGGCTGATGCGGGAGGTGGCGACGCGTCATCCGCGCGCGGCCGAGCTCGCCGCGGTGCTCGACCGGCCCCACGCCGGCGAGCCGGCCACCTACCTGCGATACCTCACCCGGCTCGGCTGCGCGGTCGACGTCTGGGAGACCACCTACCTCCACGTGCTGCCCGCCGAGGGCGACGAACACCCGGTGCTGTCGTGGGTGCGCGGTACCGGATTGCGGCCGGTCCTGGACCTGCTGGCCGACGAGGCCGAGCGAGCGGCGTTCCTCGACCCGTATGCCGCCGCTCTCGACCGGGCGTATCCGCGTGGCCCCGAGGGCGTGGTGTTCCCGTTCCGGCGGGTGTTCGCGGTCGCGTCCACCCCAGCCGGATGACGCACGAACCGTCCGGTTACCAGCGACCACCTACTGGCGCCGGGCTACCTGCTGTCGGCGACTTCGGGGGTGAGGGTGGGTTTGGCCTCCAGGCCGGTGAGCCCGTTCCAGGCGAGGTTGACGACGTGGGCGGCCACCTCGTGCTTTTTGAACTTGCGGTTGTCGAGCCACCATTGGCCGGTAAGCGCGATCATCCCGACCAGCATCTGGGCGTACATCGGGGCGGCCTTCGGGTCGAGTTTCCGGCCTGTGAACTGGGCGGCGAGGATGTGGTCGACCTGGCTCGAGACGTCGCTCATCAGGCTCGCAAACGAGCCAGTGGCCTGGCCGGCAGGGCTGTCCCGCACCAGGATTCGGAACCCGTCAGAGTTCGTCTCCACGTAGTCGAGCAGGGCCAGCGCGGCCCGCTCGATGAGTTGACGCGAGGAGCCACCGGAGTCGAGCGCGGCCGTGATGCCGGCGAGTAGCGACTCAATCTCCCGGTCGACGACCACCGCATACAGGCCCTCCTTGCCGCCGAAGTGCTCGTACACCACGGGCTTGGATACCCCCGCCGAGGCCGCGATCTCCTCGATCGTGGCGGCGTCGACTCCCTTGTCGGCGAAGTGCTTTCGCCCGACCCCGACCAGTTGCTCGCGCCGCTCGCGTCCCGTCATCCGCGCTCGCGAGCCCCGAGGTGCGCTGGTTGTCTTCTGTTCTCCCACTCGCGCCATTCTGCCTGGTCCGCCCGGATGACGCTTCAGCGTTTCGGTCGTGCGGCAGTACGCCCGCTGGCCGTGGCGATTGCGGGGCTCGTGGTGGCCGCTGGCTCGTGGTGATGGCATCGGCCACCACGGAAGCGACACGGGCCGGGACGGGCTGGACGTCACATCCGGGTGGCTGTCGGGTAACGGATGCCGGTCCACTAACCTCGTGGGGACGCCGCCGCGCGGTGGCGGTCCCCGGTTGGTCTGCTGGTAGGGCCCGCCTGACTTTGAATCAGGATGAGCGACGTAGGTTCGATTCCTACCCGGGGAGCCA
>JBOFLG010000065.1:0-4298 GCA_051657745.1 Dermatophilaceae bacterium | reverse complement strand
CGCTCCCCCGCCACGGGCCGACCCCGCGGCTAGGTTGGGGCGATGAGCGCACCCGATCGTGAGTACGACATCGTCCTCGTTGGGGCCACCGGCTTCGTCGGCCGGCTGACCGCCCGGCACCTCGCCGACCACGCCCCGGACCACGTGCGGGTGGCCCTGGCCGGCCGGTCCCGAGCCCGGCTCGACACCCTGGCCGCCAGCCTGCCCGGTGCCGCGTCGACCTGGCCGGTGCTCGTCGTCGACACCCTGGATGACGCCGGCGTCGTCGAACTCGCGGCCCGCACCCGGGTGGTTGCCACCACGGTGGGCCCGTACGCGAAGTACGGCGAAGCGCTGGCCGCCGCCTGCGCGGCATCCGGCACGCACTACTGCGACCTCACCGGTGAGGTGCTGTTCGTGCACGGATCGGTGGCGCGCAACCACGAGATCGCCCAGGACAGCGGAGCCCGGATCGTGCACTGCTGCGGGTTCGACTCGGTGCCCAGCGACCTCGGTGCGCTGCTCTCGGTCGACGCCGCCCGGGCGGCTGGGGCGGAGCCGGGACAGACAGCCCTCGCCGTGCTCGGCATGAGGGGCGGCTTCAGCGGCGGCACGATCGACTCCGGGCGTACCCAGGTGGTCGAGATGCGCCGGGATGCCGCGTCCCGCCGCATCGTCGCTGACCCGTACGCGCTGGCCGCCGGGCCAGGTCCGGCGCGTCCTGACCCTCCCGCAGCCGTCACCGGGCGGTCGGGGAGCCCGCTGGACGCCCTGGCCATGACTGCCCGGCGAGTCAGGCGCGCCGTGCCAGTGCGCCGCGACCCGTACACCGGGCGGTTCACCGGGCCGTTCGTCATGGCCGGGATCAACACCCGGATCGTGGCTCGCACCGCATCGCTGCTCGGCTACGGGCCGTCGTTCCGATACACCGAGCACGTCGACGTCGGTCCGGGGGTCACCGGGGCACTCGGCGCTGGCGCGATGGCCGTGGGGCTCGGCGCCGTCCTGGCCGGTCTCTCGTTCGCGCCCACGCGTGCCCTGCTCGACCGGGTCCTGCCCGCGCCCGGCGAGGGGCCGAGCGAGGCCACCATGGCGGCGGGCCGGTTTCGTGTGGGGGTGACCACGGAGGCGTCCGACGGACACCGGTACCGCACCATCGTGGCCGCGCCCTACGACCCCGGGTACACCGGCACCGCGGTGATGTTCGGCCAGTCGGCCCTCGCGCTCGCCCTCGACGAGGCGCACCTGCCCGCTGTGGCAGGCGTACTCACGCCCGCGACCGGAATCGGCGCTCCGCTGGTCGACCGGCTCCGCACGCACGGGTTCACCATCGAGACCTCGCGAGTCGACGACCCCACCGACGGACACGCCGGATGACGACCGCTCCCGTCATCCGCCCGATCGGTGCGGGCGACTGGGCCGGGTTCGTACCGGTGTTCCGCAGCATCGTCGCCGACGGCGAGACCTACGCCTATCCCGACGCGCACGACGAACGGTCGGTGCGCGCGGTGTGGGACGAACCATCGCCCGGGGTGACGGTGGTGGCCGTCGACGGCATTGACGGAGCCCTCCTCGGGTCCGCGAAGGCCGGGCCGAACCGGCCCGGGCGGGGTGCGCACGTAGCCACGGCCTCGTTCATGGTCGACCCGGCCGCTCGCGGCCGAGGCGTTGGCCGGGCACTCGGTCAGTGGGTGCTCGACTGGGCGCGCGAGAACGGCTACGCCGCAATGCAGTTCACCGCGGTGGTCGAGACCAACACGGCGGCGGTGGCCCTGTGGAAGCAGCTGGGATTCACGATCATCGGCACCGTGCCCGAGGCGTTCGAGTCACGCCGCCACGGCCGGGTCGGCCTGCACATCATGCACCGCCACCTCTGACCGGAGACCCCCCGACCACTCGGCGAGCCGACTTCGCGAACAGGGTTCAGGGCGCGAACGTCACGGCGGCCCGCAGTCCACCTCGGCGATGGCGTCGGTGAAGTCCTTGTGGTTGTGCGTGACGAACCGGTCGGCCCCGGCGGCCACCGCGGTCGCGAGGTGAACGGCATCGAGCGCGCGTAGTCGATACCGGGCACCGAGGGTAGCCGCCAGACCCGCGGTGAACTCGTCCACCACCTGCAACCCCAGTCGACCGACGATGTCGAGCAGGATGTCCGTTTCGGCCTCGTTCCCAGTTCGTAGCGGCTTCGCGAGCAGCTCCGGAAGGAGCATGACCGACCCGAGCAACTGGTGGCCGGCCGCCGGGTCCAGCAGCGCGCGGGTGCGCTCACCGACCGGATGCCCAGCCACCGCGGCATAGATCAGCACGTCGGCGTCGAAGGCAAGGATCACCGAACGTCGCGGCCCGTCCGGATCTCGGCGACCTGCGCGGTGGCCCGGCGACGAGCGATCCCGGTGCGGACCGGGCCGGTCACGTCGCGCGCCCGATGGAGTCTCGCCACGACATCCCCGGCCTGGTCGACGGCCGGGGTCCGGCGGCGGCTCCGCAATGCCTCGGGGTGCGTCAGCACCGCGACCACCTCACCGTGCACCGTGAGATTGACGTCCTCGCCCGCGCGGGCCAGGTCGACCGCCTCGCGCAATCGGCGGCGCATCTCGGAGACGGCCATCGTGGTCATGCACAGCAGTGTACGCCTATGTACGGTTTGGCTTCTTGTGGCCGGCCACCCGCGCTGCGGCGAACTCTCCCGGGACACTCGAGCATGGCGCAGTGACCGCCGGAGTCTGGCCAGATGTTCGACCACACCAAGATCCACGGGCCGAAACAGGTGACCGACGCCTACCTGCTCGCCCTGGCCGTCGAACACGGCGGCCACCTGGTGACGTTTGACCGCTCGGTCCCGCTGCGTGCGGTCCGCGCGGCGCGCGCACGGCACCTGGTCACCCTCTGACGCAGCGGCCCACCCGGCCGCTGCGTCATCCGAGCGCCTGATGGGTCCGAGCGCCCCTCAGCAGCACCCGCATGCCCAGCGCTCCCGCGGCATCCCACCGGACACGTCGCGGTCGGTCAGCTCGTGGGCGGCGGCAGTCCGCTCCGGACCCGTGCCCGGCAACCGCGCCGCGACCACGACCCGCGCCACGGTCAGAGGAACTTCCGCACGATCCGCAGCGGCAAGTGGCGGAGCGCCTTCCCGACCGGCAGCCACGGCCAGGCCGGGACGAGCGCGGTGGCCCGCTCCTTCTCGATCGCCTCGACCATCGCGCGCACACCGGTCTCGGTGTCGACGATGAACGGCGTGTGCGTCACCCGGTCGTTCATCTCGGAGCGGATGTAGCCCGGGAAGATCGTCGAGACCCGGATGTCGAGGCCGGGCTCTCCGAGCATCTCGTGGCGCAGGCCCTCGGCGAGCGCCGCGACACCGGCCTTGGTGGCGGCGTAGGTGGTGATGGTTGACCGCATCCCGCGCATCGCCGACACTGACGAGACCATCACCAGGTGGCCTCGACGCTGGGCGCGGAAGATCTCCATCGCCGCCTCGGTCTGGGCTAGTGCGGCAACGAAATTGGTCATCGCGGTCTGCCGGTTGGCGTCGTAGCGGCCGGTGCCGAGCGCGGCACCCTTGCCGAGACCGGCGTTGACCACCACCCGGTCCAGGGCGCCGAAGGCGTCACGGAACGCGCGGAACACCTCGAAGACCGCGTCGTCGTCGGTCACGTCGAGCGCCCGCACCTCGACCCGCCGGCCAGGATGAGCCACGCCGATGTCGCGGCGTAGTTCCTCGAGGCGTTCGGTGCGGCGGGCGCAGAGGGCGAGGTCCCAGCCTCGGGCGGCGAGCTGGCGGGCCATCTCGGCGCCGAGCCCGGAACTGGCGCCGGTGATCAGGGTGGTGGGCATCGATACCGTCCTGGTGGTGTGGCGTTCCTCAATCGTCCAAATCGTCCAATAGGTCGATTCGTGATGTCGAGACGTGACCTATTGGTCGATTGAGGCCGGTGGGCGAGGTCCATCACACCGACCACGTGCTGCCGCTGTGACCGCGCGCTGCGCCCGGCTGGGATGCGCTCACGGCAACAACTCGCCGACGTCGACGCCTGCCCTGCGGGCGAGGCGGCGCGCCTGAGCGATCATCATCCGCTCATACAGCGGCCGGGCAAACCGCTTGGCGTAGTAGGCCTGCCGCCCCAGCCGGTCGGTGAGCACGACCTTCCGCCGCCGGTCGATGCCGCGCAGCACCACGCGCGCCATGTCGTCGGCGCTCACCCCTGCCTCGGTGATCAGGCGCACGCCAGCCTCCTGCATTGCGGCGTCCTTGCCGGCGAACGACTCGTGCAGGTTGGTGCGGAAGAACGCGGGACACACCGCGGTGACGTCAATGTTCC
>JBOFLG010000064.1:0-1579 GCA_051657745.1 Dermatophilaceae bacterium | reverse complement strand
TCGTGCAGCGCTACGGTGTCGAGGGCCTCGGCGACATCGTGATGGCAGCCATCAACGACGGCCGCATGCAGTCGTCGACCATGATGCGCGAACTCTTCGAGCAGTACGCACCGGCGGCGCTGACCGCCGAGATGTTCGGCGAGTCTCCCCCGCCGCAGCGATAAGTAGCCATCCGGCAGTGCCGTTCACCCTCCGATCAGAATCGTGATCACCCGCACCGCTGGCTCGACGTCGAAGCCCGTGCGGGCGATGCCCCCGCTGCTCACGGCCTTCGGCGGAATCCATCGGCAGCCAGGCCACATCGCCGCGGCCGGGAACCCCGGTCATCGAGTCCGCGATGCGTCGAGAGCGTGATCCTCGGCCGAAGCCTCAGCCGCTCGCACACCTCGGCGACTCCGGTGGCTGTGACGCACCAGGCACGTCAAGACCACCGGCCAACTCCGGTTCTAGTCGCCGGGGTCGTACCGGGTGATCTCCTGAGTCCGCGCCACCAACGACCTCAGGTCGGCGAGGCCCGGGCCCAGCGCGCCGAGGGCGCGCGCCTGCACCAGCGCGTTGCCCAGCGCGGTGGCCTCGACCGGACCGGCCAGCACCGGCAGCCCGCAGGCGCGGGCGGTGAGCTGGTTGAGTACGGCGTTGCGCGCGCCGCCGCCGACCACGTGCACGGTATCGATCGGCTGACCGCTGAGTCGGCCGGCGGTATCGATCGCGTCGCCGTAGCTGGCGGCGAGGCTGTCCAGGATGCAGCGGACCACCTCCGGCGGGGTCACCGGCTCGGGCAGCCCGCGCTCGCGGCAGGCGGCCGCGATCCGGGCCGGCATATCGCCCGGAGGAGTGAACGCCTCGTCGTTCGGGTCGATGACCGGCCCCCCGACCGGCAGGCGCCCGGCCGCGAGGACCACCGCGGCCAGCTCGACCCGCTCGCCGGACAACTGCCACATCCGCAACGACTCGCTGATCAACCACATGCCGGTGACGTTCTTGAGGAAGCGCACCGTGCCGTCGACGCCCACCTCGTTGGTGAAGTTGGCCCGCCTGCTCTCGCGGGTCCGGATGCCACCGGGCGCGCCGTCGCTGCCCTGCTCCAGCCCGATCAGCGACCAGGTGCCCGAGGACACGTAGGCGAATCCCTCCCCCGCCGCCGGCACCGCGGCGACCGCCGACGCGGTGTCGTGCGAGGCGACCGCGATCACCTGGGTGCCCAGGCTCAGGCCGATCTCGTCCGCGACGCCGGGCAGCACCGGGCCGACCGGCGTACCCGGAGCGACCAGCTCCGGGAACAGCCGGCGCGGCAGGCCCAGCGATTCGGCCAGGTCGAGATCCCACTGGTGATCGCGCCGGAGCAGGCCGGTGGTGGACGCGTTGGTGACCTCCGCCTGCCGACGGCCGGTCAGCCAGTACACAAGCAGGTCCGGCAGCAACAGCATCGCGGAGGCGGTGCTCAGCGATTCCGCCGGCTCGGACGCCAGTTGGTACAGCGTGTTGAACGGCTGGAATTGCACCCCGCACCGCGCGTAGAGCTCCTCCGGCATCACCTGCGCGTGCACCCGGGCGACACCGACGTCGGTGCGCTCGTCGC
>JBOFLG010000063.1:0-4585 GCA_051657745.1 Dermatophilaceae bacterium | reverse complement strand
GACGGCACGGTCTCGACCTTGGTGTTGAGGTCACGCACCGTGGCGTTGTAGTAGCGCCGGGCCGAGGCGATGCGGTCCTCGGTGGAGGTCAACTCCTCCTGGAGCTCGAGGAAGTTCTGGTTCGCCTTGAGGTCGGGGTACGCCTCGGAGAGCGCGAACAGACGACCGACGGCCTGGCTCAGGACGTTCTCGCTCCCGGCCTGCTGGCTCGGCGACTGGCCGGGCGCGATCGCCCCGGAGCGCGCCCGCACGACATCCTCGAGGGTGCCCTGCTCGTGCGCCGCATACCCCTTGACGGTCTCGACCAGGTTGGCGATGAGGTCGTGCCGCCGAGTCAGCTCGACGTCGATCTGGCGCCACGCCTCCTGGACGAGGTTGCGCAGCCTGACCAGCCCGTTGTAGCCGCCGACGGCCCAGCCGAGAACGGCCAGCACGACGACCAGGAGGACGACGAGAACAATGGTGAGGGTCATGGTGGCAACTCCAGGGGTCGACTGCGCCGATCCTAGGGCCGGCGGGCGGCATCCGCGGTGGGTCAGGTCAGGCCAGCCCGAGGTCGGCGAGCCCGAAGACGTGCCGGTACGGCAGGCCGGCGGCGGCGATCTTCTCGGCAGCGCCGGTGGCCCGGTCGGCGATCGTCGCGACGGCCACCACCGTGGCACCGGCCTCCTGAACTGCGCGCGCCGCCGCGAGCGGTGACGAACCGGTGGTCGACGTGTCCTCGACCACCAGCACCCGCCGACCCGCCACTGAGGGGCCCTCGATGCGTTGTTGCAGGCCGTGCGCCTTGCCCTCTTTCCGCACCACGAACGCATCGAGCCGCCGACCGGCCGCGGCGGCCGCGTGCAGCATCGCGGTGGCGACCGGGTCGGCGCCGAGGGTGAGTCCGCCGACGGCGTCGAAGCCCAGATCCGCGGTCAGGTCGAGCATGACTCGCCCGATCAGTGGGCTCGCCTCGCCGTCCAGGGTGACCCGGCGCAGGTCGACGTAGTAGTCAGCCTCGCGACCGGATGACAGGGCGACCCGGCCATGCACGACCGCCCTGTCCCTGACAACCTCAAGCAGGCGGGCACGGTCAGCGGCGATGTCAGTCACTCGTCCACCGTAGTGCGGGGCCGCCGAGGCGACGGAACCCGAGCATCATGCACAGAGTCCGATACCCATCTGACCGAGGATGCAGACATGACCCAGCCAGCAGCCCCCGTCCTCGCCTGCCCACTATGTGCCGGCACCGACTTCCAGCGCGAAGAGTCTCGGCAGGACTCCCGGTGGGGGTTTACCTCACACCGGATGACGCTGCTCGTCTGCCGCCGTTGCCGGTACGTCCTGCACTTCTACGACACCCACTCGATCTTCGGAATCGACTGACCGGCATCCGAGGACGACGCCGACCGGCGACAGGGCAGACCCAGGGGCCGAGACGACGTCACGAGGGGTCGGGCACCGACCGGGCAGACCGGACCGGGCAGACCGGACCGGGCAGACCGGCACCGACTCCCGCGGGTCGCCGTGGCTGCTGGCCCGCAGTTCTGCCCGCGGACGCGATGGCTAGGGTTGTTCAGGTGCGTCTGGCCACCTGGAACGTCAACTCCATCCGCTCCCGCATCGACCGCGTCGAGGCGTGGCTACGGCGCAGCGACATCGACGTGCTCGCCATGCAGGAGACCAAAGCCCGCGACGAGCAGTTCCCGTATGAGCGGCTCCGTGCACTCGGCTACCAGGTGGCGCACCACGGACTCAACCAGTGGAACGGCGTCGCGGTGCTCTCCCGGGTCGGGCTGGATGACGTGACGCCCGGCTTCGCGGGCGACCCCGGATGGGGCGACCCGCCGGTCGGCGAGGCGCGGGCAATCGGAGCGACCTGCGGCGGCATCCGGGTGTGGTCGGTGTACGTACCGAACGGTCGGGCCCTCGATGACCCGCATATGGCGTACAAGCTCGACTGGCTGGCGCGGCTGAAGGAGCAGGCGGTGGCATGGGCGGCCACCGGGACTCCGCTCGCGCTGTGCGGCGACTGGAACATCGCTCCCCAGGACGACGACGTGTGGTCGATGGAGTACTACCTCGACAAGAGCCACGTCTCCGCTCCGGAGCGGGCCGCGTTCAACGCCTTTCTTGACGCCGGGTTCGTTGACGTGGTGCGCCCGCACGCGCCCGGCCCGGACACCTACACCTACTGGGACTACCAACGCCTTGCCTTTCCCAAGCGGCGCGGCATGCGCATCGACTTCGTGCTCGGCTCGCCGCCGTGTGCGGCGAGGGTGCGGGGCGCGGCCATCGACCGCGAGGAGCGCAAGGGCAGCGGGGCCAGCGACCACGCCCCGGTGGTGGTCGAACTCGACGCCTGACCGCGGCCGCCGCGCTGTGACGCGAGTGCCGACTGCGCGCGGGAACCTGCAGCAGCGCCTGGCAACCGTTCCCCGGCGAGGCTGAAGGTTCCGGGTTCGGGCGGGAAAGCTGAGACCAGTGGAGGGATGGCGGGCGTCGGCCCCGCGGGCTACCGTGCCGCCATGAGCCGCCCGGCCCACGAGAACGTCGCGACGGTGCTGGTCGACCCAGCCGCCCTCGCCGAACTCGAGGTTGCCCTGATGCCGCTCGACCTGCGGGTATGGCCGATGGCGACCGCTCCGATCTGCGCCGACGGGCGCCGGCAAGCGGTGCAGTACCGGCGGCGGGTCCTCACCGCGCGTCGCGGCGCCTGGGATGACGCCGCCGACTGGGTCCCGGCGTGGATCTCGTTCGGCGGTTCCTGGCGCGACGGTGCAGAGCCGTTGCCGTGGTCCGCGCACGCCGCGCTCTGGCAGTCGCTTGAGAGGTTCGCCGGGCGAGTGCGCTACCGCAAGCGCCTGGTCGGGGTACGGCCGCTCGCGGTCCCGGTCGGGGTCGATGGCACTGGCGAGAGTCCCGGCATCCGGCGCGGGTGAGCGTCAGGCGCCGCGGCGCACCACCGGGTCAGACACGGCATCCTTGACCCGGCCGAGGCCGCCGAGGGTGAGGGCGAGGAGCGCGCCGAGCACCGCCGCGAGCGCCGCGCCGCGGAACGCCGTCGACACCTGCAGCACGGCCGCGTCGCGCAGGGCCCGGGAGTCGGTGGGGTCGGGCAGCGCGGCCACCGCGTCGTAGTACTGGTTCAGGCCGACCGCGGTCAGCACCGCGATGCCGACCACCATCCCCACCATCCGGGCCACCACGACCAGCGCGGATGCCGTGCCGTGGGTGTCCGCGGCCGCTTCGGCGAGCGCCGCGTCGTTCACCGGGGCGAGCGCCATCCCGATGCCAAGGCCAGTCACCGCGAGCACCCCAGTGGCAGAGACCTGCTCGAGCGACCCACTCCCCCAGGTCGACATCGCCACCAGCCCGCCGGCGGTGAGCGCCAGCCCGGATGACGCCACCACAGCGTCGCCGAACCGGCGCACCGCCCAGCCCCCGACCAGCGCGCCGACCGGCACTGCCAGGAGGAACCGCACCAGCACCAGCGCCGCCGCGGTCTGGTCGGTGGTGAGCACGAGGCGGGCAAGCAACGGCACGTTGACGACCACCGCAACGATGGCGACCCCGACCAGCGCCGACACCGCGAGGGCCCGCACCAGCCGGCCACGCACCAGCCCTCGCGGGATCAGCGGCGCCCTGGCCCGGCGATGCCGCACCAGGGAGGCCGCCATCAGCAGCGCCGCCACTGGCAGCAGCGCGTACCCCACCGGCCCGACCACCTCGCGTTCGGGCTCGGCGGCAGCGAAGGTCAGCACCACGCACCCGAGGGCACCACCGAGCAGCACGGCACCGGGGAGGTCGGCCTGCGACAGCGGGCCTCGCCACCGGCGCGCCGAGGTGGCGAGCGCGCCACACAGCAGCACCAGGGACAGGACGCCGAGCGGGGTCGCCAGCCGCGAGGTCGCATCCCCGAACGGCACGAACGGCAGCCCCAGGGTGACGCTGGTGACCAGCGCCTCGGGTGCAGCCAGCGCCAGCACCCCCACGGCAAGGCCCGCGATGGCGAGACCGACGGCGATCGAGGCGGTCGAGCGCAGGCGAGCCGTGAGCGCACGGCGTGACGCACCGGCCGGAAACAGGTACGGCGTCGCCCACCCGCGCGATGCGTGGGATCCGCGGCTACCACCGGTGAGCGCGACCAGGCCAGCGAGCACTATTCCGGCAATCGCGTTGAGCCAAAAGATCATTCGCCAGTCAGCGACCGCGAGCACGAGCGCACCGAGCACCGGACCAAGCACCGAACCGACCTCCTGCACGGCACCGACCACCCCGAGCGGCAGCCCGCGACGGCCCACCGGCCAGAGGTCGGCGACGATCGCGAGCGTGGCCGGCACCAGGCCGCCACCGCCGATGCCCTGGACGACCCGGCCGGCCACCAGCACTGGCAGTTCGACCGCGAGTGCGGTGCCGACCGAGCCGACGACGAACACCGCGAGGCAGCCGAGCAGGACCCGCTGGCGGTCGACGAGGTCGGCGAGGCGCCCGACCAGCGGCAGCACCGCGATGTAGCCGAGCAGGAAGCCGCTGATGATCGGGGTCGCCTGCTGGAGTTCGTCGATGCCCAGGCCGACGCCGCGCATCATGTCGGTCAGGG
>JBOFLG010000062.1:0-1895 GCA_051657745.1 Dermatophilaceae bacterium | reverse complement strand
GGCACCGCTACCGCCGAGTTGGGGCACTTGGGTCAGCGGCTCGATGTCGTCTTCGAAGAACTCGATCGCTACCGCCCCGGGCACCTCGGTCAGCGTCCAGGACGGGGGGTAGGAGCCGAAGCCGACACGCACCAGGCGTACTTGTTCCGCGGTGACGCCCTCGGGGAGAAGCTCGACCGGATGCAACTCGTCCTGCCAGCCCCGGCCACCCTGATAGGCGATCGCCTCGCCATCGCCGTCCATCGACCTGCCGGGGTCGCCAAGAAGGAGGAGTTCGCCGAAGTCCTGCGTCTCGCGCACCGTCCGAGTGAAGGTGCTCTCGGGTTCCCCGTCGATCTCGAAGGTGAGTTCCAGGTCGCCGAGATAGACCATCGCCGACAGCCCGCGGCCCGCGCCGGCAGCAGCCGCGCTACGCGGGTCGATGACGCCGTCGGGGCCGGCGAGCCATCGGGCCGCGTTGTAGAGGTAGAGGTTGCACTCCGGGTCGTGCCCGGAGGCCATCGCCTGCTCTCCGTGGGCGCGGACCGCGAGGCCGACCAGTGTCGACAGGCGGGTCGACAGCGACAGGTCGGGATCGGTCAGGTCGATGACCGACCACTGGTCGAACAACGTGATCGGGTCCAGGTCGGCGGTGCGGATCGTCCAGTTGGTCCCCGGATCGTCGGGATCCAGGTTGCTCGTGGATGTCACGGAGCTCGAATCGGTGGAGTCCTCGGGCGAGCCTTCTCCGTGGTCCGGCATTCCGAAGTAGCCGTCGGCGGGCGCGTGTGGGCTGGACGTAGTGCCCGACGAGGAAGCGCCGTCGGTGTTCGCACGAGGTCGTCTGAGCAGATGGTCGGGGAGGTCGATTCCCAGCTCGCGGGCGTGCTCCTTTACCCAGCGGACCACGGTGGTGCGTGGCACGCCGGTGCGATCCCGCGTCTCGCGGTAGCCAAGTCGCTCCTCGAAGACCGCGCGGATCACCTCGTGACGGTCCGCCACGCGATGGGTAGTTTGCCGGCTCGGCAGCGAGCCGGGGGCGTCGTCGCGTAGCCACTGCCGCAAGCGGGAGAGCGAGACCGGATGCTGCGGGTATTCCCGGCGCAGTGCGTCCCACACCGCGCGTGAGGTGCCCAGCCCGCTTCCCGCCAGCTCGGCGGCGCGGGCCCGCATGGTCTCGGGCAGGTGGTTGCCGGGGATCCTGATGCCGTTGGTGTCGCCGAACCATTGCAGCCAGGTGTCGAGCGTGTTGTCGCTGACCCCCGCCTCTTCGTACGCCGATGCGCGGGACTCTCCGGCCATGACCCGGTCGATGGCCCGCCGCACCACCTCGGCGGGTTTGTTGGCCTTGGGGTAGCTGGGGGTCAGGTGACGAGGTTGCTGAAGCCACGAGACGACCGTGCCGACGGGCTGGCCGACGAGCAGGGCGATCTCGCCGGGAGTCCAGCGATCGGCAGCCAGTTCGTGGCTCCGCCGGCGCAGATCACGGGTGTCGGACGAGAGCGGGGTGCGGAACTCCTCGAGCCATGGCGCGACCATGTCGGCCGGCAGGCCGAGCTGATCCGCGATGTCCTGGGGTGCGATTCCCGCCTCGTGCAACTCCTTGGCACGTCCTAGGAGCCGCGGGCTCCTCCGCAGCGCCTGTTCGCGGGTCGTCCGGGGGCTCGATCCGTCGCCGGAGGACGGGCGACCTCGGGGCCGGGCCAGGGCGAGGTGTTCGGGGAGCGTGGTGTCGTTGTCGTGGGCGTAGTCGCGGAGCCAGTTGCGGACAGACGTTACGTGGACGTCGAGTTCCTCGGCGATCCGTTCGTACAGATCGCCCTCGAGGGCGAGCTGGATGCCGCGCGCCCGGCGGCCGTCGCGTCCGCTGAGAAGTCGCTCCGGGAGTCTGATCCCCTCGGCGAGCGCGTGATCGA
>JBOFLG010000061.1:0-29172 GCA_051657745.1 Dermatophilaceae bacterium | reverse complement strand
CGCGAGCGGGCCCGGTCACCACAACCCCCGGCCACCCCCACCTCCGGACCGGCCCAGGACGACACCACCGTCGTCACGACAATGACCATCCCTAGTAACCGCACCCACCAGACACTCGACGACGATCGCCACCACGACCCATCGATTCCCGGCCCCACCAACTACCGACACCCCAACCTCATCACGACCCTCCGCACCACCGTCACCAGGCTGCTCGGACGCCATGGATGTGCAGCATCGCCGTCGGACTACAGCATCGTGCCCGCGACAGCCGACAGCCGACAGCCGACAGCCGACAGCCGACAGCCGACAGCCGTTCACCCTCCTCGCCGCCGCGACCGACTGTGCCGAGGCACCGCATTCCCAGCGAACCCGGTCGGTCGACTCGCGCTTGGGCGTCGCGCCGCAGTTGCTGGCCGCCGGGTGCCGACGGACACCGCGCGAGTCGCGCGCCGGCGAATGCGCTGCCCACCTCATACCAGGAGCCGCGTGTCATCGGTGAGCTCTCGCTGTGCCCCGCCGGGAGCACGGATCTCAGCGCCTGTCAGTCGGAGGCGTCGTGGGATTCGTGGTCACCAGGCCCGAATGTCGACCTCACCGGTGGCGCGGTCCCAGTGGATCCGGCCGCCCTGGAAGGTCTGCAGGGTGTCGGCGTCATCCGCCGTGGCCTCAGTTGTCGGGTAGCCCAGGTCGGATGCCGGCCCGCCCTGCGCGGCGTATGCCAGGTGGATCGGGCCGCTCGTGCCGATGGCCGTGGCCGCGCCGTCGCGGAGATGGATGCCGCCGCCGTCGAACGGTTGGGTGAGGCCGCCCGCGGTTCGCTCGGCGGCTCCGACCGGGTAGCCCCACCGGCCGTCCGGGCCGCCGAGCTGCCAGTGCTTCGTGGCTACCGGGCCGCTCGTGCGGTACGCACCGTGCTCCGGCGAGTAGTAGGCCACCGCTCCGGAGTATCCCTGCACCCAGCCAGCCTCGGTGGGCTGCCAGATCTCACCGGTGGGCCAGCCAAGCGGGCCGGAGCCAGCACCCGTGGCGTCCCACAGCGCTCGGATCGCACCGTTGGTGCTGACCCCGCCGCGGCTGGACCACAGCAGCGCCCGGCCCGAGGCGAGGTCGGCCCGGAAGCCGCCAGTGACCTGTCGTTCGCTGCTCGCGAGGGCGCCCCATGCGCGGGCGCCGTCGTTCGCCTCGTAGTACAGGTTGATCCCCGGCCCGAGGTACCACACCGACGTCGAGGTCGACCACAGCGCGCGGCCCTCCTGGAAGATGGTGCGTACCCCGAACGGCGTGGGTTTCTCGCCCTGGCGTGGCGAGCCGAGGAAGGATGACGCACCGCCCAGGCCGGCCCACCGCCGGTACACCGGGCTCGCCCGGTAGGACGCCAGCGCGGCCGTCTCGGTGCGGATGGAGGGGAGCCGCGAGGACAGCCACCCGCCCGGGCAGGCGGTCAGGCTCACGTCGCGGTGCCCGAACAGCACTGGCAGGGTGACCGCAGCGCCCTCGGGATGGCGGCTCGACCCGCGGCTGGTCAGTGTGACCGATCCGTCGGCGGGGGTGTAGAACATGCTGCTCCGCCAGGCCATGATCCGCTGCACCGCGGCCAGGGCTGCGGGGGTCGCCGGCACGGTCTCGTGCGTGCCCATGATCGACACACCGAAGGTGCCGGTGTTGAACCCGCCGGCGTGGGACCCGATCACCGGCCGGTCGAGCCCACCGGCCCGGCCCTCGAAGATGCGGCCGTACCGGTCCACGAGTGCGTTGTACCCGACGTCGCACCAGTCCTGCCCGTTGGTGTGGTAGGCGTACACGCCCCGAACGATCGCCGCTGACTCGCTGGCGCTGTAGCTGTTCGACCCGGCAGTGTGGTGCAGGGCCATCGCGCGGGCGGTGGGTGCGTACTCGACGTCGCAGTTCCGCAGCGACTCATCGGCACCCCAGTCGGCGCGGCTGACGATTTCCGGTTCCGCGGCGGCCGCGTTGGCTGCGGCGGCCGGGCGCGATGGTGGCGCGTCGGCGCGGCTGCGCCCCGGCTCGACCAGCTCGAGCCGCCCGCCGCGCACGGCGCCGGCATCCGCAGCGAGGTAGCGCACCTGCATCCGGTTGACCGCCCCGAGCCAGACCGGTTCGGTACCCGCCCGTGGGGTGCGCCCGGCCCGGGCGGCTGCCGGGTCGGTCTCGGCACTGACTGAGGTCTGCACCCAGGTGGTCCAGCCGTTCGCCCCGTGACCGCGGATGGCGAGGGGGGTGCCCGCCGGTGGCGCGGTCGCGGCGCTCCAGGTGACGCCGACGAGCGAGGCGCTGCCGCCCACGGTGACGAGTTGCTCGCTCGTAGTGCGGGTGTCGTCATCCGCGCGGGCACCGCCACTGCCAGCGTCCCGGCCACCGGTGCTGTCGCCGCGCTGGTCGGCGGCCTGGGGGCCGGCTTTCCTGGTCGGGTTCGGGCGGTCGTCGTGTAGCGGGTCACCACCAGACCACGCCTCGGCGCGCTGGTCAGCGATCGAAGCCCGTTCGACCGACGGTGAGATCGGCCTCGGGGTCGCTGCGGGCGCACTGTCGACGACCGGCCAGGCGGTCAGCGCAGACGCGGCGACCAGGGTTGCCACAGTGACGCGGATGACGAGCAAAGGCTGGGCCATGGATAGGGGCTCCGTCGTGACGATCACGGTGCGGGGCCCCTGCTGTCCCCGGGCCGAGTGCGGCCACGCAGATTCTGCGACACCGACGACCGGGACGCCAGTCGGTTGGCCGGACTCTCAGGAACCCCGGCACCGACGGCTCTGCCGACCGCCAACGGCCGAGGTGGGGTCGTGGCCGGCTGGGCGACGGATTAGCCTGAGCGTCCATCGTCCGAGCGGGGCCCGGGCGACCGCACCAGGAGAGGAGCGCCGGGCGGCGTGGCACGACGGCTGTCGCGGGGTCTGCTGGCTCTCGTCCTGTGGGCAGCGGCACTCGGTGTGCCGCTGTGGTGGGCAGCACGGGACGTCTGTCCCGAGACCATCACTACCTTCCTCGTGGTCGTGCTGGTGCTCGGGATCGCACCGGGCGTTGTGCTCTGGCGGGCGGTTCGGCCTGCTGACGACGGCAGCTGGGCCGAGGACATCGCCATCGGTGCTGCGGTCGGGCTCGTGCTGGGTCTGGCCGGTCAGGTCGCTGCCGTGGGAGCCGAGGTGGCGGTCCTGGCGGTCGCGGTGCCGTTCGCTCCCCTCGCGGTGCTGCTCGTGCCCTCGCGCCGGCAGCGGGTGTGGGTGAGCCGATGCCGGGCCGCGCCGTGGTGGGTCCACCTCACCGGGTCAGCAGCCGCGGTGCTCGCGGCGTACGACCTCCAGTCGTGGTTCAGCACTGAGGAGTTCGCGCCCGGCGACCGCCGGTCCGTGCCGTACGTCGATACCCACTTCCACCTCTCGATCGTCACCCATCTCGTGCACCGACCGCCGGACTCGATGCCCGCGCTGCTCGGCGAGCCGCTCGACTACCACTGGTTCACCCATGGCTGGATGGCGTGGGTGTCGGCCGTCGGTGGCCTGGACCCGGCCGTGGTCCTGATGCGGCTCCAACCGGCGGTGTTTCCGGCGCTGGTTGCGCTGGCCGTCATCGGTGGCGCCCGCCGGCTGTCGGGGCGGTGGGCGCCGGCGGCGGTGGCGCTGGTACTGGCCTTCGTCTCCGCGCAGGCAAGTGTGTTCCACGGCGCCTGGCTGCTCCGGCCGGTGATCCCGGCCAGCCCGACTCTGGCGCCGGGGGTGGTGCTCACCATGGCGGTGCTATGCGTGCTTGTCGTGCGGTGGCGTCGGCAGGCCGGTGCGGGCGCGCTGCTGCTGGCAGTGCTGTTCGTGTTCGTCGCGTCTGGCACCAAGGGCTCGACGATGCCGCCGTTGCTCGCCGGTGTCGCGGCCGCGGCCGCAGCCGGCCTGGTCTGGCGCACACCGTCACGCTGGCGGGTCTGGGCTGACCTGGGTGCGCTCACTGCGGCCCTGGCGGCGGCGGTCGTGGTGGTGTTCCGCGGCGGGTCCGGTGGCCTCCGGCTCGACGTCGCCGGCGCCATCCAGCAGACCAGCCTCGGGCGGCAGCTCGCCCCGGACCCAGCCGTGGAGGCACCGGTCGAGGTGCTCGTCCTCGCGGCAGTGGCAGCGGTGGTTGGCACCCTGGCGCTGGCAGGTGGCCTGGCCGTGCTGGCCGTCGATGTCGACTCTCGGCGGGAACCGGCGTTGTGGGTTGGTCTCGGTGCGGCCGTGATGAGTGCGGTGGCGCTGGTCGTGCTGGCGCACCCGGGCACCAGCCAGGTGTACTTCCTGCTGTCCAGCCTTCCCGTGACGGCGGTGGGCAGCGCGGGCGGCCTGGTGCGGCTCGTCGGGTTACTCCCGTCCGGGTGGGCCCGCCCGCTGATCGTCGCGGTTCCGGCGGCGGCTGCGGTGCTGGCCGTGACCGGCGTCCCGGGCTGGCGCGACTGGGGCGGCGCCGACATCGTCGACGATGCGATGGTCCTGGCCTATTCCGGGGTGGTCGTGGTCGGGGCCGGGCTGGTGGCCGTTCTCGTGCTGGTGGCGTGGGCTGGTTCCGGGCGGCGGATGACGGCGCTCGCCACCGCGGTGGCCGTGCTCGGTCTGGTTGGCGCGGTGGGCAGCGCGGTCGAACCGCTGCGCGCCTACCCGGCCGCGGTGGCCGACGTCCCGGTGCAGCCAATTCTCCGGGAGGACGGCCCGGTGCGGGGCGCTGCCCTGCGGTACCCGCATTCGTTCAGCCAGGAGATGGTCGACGCCGCGCGCTGGCTACGGTCGAACAGCGACCCCGACACGGTCGTCATGGTCAATCGGCACTGCTCGACCGCGAGGCGCCCGGTACCCCGGCCGGGCGACCGCCTGTGCGACACCCGACGGTGGTTCGTGTCGGCGTTCTCGGAGCGGCAGGCGTTCGTCGAGTCGTGGGCGTATACCGCTACCGCGTTGAAGCTCAATCCGGGTGCGCAGTCGGCTGCATTCCCCCGCTACTGGGACCCGGCGCGGCTGGCGCTCAATGACGGCTTCTATTTCGCACCAACCGGCGAGGCGGCCCGGCGGCTATGGTGCCTCGGGGTGCGGTGGGTGCACGTGGACCGAATGCTCTCCACCCCATCGGAGTTGGATCGGTTCACCACCCTGCGGTTCCGCAACGTCGATGCCGAGGTGCGTTCGCTCGACCGACCGCCTGGTACCTGCGCGGAGCCGCCCGTGGCACCGGAGGCTCCTGGGATTTTGGTGGGCCCCTGACACCGCTGGGCCCCGGACACCGCTGGGCCCCTGACACCGCTGGGCCCCGGACACCGCTGCCTCCCAGGATGCCGGTGCCGGCGTCATCCGGCGAGGTCGACGGTGAGCGGCGCCGCGGTAGCCTCGCGCACCTGCGCCTCGGTGACGTCCGGCGCGAGTTCACGGAGCACCAGCCCGCTGGCGGTGACGTCGATGACCGCAAGGTCGGTGATGATGCGCTGCACCACGGCCCGACCGGTGAGCGGCAGCGTGCACTCGGGCACGATTTTGGGCGAGCCGTCCTTGGCGACATGCTCCATGAGCACCAGAACCCGCTTCGCGCCGTGCACGAGGTCCATGGCGCCGCCCATGCCTTTGACCATCTTCCCGGGGATCATCCAGTTGGCGATGTCGCCGGCGGCCGACACCTGCATCGCCCCGAGGATGGCGGCGTCGACCTTGCCGCCGCGGATCATCCCGAACGACGTGGCCGAGTCGAAGTACGAGGCGCCGGGGCGCACCGTGACCGTCTCCTTGCCGGCGTTGATGAGGTCAGGGTCGACGGCATCCTCGGTGGGATAGACGCCGACGCCGAGGATGCCGTTCTCGGACTGCAGCACGATCTCGACGTCGTCGGCCACATAGGTGGGCACGAGCGTCGGCAGGCCGATACCGAGGTTGACGTAGGCGCCATCCTCGAGCTCCGCCGCCGCGCGGGCCGCCATCTGCTCCCGGGTCAGTGGCATGCTCAGGCCTCCTTCGGGGCGGTGGGGGAGGCGGTCACCGTGCGGTGTTCGATGCGCTTGTCGGCGGCCTGGTCGGGCGTGAGTGGCAGCACCCGCTGGACGTAGATGCCGGGGAGGTGCACGGCGTCGGGGTCGAGTTCGCCGGGCTCGACGAGCTCCTCGACCTCGGCCACCGTGACCCGGCCGGACATGGCGCACAGCGGGTTGAAGTTGCGTGACGAGCGCCGAAACATCAGGTTGCCGTGGCGGTCGCCCTTCCACGCCCGCACCAGCCCGTAGTCGGCGGTGATCGCCGACTCCAGGAGGTGTTCACGCTCGGTGCCGTCGGGCCCGGCGAACACCCGTACCTCCTTGGCGGGGGACGCGATGGCGACGGACCCGTCATCCGCGTACTTCCACGGGAGTCCACCGTCGGCGACCTGCGAGCCCACTCCGGTCGGGGTGAAAAACGCGGGGATGCCGGCGCCCCCGGCCCGGAGCCGCTCGGCGAGGGTGCCTTGTGGCGTCAGTTCGACCTCGAGTTCACCCTCGAGGTACTGGCGGGCGAACTCCTTGTTCTCGCCGACGTAGCTCGACACCATCCGGCGAATTCGGCTGTCCCTGAGTAGAATTCCCAGCCCCCAGTCATCGACGCCGCAGTTGTTGGAGACGACCTCGAGGCCGCGGACCCCAGACCGGTGAACCTCGGCGATCAGCACCGACGGGATGCCGCAGAGCCCGAACCCGCCGACGGCCAGGGTGTGCCCGTCAGCGATGCCGGTCACCGCCTCGGCGGGAGTGGAGACGACCTTGTCCATGACGTGCACCCTAGAGCGCCTGCCGCGGGGTGGGTAGCGGCACGTGGCATCGGAACCTGGGCCGAGGCACCGAGAACGTCAGGGCGCCTCGACCCAGGTTCCGGCATGGGGCGGGAAAGTGTGGCTGTTCGGTCGAGAGCCGGAAGTACATGTCTGTAATTCGCTGGTTTCGGTGCTGGCGCTCCGTGAATGGTGGGAGAACTGTGGTGCCCGGTGATCTGGAATGACGCCTGTGACGCCTGTGACTCCGGGAGTGCGCCGAGTCCCTGCCCGGTGCTCAGACTGTCGAGAGGCCAGCTGATCGTGACCCTGCACCGTTCCTCTCCTGCCCGGACACCGTCGGCCCACCGCCGTGAACGCGGCCGGTCGGTGCGCACCGTCGGTGCGGTGTCGGCATCCGTCATCGCCTTCCCGCTGGTGAGTGGGGCGGCCGGCGCGGCGTCAGCCCCCGTGCCGCGGCCCACCCACCCGCTGCCACGTGCACTCGACGTCGCGCCCCCGTACCAGAAGGGCACCCAATGCCTCACCGAGGCACAGCCCGGGGTGGTGGCGTTCGCGAAGCTGCTCAACTCCACCTACGGCGCCCGCCAGTACGGCATCCTGCGGCGGTGCGCTGCCGAGCACGGCGAAGGTCGGGCCCTGGACTGGATGATCGACGCCACCGACCCGGCCCAGCGTGCGGTGGCCGACACCATCACCCGCTGGCTCTCGGCTCCAGACGCGCAGGGGAGGCCCGGCGCGATGGCTCGCCGGTTCGGCATCAACTACGTCATCTGGAACCGCCAGCAGTGGCGCGCCTACGCGCCGGAGCGAGGCTGGTCCCCGTACACCGGTCTGTCCCCCCACACCGACCACATCCACATCTCCTTCACCTGGGATGGTGCCTACGCCCGCACGTCCTGGTGGACCGGTCAGGCCGTGAGCACCCCGCTCGCCGGCCCGACCACCGCCGCCCCGGCGGCATCCGCCCCGCTGCTCACCTCCAGCGGGTACCCACACCTGAGAAAGGGTGCGAGCGGGGCCGAGGTGACGCTGGCGCAGCGGGCCGTAGGAGCGGCGCCGGACGGCCGGTTCGGCCCGCTCACCGCCGCCGCGGTGGGCCGGTGGCAGGGCGCGAACGGAGTGCGAGCCAGCACTGAACTCGACAACGCGACCTGGGCCCGAATGGTCGCCCTGGCAGCGGTGCCAGCCCGCCCGCACTCGCTGGCGAAGCACGCCCGAACGGTGCTGCGGCGCGGTGCCCGAGGCGACGTGGTGGCCGTGCTGCAGAAGGCCGTGGGCGGTCTGCGGGTCGACGGTTCCTACGGCCCGGCCACCGAAGCGCGGGTGCGGGTCTACCAGGGCTCGAAGCGCCTCGCCGCTACCGGCGTGACCGACCAGACCACCTGGTACGCCCTGATGAGCCGGATGCCGCCGCCGGCGCCGTCGGTGCCCGCCACCCTGCCGGCATCGGCCGGGAATGGCGCCGCCGCAGCGCCGGCTCATCCGCTCGCCCGGTACGCCCACCTGACGTTGCGACGCCACGCGCGCGGCCCCGCGGTCACCGCGCTGCAGAAGGCGCTGGGCCAGCTCGCCACCGACGGCTCGTACGGCCCGGCCACCGAAGCGCGCGTGCGGGAGTACCAGACCTCGATGCGGCTCCAGGCCACCGGCGTCACCGACCGCGCGGTGTGGAATGCCCTGACCAGCCGACCCGTCGGCAGCGGTACCGCGACTGGGCCGGCGGTGCCGTCGGCGGCCGCCGCGAGGAGCACCGCGTTCAGCTCGCACACTGGGACCGTGCTCCGCCGTGGGTCCACCGGGATCGCGGTACGGACGCTGCAGCAGGGGCTCGGCGGCCTGGCCGTCGATGGTCGCTTCGGGCCGCGCACCGAGGCTGCGCTCGTGGCGTTCCAGCAGTCGGCGAAACTGCCGGGTACCGGGGTGGTCGACCGCCGCACCTGGGCTGCCGTGGAGCGTCGGGCTCACCCGCTGCTGCCGCACTGGGGCACCGTGCTCAAGCGGGGCGCGCGCGGTGCCGGTGTGCAGGTGCTGCAGCGGGCGTTGCGGATCACCGCCGACGGGTCATTCGGCCCGGCCACGGAGGCGGCGGTCAGGTCGGTGCAGCAACGGGCGAGGATCGCGCAGACCGGCGTGGTCGCGACCCTGACCTGGCGCGCCGTCGAGACTCAGATGCCCCGCTAGTCCGCCCCCAACTTTCCCACCCGCGCCTCAACTTTCCCGCCCGCGCCCGGAACCTTCATCTGGACACCACTTCCGAAGCCCGGCGAACCTGAACGTGTCGGGCGCGGGCGGGAAAGTTGAGGCGGTCAGGGTTGGGGGGTGACGCCCTCGGCGCGCAGCCGGGACTCGAGCCGCTCGACGGGCGGTTCGCCGCGGGTGAGCACCACCGAGCCACCCGCCGCCCACGTATCGACGGCCACGCGCAGGAACGCCGCGGTGTCGCGGGTCGAGGTGTGCACCCGGGGTGCGGCGGGGCCCGGGTCGGGAGCGAGCACCAGGTCGCTGTAGCGGATGACGGTGCCGCCGGTCCGCAGGGCCGGGTCACCGGGCGCCGGGGTATCCCAGAGGTCGAGCACGTCGCCGTACGTGGCGATCTCACGAGCCTCATCGACGGCACCGGCCGGCACCGGAGCCGATGCGCTCCGCGCCAGCGCCGCCAACGTGACCACGACGAGCGCCGGTGGCTGGATGTCGCTCCACGGACCGTCGGTGACGACGACATCTGGGCGGTCGGCCGTTGGCGAGTTGCCGGTGGCCGGCGAGGCGGCCGTTGGCGAGTTGCCGGTGGCCGGCGAGGCGGCCGTTGGCGAGTTGCCGGCGGCCGGCGAGGCGGCGTCATCCGGGCCGGGATCGTCGGTGCTGACGACGCCCGCAGGATCGGTGGCGGCGGACGCCGCGGTGGTCGTGGGGCTGGGGGTGGCCAGCGAGGCGGTGTCATCCGGGCCGGTGTCATCCGGGCCGGTGGCACCGCTGCCGGTGGTCCCCGCGACAGAATCCGAGCGGTGTCGGGGGATGTCGATGACGGCCCCGAGTGACCACGCCGCCAGGGCCCAGTACAGCGTGCGCCAGTGCGGCGGGAGGTCGAGGCGCACGATGGTGCCGGGCCCGGCGTCGAACTCCTCGCGGGCGAGGTTGCCCGCCTTGGCAACCCAATTGGCGAGGACTCGGGCCGACAACTCCACGCGTTCACCGCGGGTCGGACCGTCAGTGTCGTCGTAGCAGGTGATGCGGGGGCGGCCAGGGTCGCTCGCCACGAGCGCCGCGAGGAGGGCGGCGGGAGTCTGGGAGGAGCGCTGCACGGTGCCCGACGGTAGCAACGACACCGCGGCTACGCTCCCGAGCCATGGTCGCGCTGACAAAACTGGTGATCGGTGCTGCGCTCTGGGTGGTCGGTGTCTCGGTGGCCGGTGGCGTCCTCGGCGGGCTGGGGTGGTGGTCGCCCCAGGGTGCCTGGGTCACTGCCGGGACCGTCGCAGCCGCAGCCTGGTGGCTGCTTCGGCCGCTCTCCGGCCTGGATGGCGCCGACCGCGCGGATGACGCCGACCGCGCCGATGACGCCGACCGCGCCAGGGCCGCGCCGGCTGATCGCGGTGCCGACCCCGCTCCGGCTGCCGACCCGGGCCGGCCAGCGGGTTACCGACGCCGGCTCCGCGGGTCACCCGCGGCGGCCGGAGTGCTGGTCGCGCTGTGTGTCGCGTTCGCCGTGGGAGCGGGAGCGACGCGCTCCGAGCAGGTGGTGGTGCACCGCGACGCCTCGAGCAACCTGCAGGCGGCGGTCAGTCTGGCCCGCACCGGGGACCGGGTGCTACCGGTGTCTCCCGCGCTGGCGGCATCGGGCGCTCTCGACGTGCCGGGGGTCGGTGTGGGCAGCATGGCGTTCTACGAAGTGGAATCGCAGGGACGGCCAGCAGTGCAGCCGCAGTTCGTGGTGGGCCCGGCGGTGGTCTACGGCTTCGGCTGGTGGCTCGGTGGCTCGGGGCTCGAGGTGGCCCTGGTGCTGCCGGCGGTCGCCACCGGTCTCGCGTTGCTCGGCATCGGCCTGCTCGTCGGGCGGGTCGTCGGTGCCTGGTGGGGGGTTGTCGCGGTGGGCCTCACCGGTGTGCTGTTCCCGGTGGTGCATGTCGCCCGGGCGACCTACTCCGAGCCGCTCGCGCTGCTCACCCTCGGTGGCGGGCTGCTGGCGCTCACCGTGGTGGCCGGGCGCGGGCGAGTGGATGGGCTGGGGGAGCGAGATCGAGCGGGCGCGCAGGATGAGCCAGGCCGAGTGGGCGCGGTGGGTGGGACGGGCCAGGTGGGCCGTCCGAGCGGGGGAGTGGCTGCTGCATCCGCTGCGTCATCCGCCACTGCGTCGGCCGTGCGACGAGCCGGGCTGGTGGCCGGGCTGCTGGTGGGTGGCACCGGCCTGGTGCGGGTCGACGCGCTCCGCGAGGTGGTGCTGCTCGTGCCGGTGCTCGCGATTGGCGCGATCGTGGGCGAGCGGTGGGTGCGGTCAGCGGCAGCCGGGCTCGCCGGGGCGACGGGCGTGGCGGCCCTGATGGCGCTCTGGCTCTCCCCGCGGTACCTCGGCGACATCGCCGGGAGCCTGCTCCCGCTGGTCGCGTTCGGCGTGCTGGCCGGGGCGCTGTCGCTGGGCCTCCTGGTGGTGTGGCGTCGGGGTTTTCGGATGCCGGAGCCGCTATGTCGGCGGCTGCCAGCGGCCCTGGCCGGCGGGGTCGTGCTCACCGGGCTTGCCCTCGCGACCCGGCCGCTGTGGCAGGTGGTGCGGCAGGACCCGAACGACCCTGGTGCTCGCTATGTGGCGGGGATGCAGGCGCGGCAGGGCCTTGCCGTGGACGGTGGGCGCACCTACGCCGAGCACACGGTGACCTGGCTGTCGTGGTACGCGGGGCCGATCACACTCGTCGTGGCGCTGGTGGTGCTGGCAGTGCTGGTGTGGCGGTTGTCGTCATCGCTCGGGTCCGGGCAGTTCGAGCCGTGGGTGCCAGCGCTCCTGGTGGCGAGCGGGTCGACGCTGCTCACCCTGCTGCGGCCCGGTATCACCCCCGACCATCCGTGGGCCGACCGCCGCCTGCTCGTGGCGCTGCCGCTCGTGGTCGTGCTCGTCGTCGTGGCCGCGGCCTGGGCATGGCATCGCCAGAGGTGGGTCGTGGCGGCCCTCCTCGTCGCCGCGACCGCGATACCCGCCGTAGTCGCCACCTGGCCGCACCGATCTGGGGGTGTCGAACGGGGCTCGATCGAGGCGGTGCGTCGAGTCTGCTCGGCGCTGGCGCCCGGCGATGTGGTGCTGTCCGTGGACTCGCGGTCGGCGCGAGAGTGGCCCCAGGTGGTGCGCGGCATGTGCGGGGTCGAGGTGATCCTGCTGACGTCGGGCGTTCAGCGCGATCCCGTCGCGGCCGGGGTCGCGGTCGCGGCGGTGCGCGACCGGTTGGCGGCCCGGATGACGAGGGGTCGCCTGGTGCTGTTCGCGGCGGACGGCCCAGAGTCGTTGGCTCTTCTGGGCGCGACTCCCGTGGCGGTGGCCAACGTCGTGGTCCGCGAGGACGAGCACGCGCTTGATCGCCCGCCGACCCGTACTGACCCACGGCCCGAACGGGTCTGGATTGCCGCCGAGCGGCTTGCCACGCCCTGAGCCTGCCGGTGGCGCAGGCGTACTGGCGAACCGGCGGTTCGGCCGGTCTGCGGCAGGCCGGCTCGTGGGGCGTCGTCCCGGCGGCGACGCATCATCCGCCGCAGGCTCTCCACCCGGCGTGGCTCGGCCTACGCTGGGCCGTTCGTGCGCTCTGCTGCAGGCGGGATGTCGCCGAGTTCTACGACGACGTCGAGATGGCCGAGGTGGCGGGTGTACTCGGTGAGCACGTGGAAGCAGATCCACTCCAGGGTCGGCGGGTCCGCCGCGAACCGCCCACCGCTTGCGGCGGTCTCGTCGAGCGGATGACGGGCCAGCACCTCCCGGGTCCGCGCACCCGCCTCCGTGAGGCGGGCGGCCAACTGCTCGGCGGTGACGTCGTCGGGTACGGCCCAGCGGGCGCCCGGTCGTTCGGCATCGGAGTCGTCGTCCCGCCACGGCTCCGGCACGTTCCAGTCGCCCCACGGAGCGTCGACCGGCTCGCCGACGAAGCCCCAGACGAACCAGCGTCGCTCCATGTGCAGGCAGTGCGACAGCAGCTCCAGCGGCGTCCAGCCGCTCGGCACGAGCGTGGTGCGCTGCCGTTCGGTGGGGAGCGCGAGCACGATGCGGGCCAGGTCGGCGCGGGCCCAGTCCAGGTAGTCCGACCAGCGCGCCGCACCGGGCGGCCCGGACGTCGCCGGCTCGGCCGGATGGCGCGCCACCCGGCCGTCTTCGGACGGAGCCGACCCGGGCGGCTCGCTCATCCGCGCTCGAACAGCACCGTGGCGTGGCGCTGCACGGTGGCGCACGTGTGCGGGTCGACCGCCACCACGAGCCCGGGGCGGGTCGACTGCGCGACGTACGCCGTGCCGTCTGGATGCACCACAGCGCCACCGGCCTCGGTGATCAGCAAGGTTCCGGGGGCGTGGTCCCATGCGTGTGAGCGGGAATAGACGATGTAGTCGGCGGCGCCCTCGATCACCCGCGGGTAGTCGACACCGCAGCACGCCCACGACATCCCGAGCGGCGGCATCCCGGCCAACGATTCGCCGCGCAGCGACCACCGCGAGGTGACCCCACGGGGGTCGACGCCAGACGCCACCGGAGTCGTCGTCATCCGCACTCCGTCGCGCCAGGTGCCCGCGCCCCGCTCGGCGACCCAGGACACGCCGTGTTCGGGCTGGTGGACCCAGGCGCGGACAGTCTGGCCGCTGCGCACCTCGGCCACCATCACCGCGTGGTCGGGCGAGCCGGCGACGAAGTTCTTCGTGCCGTCCACCGGGTCGACGGTGAACGCGTGCTCGGCCGCCAGGTATCGGTCCCTGAGGCGGGGGTCGTCGGAGCACGCCTCCTCGCCCAGCACCACCGCGTCGGGGTACGCCGCGACCAGTCGAGTGGTGAGCAGATGCTCGGCTTCGCGGTCCGCCACGGTCACCAGGTCGCCAGGGTTCTTCTCGGCGACCTCACTGTCGGCGAGCCGCCGAAACCGGGGCGTGATGGACGTAGCGGCGACCTCGGTGAGGAGGTCCAGGACGGCGTCGGTCGACAGGCCGGTCACGTGGCGTACCTTCCCACATCGGTTGCCGGCGACAGATGGTGGCCCTCCCGCTCGGTGCTCGCAGCGGAACAGCGCCAGCCGGAGGGGGGAGTTGGTCGACACCCCCCTCCGGCGCTGGTTCCCGGTCAGCGCACGGCGACGCCGCCCCGCATCGCCAGGTCGGATGCCGCGTCGCGGGCCTTCGATGCGGCGCGGCGGCTGCTGTCCTCGAAGAGACCAGACCGGCTCAGGGCGAGAGTCGCCGTGGCGTGTGCGGCGGCATCACCCATCTCGGCGAGGGCCTTGGTACTGACGTTGGTGAGGGTGTCGCATGCCAGGTGGTAACACGTGTCGTACGCCTCACCGGCAGTGCCGCCATAGATGGATGCTTCCTCCTCGGTCTTGATGCCCTCGGCCCCGGTGAACAACCCACCGGCCGGGATGCCGGCATCGATGAACGGGCCGTAGTCAGAGCGTCCACTGAACTCGGTCGGGCTGCTGGCCAGGTTCTGACTGTCGAAGTAGCTGGTGAAGATGCGCTCGATCTCACCGGATCCGGGCGGGCCCGTGACTGGGGTATCCGAACCGTCCCCGTCGTAGACGAAGCGCACGTAGTTCGGCGAGCCGACCATGTCGAAGTTGAGGTTGGCGTAGATCATCTCGAGTTGGTCGTCGGCCAACTGGGAGACGTAATGCTCCGACCCGAGAAGCCCGTTCTCCTCGGCGCCCCAGAACGCGAATCGCACTGCCTGGCGGGGCCGGATCTTCACGGCGGCCATTTCCTCGGCGATTTCGAGGATGGTGGCCGAGCCGCTGCCGTTGTCGTTGATGCCGGGGCCCTCGATGACGGAGTCCAGATGGGCCCCGACGACGATGGTCTTGTTCGGGTTGCCCGTGCGGGTGTCGGCGATGACGTTCGTCGTCGTCGCGTCTCGAGTCTCGGTGGAGGTCGCCACCCGGCCGGTCACGGCGCCCTCCTGGGCGGCCGTCGCAAGCGCGAACCCGTCGGCCGACGTGAGCCCAACAACCGGCAGGTCGAACGGTGCGCTGAGGGTGCCGACGAAGAGGTCTTCACGGCCGGGGTTGCCCTCGTTGAAGATGATCACCGCGTCGTAGCCGGCGGCCTTGGCGTTCGCCGCCTTGTCGGCGAAGTTGCACGTGCCGCGCTGAACGAGCGCGATCTGCGGGTCGGCACCGGCGGGGACGAAGTCGTCTGCCTCGCAGCCGGAGGTCGAACTCGGCTCCGGGGTGGCCGGGGAGACGATGTCGGTCGTGGGCACGATCGTGCCGGTGACGTCACCGCTGCCGGAGTACTCGTAGGCGCCGGTGGTGTACGTGGCGGCGTCGGGCGCGGTCTGCTCGACCACCGACGGGGTCAGTTCCCGGAAGAACGGGAAGGTGAACTCCTGGGTGGTCACCCGGTAGCCAGCGCGTTGGAGGCGCTGTCTGACGTAAGCGGCGGACGCGTCGTATCCGGGTGTACCCGAGGCGCGGGTGCCGCCGTTGGCATCAGCGATACGGTGAAACGCACGCTGGTGAGCGAGGATGCCGTTGACGGTGACCGCCGTGCGAATCTTGGCGGTGTTCACCTCGTCGACCGCGGCGTGGGCGGGTTGCTGGATCGCGGCGGTGGCCGTGAACGCGGCGGCGACGACAAGCGCGAGTCTGCGCATCTGTTCCTCCTGAGGGGTGTGAGGGGGTAACTGCGACGCTAGTCCTGGCGTGCGCACGGCGATAGCCCAGACGGACGCGCGATCGGGTCCTGCTGCAGCCAGTCGGCCACGCACGGGAGTCCGGGGCTGCCGCCGGGCGGAGGTAGGCTCCGCACCGATGAGTCAGCACGACGACACCGCTCCCACGAACACGGCCGACATCGGCCGTGCCACGTGGCATGTGGCGCCCACCGAGCGCATCGTGGTCCGCGCCGGCGAACTCGCCGGCGGCGACCTGGACCCCGCAGCGCGCACCCCCCGAGGAGTGGCTGGGCCGATGGGTCCGGGCGCGATGCGGGGCGCGGACGGCACCGCGCGCGGCAGAGATGCGTCAGAGGTGACCGCGCCGCTCCGGATGCCGACCGAGACAGCCCACGATGCCGCGCCCCCCGGCGGGTCGGCATCCGACCCGCACGCCAGTCAGACCGGGTCACCGCGAATCGGGCATCAGGCGTACCCGGTCGAGGATGGCCCGCACGGCCCTGGCCCCCAGCCTGACGTGACCGTGGTGTTGCCGTGCTTCAACGAGGCGGCCCACGTCCTCGCCGAGATCGAGCGGATCAGTGCGGCACTCGACTCCAGTGAGTTCATTTACGAGCTGCTCTGCATCGACGACTCCAGCACCGACAACACCCTGGCGGTGCTGCGGAAGGCCCAGCATCGGTACCCCAAGGTGCGGGTGCTCGCCTTCCGCCGCAATGGCGGCTCCGGCACGGCTCGGAGGATCGGTACCCAGTTGGCCCGCGGCGCCGTCGTGGCCTGGACCGACGCCGACCTCACCTATGAGAACGAGCGCATCCCCGAACTGGTCCGCGTCCTGCGCGACGACCCGACCTACGACCAGGTCGTCGGCGCCCGCACCACCGAGGAAGGCACCCACAAATGGGCTCGGGTGCCGGCGAAGTGGTTCATCCGCAAGGTCGCCGAATGGCTCACCAAGACCCGTATCCCGGACCTCAACTCCGGGCTTCGCGTGTTCCGGCGTGAGGTGTCGCTGCCCTACCTGCGGCTGCTCCCCGCCGGCTTCTCCTGCGTCACCACCATCACGATCGCGTTCCTCAGCAACCAGCACGACATCAAGTACGTCGACACCGTCTACGCCAAGCGCGCGGGCGTCAGCAAGTTCCACTTCGTTCGCGACGCCTACCGCTACATCCTCCAGGTCCTGCGGATGGTGATGTACTTCGACCCGTTGAAGGTGCTGATGCCGCCGGCGCTGTGGCTGCTCGTCATCGGTGTGGTCAAGGCATTGGTCGACATGGTGCGGCATCCGTTCTACTTCCCGGCCAGCACGGTCCTGCTCGTCGTCAGTGGAATCATGGTCGCCTCGCTGGCCCTCCTCTCCGACCTCGTCGTCAGGTCGCGCGACGGTGTCTGACCCCGCCGCGGCAGGCGGCGGCGAGGGTCCCGCGGTCTCGGATGCCGCGCTCGCCGTGGCCGTGGTCGGGCCGACCCATCCATACAAGGGCGGAGTCGCGGCGCATACGACCTCGCTCGCCCGCGAGTTGGCCGACGCCGGCCACCAGGTCACCCTGGTGTCGTGGAGCAACCTCTACCCTGCGGCGCTCTACCCCGGGGAGCAGGCGGTGCCCGGAGGCGCCCCCGATGTCGAGCCGTTTCCACGAACGGTTCGGGTGCTGTCCTGGGCCCGCCCCGACACCTGGGTGCGCGCCGGCGCCCGGCTGCGGGGGTTCGACCTGGTCGTCGTCGTTCATGTCGTGCCGGTCGTCGTGCCCGCCCATCTCGCCCTGCTCCGGGCGGCCGGGGCCGGGTCCGCCCGTGGGCCACGGGTCGTCGTCATCGCTCACAACGTGCTGCCGCATGAGCGCCACCCGGGCGACGAAGCACTCGTCCGAGCGCTGTTCTCGCGGGCCGACGGAGTCGTCGTGCACTCCGATGAACAGGCCCGGATCGCCGCCGCGCTCGGCGCGACCCGGGTCCGCGAGCTCGACCTGCCGCCGCATCTGCCCGGTGGGCCGGCCCACCCCAGGCCTGCGCACCACGGCCCGGTGCGGTTGTTGTCGCTCGGCATCGTGCGCAGTTACAAGGGCGTCGACCTCCTCGTCGATGCGCTGCGCGACGTACCCGAGGTCTGCCTGACCGTGGCCGGCGAGTTGTGGGGCGATGCCGGGCTGGCGGTGCGTGCACTCGCGGCCGACCCGCGACTCGAGGGCCGCGTCGAGGTGCACGGCGGCTACGTGCCGGCCGACCGGATCGCCGCCCTGATGGCGCGCCACGACGTCGTCGCTCTCACGTACCGCACGGCCACGGCCTCACAGAACGCAGTGCTGGCTCGGGCGCACGGCCGGCCGGTGCTCGCGACGGCCGTCGGCACGTTCCCCGAGCAGATCCGCGACGGTGTGGACGGCATCCTCGTCCCCCCGGCCGACCGTGATGCCCTGGTGGCTGCGCTCCGGCGGCTCACCGAGCCTGGCGTGGTGGCAGCGCTGGCCGCCGAGGTGCGCCCACCAGACCTCGCCGGGCCGTGGGCCAACTACGTCGGCGGCCTCGAGGCGCTCGCCGCAGCACCGGTCCTCGACGACCCGGTAGCCCGCCCGTCCCTGCCCCGCGGACCGGTGGCCCAGGTCCGCTCCACACTCGCTGGACTGCGCGCCCGCCGGCGCCCACCGCTGCGGCTGCGCCCTTCCGACATCCCGGAGCACGTGCGGCCGACCGACCTCCTCGCCATCGACGCCGACGCACTCACTGCCGTCGAGACAGCCCGCGAGCTCGGTCTGCCGCGCCCCGCCGAACCGGTCGCGGCGTGGTCCGCGTTGGGGGCGCTCGCTGCGGTGATCCGGATCCATGACGACCGGCAGCGTGCGGCGGTGCTGGTCGACGAGTCCGGTGGCGGCAGCCCGTTCTCGCGGTGGGCGCGCGCGCTCGGCTACGCGCCGGTCGAACTGGAGCTCACCGGCCGCTGGGCTGCGGTCGAGGCTCTTGCCGTCGACACCGCAAGCCTCGATGTGGTGACCCGGCTGCATCCGGGTGGATGCACGGCCACGGACATCGACCTGGTGGTGGGACAGGCATCGTGGGCGTTGCGGGCTGGCGGCCTGCTCGTCGTCACCGTGCCCATCGGCGACGACGAGCCGGACTTCGCGGTCCGCCCGGCCGACGTGTTCGGCATCCTGGCCCGGGCCGACGACCTCGGACTGGTGCTGGTTGGCGACCTCGACGGCGACGTGCTTTCCCGGATGACGGACGCGCGCCGCTCATCCGACGCCACCGACGCGCCGGCGTACGCCGTGCTCCGACTGACCTTTCGGCGCCGGTGAGCGCGGTGCGGTCGACGTCCACGTCTGCATCCGGGATGCCGCCGACCCGGCCGAATCGACGCGCCATCGCGTTCCGCGTGCTGCGGTACGTCCTACTCACCGCGGTGCTCGGCGCAATCGTGGTCACCCTGTGGCGGAACTGGCCTGCGGTGTCCGCCGAACTCGGACGGCTGGATGCCGGCCCGCTCGCCGCGGCGTTCGTGATCGGGCTGGTGCCGCCGGTCCTCACCACCCTCGGCTGGCGCACCCTGCTCGTCGACCTCGGTACCCGGCTCCCAGTACCGACAGCAGCGGGCGTCTTCCTCGTCGGTCAGCTCGGCAAGTACCTCCCCGGCTCGGTGTGGACCGTGGTCGTTCAGACCGACATGGGCCATCGGCTGAACGTGCCGCGGCGGCGGATGGCGGTCACCGGGTTGGTGATGCTCGGGCTCTCGGTGCTCGGCGGCGCGGTCGTGGCGGTGCCGGCCGTGCCCGTGGTCCTCGAGCGAAGCGAGAGCGCCGGGTCGCCGTGGTGGGGCGTCGCGGCGGTCGCCCTGGCCTTCGTCGCTGCCTGGCCACCGCTGCTCAACTGGGGGATCGGGGTCGGGCTCCGGCTGATCCGACGGCCTCCGCTCGAACATCTCCTCAGCGGCGCCGCGGTACTGCGCTGTATGGCCGCGATCATCGGCGCCTGGGTCACCTCGGCGGCGCCGGTGTGGGTCCTCGCTCGGTCGCTGGCACCCGACGCGCCGACCGGCCAGCTGCTCCTGGTGTGTGTCTGTGGCTTCGCCCTGGCGTCGGTCGCTGGGATGCTGGCGGTGGTCCTGCCGGCCGGGCTGGGGCTGCGCGACGCGATGCTCGCCGTCGCGCTGTCCACCGTGATGTCCGCGGCGGCAGCCACCGCCGTTGTCGTCGTGGTGCGCTTCCTCGCCGTGGTGACCGATCTGCTGCTGGCCGGCGCGGCCTGGTGGTGGGCCCGACGGCAGGGTCTGCTCGGCTCCGGCCGCGGCCAGTAGCCGCCGTTCGCCGCGGCCGGCGCGGGGGTTCTAGAGTGGCGCGGGTGTTCGAGTCGACGACGCCCGCGCAAGTTGCTTCGCCCCCCGGTGGGAGAGCGCTCGCCCTCGGCAAGGTGCTGGCCGAGCGGGTGCTCTGGTCGAGGGTCGCGCTGGGCCGGCGGGGCGCCGCTCGGCGTGGGCTGGTGCGGCCGCTGCTGACGTCGGTGGCGTCAACGGCGGTGCTTCAGGACGACACGGACTGGAGGGCAGCGGTCGCCGAGGTCCGATCGGCCGGCCTGCCGCTGCATCACGACCGGCCGAAGAACTGGGATGCCGCCGGCGCGGTGGGGTCGGTGCTGGGTCTGGCCGCCGAACGCGGCCGCGAGATCGCCGTGCTCGACGCCGGAGCCGCACGGTATTCCAGCGTGCTGCCGTGGCTACGGCTGTACGGCCTCGGCGGTCGGCCTGGTGGGCTGCGCGGCATCAATCTCGAGTTCGCCCGGCCGGTGTCCCGCGACGGTGTCACGTTCGAGCACGGCGATGTCACCGACACCGGCTACCCCGACCGGTCGATCGACGCGATGACCTGCATGTCGGTGATTGAGCACGGGGTTCCGCTGCGAGGGTTCCTCACCGAGGCCGCACGCCTGCTCACCCCGGGCGGCCTGCTGTGCGTCTCCACCGACTACGACCAGGACCCGCCGGACACCAGCGGCGTCACGGCCTACGGTGCGCCGGTACGGATCTTCGGCCCGGACGACATCCATGCGTTCGTGGCGGATGCTGCCGCGCAGGGTCTTGACTTGGTCGGCGACCTCTCCGCGCCTGGGGCGCTGGCCCACCGGCGGCGCCCGGTGCATTGGCGGCGCACCGGTTTGGATTACACCTTCATCCTGATGACGTTCCGGCGCGCGGGCTGACGCCCGGTGCGGACGGGCCGAGCGGCGTGACGTCATCCGGCACCGGCCGTGCGGCATCCGGCACGAGCCGCCGCGTCGGGGTGTCGCGTCCGGTGCCCCTGGATGCCGTGCTCGGGACGCTCCGCCGCGGTCGCGGTGACCCGACCAGTCGGCGGGATGCCGGCGGGTGGTGGTTCGCCTGGTCGACCCCGGCCGGGCCGGCCACGGTGCGGGTGGAGGCGGCGCCGGCCACGGCCGAGGTCGTCGCGACCGCGTGGGGGGGCGGTGCGCAGTGGGCACTCGACGGTGTGCCCGAGCTGGTGGGCGAGTTCGACGACATCCGCGGGTTCGAGCCACCGCACCCGCTGGTCGCGCAGGAGTGGCGGCGGTGGCCGGGGTGGCGGGTGCCGCGCAATCGCGGTGTCGTGCAGTGTCTGGTGGCCTCGGTGATCGAGCAGAAGGTCACCGGCGCAGAGGCGTTCGCGGGCTACCGGCTCCTGGTGCGGAGGTTCGGGTCGCCGTCGCCGGGCCCGGGCGAGCAGTTGGGCCTGGTGGTGCCCCCCGACCCGCGCGGCTGGGCGGCGGTGCCGTCATGGGAGTGGCTCCGCGCCGGCGTCGACTCCGGGCGCTCGCGCACCGTGGTGCGGGCGGTGGGTCACGCCGGGCGGATCGAGGAGTGTGTGTCGTTGTCGCCGGATGACGCCCGCGCTCGGTTGACCGCGCTGCCGGGTGTCGGGCCGTGGACCTGGGCCGAGGTGGCGCAGCGGGCGCTCGGGCTGGCCGACGAGGTCAGCTTCGGGGACTATCACGTGGCCAAGGACGTCACCTGGGCGCTCACCGGGACCGCTGGCGACGACGCCACGTTGGTCGAGGTGCTCGAGCCGTATGCGGGGCATCGATACCGCGTACAGCGCCTGCTCGACCTCGGCGGCCACCACCGGCCTCGGCGGGGGCCGCGGATGGCGCCCCGCTCGCACCTGCCGGTGCGCGGACGCTGAGGTGGTGGTGACCCGGCGCCGGTGTTCGGGGCCCGCTCGGCGGCGGTGACATAGCCCCGGGCGGAGACGGCGTCAGCGTTCGGCGAGGTGCACCGTGACCGAACCCGCGCCGGGTACGGCTGAGGTCGCCCGCAGCCGCTCCGCGTGCGCGGCCACCTCGAGGCGAGCCACCAAGCGCCCCAGGCCGTAGGCGTCCGACGACGTCAGCGTCACCGCAGCCACGTCGGCGCCGGTGCCCAGGGCCACGTCGGCGCCGGTGCCCAGGGCCACGTCGGCGCCGGTGCCCAGGGCCACGTCGGCGCCACCGTCCTCGTCGTGCAGCAGCGCGAGGGCGACCACCCGCGTCACCCGGGCGGCAATCGGCTCAGGGTCGGTGGCCGGCACGCCCACGTGCGCCGCGGCATCCGAGCCGGGCGCGGCACCGAGTGCGGCCCGCACCGCCTCGACATGTCCCAGCGCGAACCAGTCGCCAGCGCCGGTGCGCACCACTGCCCGCGCCCCGATGCCGTCCGGTGAAAACCACGACACCGGGAGCCCCCGGACCAGAGCCGCCGGGATGCCGTCAGCTTTCCCCTTGACCAGGTCGGCGGCACCAGCGACCTCGTCGGCCACGGCGCGGGTGGTGACGGCGAGCGGCCGGCCGTCGGCGTCGTGGGCTCCGCGGAGGTCGTCAAGCACGTGCAGCCCGGCGGCACCGATGGCGAGGTCGGTGAGACCGTCGCGCCATGGCCGCCCGGCGGTGTCACTGAGCAGTACGGCCACGGCCAGGTCGGTGCCGAGCCCCAGCGCCTCGAGCACCGCGGCGCGCAGCCGGTGCGCCTCCCGGTCGGGGTCCTCGGGGAGCAGCAGCACCTCGCCGCCCGGCCCGGTGTTCGAGGCGTCGACCCCTGCTGCGGCCATCACCGGCCCCGCCACCGACTCGACCACGCGGGTGACCCCGGCCCGTCCGCGACGCTCGGCGACCACCCGCACCGAGGCGGCGTCGACGGCATCCGCCCGCGGCCCGGGCCAGGTACGGCCGAGCGCCTTGGACACCACTTTGCTCGACACCACCAGGCAGTCGCCCGGCGTGAGCGCGATGCCGCTGTCGGTGAGCGCGGCCGCGAGCAACCCACCCAGGTCGGCGCCGGCCTGGACCTCGGGGAGCCCGGTGACCGGGATGACGGTCAGCGGCGCGCTCCTCACCCG
The DNA here is from genome assembly GCA_051657745.1 of Dermatophilaceae bacterium. Lineage (GTDB taxonomy): Bacteria > Actinomycetota > Actinomycetes > Actinomycetales > Dermatophilaceae > JBOFLG01. The sequence continues at coordinate 6,216 of JBOFLG010000061.1, read as the reverse complement.
GCGGTCACGGCCGCCGCCATCCCCAACGCATGGCGGGCGATCCGGCCGGTGGCGTCGAGGTCGGACATCAGCAGCGGGCCGTCGAACGCGTCAACCCGCGCACGGGGGAGCGCGGTCGCGGCATCGGCCGGGTCGACGAGCCAGCCGTCGAGGAAGTCTTCGTAGAGCGAGGCCACCCCACCTGCGGTCACGGGCACCCCCACCGCGGCGAGGCAGGCATCGGCGTGCCCGCGAACCGGACGGCCGGAGATCAGCGGCGACACCCCGACCACCGGCGCCGCCGTGCCGCGCAGCGCGTCGCGCACCCCAGACACCCCGAGGATGATGCCGACCGACACCACGGGGTTGCTCGGCGGCAGCAGCACCACATCGGCGCTCCGGATGGCGTCGAGCACCCCGGGCGCGGCGGCCGCCTTGTCGAGCCCGGCGACCACGAACCGCCGGGCCGGCAGGGCGGCTTGGTGCCGGACCCACCACTCCTGGAAGTGGATGGCGCGCTCGCCGCCCTCGGCTGCGGGGTCGTCCACGACGACGTGGGTTTCGACCGGCCGGTCGGTCATCGGCAGCAGGGTGAAGCCTCGCGTGGGGAGTCCCCAGCGGTCGGCGAGGCGGGCGGTGACCCCGCTGAGCGGCATCCCCTGGCCCAGCCATTGGGAGCGCGCGATGTGGGTCCCGATGTCGAGGTCGCCAAGCGCGAACCATTGCGGGTCGGCGCCGTACGCCGCGAGCTCAGCCTGGACCCGGTGCGACTCCTCGGCCCGCCCCCACCCCTGGCCCTCGTGGACTCCGTCGCCGAGGGTGTAGAGCAGCGTGTCGACGTCGGGGCACACGCGCAGACCGAAGAGCGTGATGTCGTCACCAGTATTGGCGATGACGGTGACCTGGGAGTCGGCCAGGCCTGGGGTGTGGTCGAGGTGGTGACGCAGGCCGCGGATGAAGCGGGCCCCGCCCACCCCGCCGGAGAGGGCGGTGATGCGCATATGTCAAAGTCTCGCAGGCTGTGGGCTCGGCGGGTCACGCGGCCGGGTAGGTGGTGGTGCGGATACGAGTATGACGAGTGGTGTGAGCGGGCTGGAGGGCGCGTACCTTAGTGCCATGCGCAGTGCCCTCGCAGGCAAATGATGGACTCCGTCCGATATCACCAACGGGCTTGACGACAGCGCATGACACGCGTGTAATTTCACTCACGTGTTCCGGTAGACCCGACCGGCGCACTCGGGTCGAGGGTCAGGAGGGCACGATGCACGAACTGTTCGCGATCGACGGTTCGCTCGGCGAGGATGACGGGGAGGATGGCGCGCTCGGATGGCAGGGACGATCCCTGTGCGCACAGACCGATCCCGAGGCGTTCTTTCCGGAGAAAGGGGGGTCGACTCGGGAGGCGAAGAGGGTCTGTGTGGGGTGCGAGGTGCGGTCCGAGTGCCTCGAGTACGCCCTCGCCAATGACGAACGCTTCGGCATCTGGGGTGGCATGTCCGAGCGTGAGCGCCGCAAGTTGAAGAAGCGCGCGGTCTGAGGCGGTCAGCCTCACCACGTCTGTTTCCCGCATGACACTGGCTCCCACCCGCCCATCCCGTCCCGCGGCTGACTCGGGCGGGGGTGTCGTGCCGACGGTCACGGCGGTCATCGTCACGCGGGCCACTCCGCGCGGCCTGTCCGAGCAGCTCGACCTGGTTCTGGGCCAGACCCTCACCCCCGACGCAATCGTCGTGCTGGACCGCACCGGCGGTGCCCGCGGCCCGGATGACGCCGACGTCGCCGCGATTCTCTGGGCCGCGCGGGCCCGTTCTCCGGTGCCGGTGCGCGACGTCCCGGCGGACCCGCGCGCGTCACTGCGCGAGGTGGCCTGGCAGGCGGTCCGGGACCACCTCGGGGACCCGACGTTGGTGTGGTTCCTGCCGGTCGGCACCGAGCCGGAGCCCGAGGTGCTGGCCGGCCTGGTCGATGCGTGGCGGCGTTCTCCGTCGACCGGAGTGGTCGGTGGCAAACACGTCGATGCCGACGATCCGCACCTGCTTCGCGCGGTCGCGCTGCGGTCGACCCGGGGCGGGCGGGTCCTCGCCGGCCCGGTGCCGGGTGAGCCCGACCAAGGCCAATACGACCAGCTGTCTGATGTCCTTGCGGTGCCGTTCGCGGGCTCCCTCATCGAGCGTGAACTCCTCGTCGCGCTGCGGGGTTGGGGTCGCTCGTTCGGCGATGTCGCGGCTGACCTGGACCTCGGCTGGCGGGCCCACGCGGCGGGTCGGCGGGTGGTCGTCGTCCCGCAGGTCCGCCTCCGCTCGATCGCCGGCGCCGCGGTGGCCGCGGCGGGCACGCCCGCCCGGCGTCGGGCAGCGCGCCGAGTGGCGCTGGCCCGAGTGTCGTGGTGGTCCGCGCTACCCCTCGCCACCTGGGTGACCCTGACCTCGGTCCTGGCCGGCGTTGGCCTGCTGCTCCTCAAGCGACCGCGCGCGGCCTGGGCCGAGTTCAGCGGGCTCGTCGCGCTCGACCCGTTCGGCGCAGTGGCCGTGCGGTGGGGCACCCGTCAGGTGCGCACGGTGAACCGGCGCGACCTGCGCACGCTCTTCGAACCGCGGCGCGCCGTGCTGGCGTCCTGGGCGGATGCCGTCCACGACGCGGTGGTGCCGCCGCGCCCGCCGATCGGTGAGCAGGCCCACGACCTCAGCCCGCGGTCCTGGCTGGCGCACGTCATCCGGCACCCCGGGGTGCTCGCCACCGGGATGGTCGCGGTGGCGACCGTCGTTGCCGCCCGCACCCTCGGGGCCGACGTGCTTACCCGGGCCGGCGCGGGTCTGGCTGGCGGCGAGTTGGTCGGCACTCGGGCCGACGCGGCCGCACTCTGGCACTCCTGGTCCGACGGTTGGACCGGCGGCGGGCTCGGTGCGCCGGGGGCCGCCGGGCCGTCAGCGCTGCTCCTGGCCGGCCCGGCGTGGCTCGTCGACCATCTGCCGCTGCTTCCGGGCCCGGCCTCTCCGGCCGGTCTGGTGGTGACTCTGCTGCTGGTGTTCGGGATGCCGCTCGCTGCGGCCTCGGCGTACCTCGCGCTCCGGGTCGTGGCCCGGTCGGGCCGAGTCCGCGCGCTCGGTGCGGTGGCGTGGTCCACCACTGGGGCTGCCGGTGCGGCGGTGGCCGAGGGCCGGCTCGGCGCGGTGGTGGCGCTGGTGTTGCTCCCTGCGGTCGGCGCCGGACTGTGGCTGGTGGCGGCGCGTCGGTCCACGGCCACCAGCGCGTTCGCCACCGCGTTGGCACTGGTGGTACTCGGCTCGTTCGCTCCGGTGCTGCTACTCTCCGCAGCCGTCGTGGCCGCGCCGCTGGTGGTGCTCGCTCGGCGGGCTCGGGTGCATGCTCTCGTCGTCCTGCTCGTGCCGCTGCTGGTGCTGGCGCCGTGGGTTGCCTCCACGGCCCGGCGCGCGTGGCCCGAGCTGGTCGCCGGGTCCGGGCTGGCCGTCCGCAGCGGTGAGGCGCTCGACCCGTGGCGCATCATCGCGCTGGATGTCGGCGCCGCCGGCGGTGCGGTGTGGCCAGGTGCACTGCTCGTGATCTGCGGTGTGCTGGCGTTGCTGCGTCGTCGTCCGGGCGACCGGGCTCCGGTGGTGCTCGCCGTACTGCTCCCCACGCTGGCCGTGGTGGCCCTGATCGCTTCAGGTGTCCGGCTCGGCACGGTGCCGGCGGGCCGCGACGAGGCGATCACGCTGTGGGCGGGGGTGATGGTCCTGCCGGTGGCGCTTGTTGCGGTGTTCGCCCTGGTCCGCGGGCTCGATGGGCTGTCGGCCGGGCGCGCCACTCGCCGAGGGCTAGTCGCCACGCGGGCGGTCTCGGTGGTGGCGGCTGTCGGCGTTGTCGGCGCGGCCGGGGCAGGTGCGGTCACCGGTCTCGGCGCCGCGCTGGTGCCGGCCGGCGACCCGCGCCCGGCCGTCGCCGTCGAGCAAGCAGCCGGCGCATTCGCTACCCGCTCGCTCTTCGTCCAGCCCGGCCCCGACGGCGCCGGGTATCGGTTCGTGAGTCGGGAGACCGCAGCGGTGACGCGCCCGCTCCCGGTGGTCGGCGACGCCGATGCCGACGTGGCCGAGTCGCTCACCGCACTCCTGGGGGGCACCTCCGATGGCACCGCGTTGTTTGCCGCGACGGCCACCGACCTGCTCGCCATCCGGGCCGGCACAGTGCCCGAGGTGGCGCGTCGGCTCGATGCCACCGCGGGTCTCACCCGGATCGCGCCACGCGACGGGTGGGATCTCTGGCGGGTGAGCCCGGTCGGCGCGCGCGGTGCCACGCTGGTGACCTCGCCTCGGCTTCGGATCGAGTCACCGGACGGCGCGACGTTGGTCCCCACCTCCGCTGCGCATGGCGGCACCCGCACGGTCATCGACGCTCCATCCGGCAGCCGCCTGGTGGTGGCCCAGCCGGCTCCGTGGGCTGCGGTGGCGGTCGTGCGTGTCAACGGTCGGGTGCTCGCCGCCGACACCAGTGCCGGCTCGCCCAGTTACCAATTGCCTCCTGGCCGTAGTGAACTCACCGTCGTCGTGGGCGACGGCCACGGCTGGCGGTACGCCCAGTTGGGTGCGCTCGTGGTGCTTGGTTTTCTGGCTGTGCCCTTCGGGCGTCGCGAGTCCCGGGTGGCCGGGCAATGACCGGCGGTGCGGCGGCGCGGGGCCGCGCGGTGGCACGAAGGGCGGTGGCGCGGAGTCGGGCGGTGACCGGCAGTGCGGCGGCGCGGGGCCGCGCGGTGGCACGCCGTCACCTTCCCGGTGTGTCGCGGGTGCTGGTCGCGGCCGGCGGAACAGCGGTGCTGGTGTGGGCCGCCACCGCGCGGCCGGTGACCCTCGACCTGGTCGGGGCAGATGACGCCGCGGCCGGCTCCCTGGCCGGCGCCGGTCTGGTCACGGCCCAGTCTCTTGGCTGCCCAGGCAACGGGCTGAGCGGTCTCGCCGCGGCGCCAGATATCGCAGTCGGTGGCAGCGTCGCCGTGGCGAGTGCGCCGATGCCGCTGCTCCCGGCTCAGCCTGCGGGTGCCGGCGCGGCCGAACTTCGTTCTGGCAGTGCGGTGCTGGCGGCTCTCACCGCGGCTCGGCCGGGTGCGGCATCCGGTGCGCTGCCCGGCCGTGGGCCGGTGATTGTCGACGCTACCGGCGCGTCGGCTCCGGGTGTGGCCGCAGCCCAGGAGTGGCGGCTCGAGGGTGCGGAGCTTCGCGGGCTCAGTGGCGCGTCGTGCTCCCCGGCCAGTACCGACGCCTGGCTGGTGGCAGGTGGGGCTGGCCCGGGCCGGCAGGAGCGGCTCGTCCTGGTCAACCCGGGCGCGAACCCGGTCACTGCCACGATCACCGTGCTCGGTGGGTCGGGGCCGCTCGGTGAGCCGCGCACTGAGACCGTGCCACCGCGTGGCCGGGTCGCGGCGCTGCTCGACGCGTTCACGGGCGACGAGGCGCAGGCCGTGGTGCATGTCGCCAGCGACGGTGCGGGGCTTCAGGCGTCGGTGACCGACACCTGGGTGGACGGCAGCACGGCGCTGGGGGCCGAGTCCGTCGATGCCGGAGCGGCTCCGGCGGTGCGGCAGACCATCCCAGCGGCGGTGGTCTCGGGGTACACGTCGGTGCGGGTCGCCGTGCCGGGGTCGGATGCCGCGGTGGTGCGGGTCAGCCTGCTCGGGCGTGACGGTCTGGTGCCGGTCACCGGCGCCTCGGTGCTGTCGGTGCCGGGTGAGTCAGTCGGTGACCTGCCGTTGCGGGGCCTTCCCACCGGGGTGTATGCGGTGCTGGTCACCGCCGACGTTCCGGTGGTGGCGTCGGTCTTCAGCGCTACTGGAGGCCGCGGCGCACCTGGCGAGTTCGCCTGGGCGGCAGCGGCGCCCGACATCCGTGATCTCGCCGGGGCCGCGCTACCGAGTACGCCGGGCGTGTCCCGCGGGCTGCACCTGGTGTCGACCGAGGGAGCATCGGTCGCCGAGGTGGTGACCGTGTCGGCCGCCGGCCAGGCCACCACCCGGCAGATCAGCCTGCTCGCCGACCGCACCACCGTGGTGTCGCTGGACGGTGCATCGGCGGTGTGGGTTCAGCGGTCCGGCGGGTCGGGTGAACTCCGCAGTTCAGTCGTGAGCATCTCGGGGACCGGTGCGGCCACCATGCTCACCGCGGCCGTGCTCCGGCCCGCGGCAGTCACCTCCCCGGTCAGCCGCGCCTTTCCGCTGCCCTGACCGCACGGATGCCGGCTGCGGACGCCGGC
>JBOFLG010000060.1:0-10720 GCA_051657745.1 Dermatophilaceae bacterium | reverse complement strand
CACCTCGAACCCACCGTCGCGGCCCGGGCCGAGGCCAGCGAGCCGGCGCAGCGCGGGCAGCACGAACATGTGGAAGGAGACCAGCGAACTCACCGGGTTGCCGGGCAGGGTGACCACCGGCACCCGGCCGCCCGCGATCATGCCGGACCCCTGCGGCATCCCCGGCCGCATCGCGACCCTGACGAACTCGACCCCGCCACCGGTCCCGCGCGGATCGACGCCGGTGAGCACGACCTTCATCGTGTCGTACACCCCCATCGACACCCCACCGCTGGTGACCACGAGGTCGGGGTCGCCAGGCGGGTCATCGACGAAGGCCCGCACCGCAGCCTCATCGTCGGGAAGGCGCACGGCGGCCGCCACCTCGGCACCGGCGGCCTCGACAAGCGCGCGCAGCATCACCGAGTTGGAGTCGACCACCTGCCCGTGCGCGAGCGCGGCCCCAGGGTCAACGAGCTCATCGCCAGTGGAGACGACCGTGACCCGCGGCCTCCGATACACCTGCACCACCGGCACGTTGGCCGCGGCGGCGAGTGCGAGGTGACCGGGGCCGAGGCGGGTGCCAGCGGGCAGCAGCACGTCGCCAGCTCGCACGTCCTCACCGCGACGGCGGACATGTCGACCGACCTCCGGCGCCAACCGCACCACCACCTGCCGCGCACCGCCATCGGTGCGTTCGACCGGCACCACGGCATCCGCGCCGGCCGGGAGCGGAGCGCCGGTCATGATCCGCAGGGCGCGGCCGGCGGCAAGCACCTGCGGTGTGGTGTCACCGGCGGCGATGTCACCGTCGACCGGCAGCTCGACCGGCGCGGTGTCCGAGGCTGCGGCCAGGTCGGCCGCCCGCACGGCGTACCCGTCCATGGCCGAGTTGTCGGCGCCGGGCAGATCCACGGCCGCCACGACCTCGCCGGCCACCACTCGCCCGAGCGCCTGGCCCACTGCGACCGCCTCGGAGCCGAGCGGAGCCACCAGGGCGAGGACCGCCGACCGGTGCTCGGCGACGCTGCGCAGACCGGCCAGATCGGGCGTCATCCGGCCGAGCCCCCGGGGGTGGCCGAGACCTCAGCGCCAGCGACCTCAGTGCCAGCGACCTCGGCGGTCGCGCCGTCAGCGGCCGCGCCCTCGAGCACGGCACCGTCTGGGATGCCGCGGGCCGGACCGGCGACCACGACGTCGCCGCGACACACCACTCCCGCCCCGAACGTCGCATCGGCCTCGACCCGCAGGCTGTGGCACTCGCGGATCGACGGCACCCCGTGCGGGAACCGGGCGTCGAAGTCCGCGACGAACCGGTAGTGGGCGCTGAGGTCGACGCGCGGCTCGGGGTGGTCGATCGTCGACTCCACGATCGCGTCGTCGCCGAGCCGGTAGATGTCGCTGCGGATGAGGAACAACTCGTTGGTCGTCTTGACCGGCCGAAACCGGCAGCGGTCGACCTCGATGGCGCGCGACCCGTCGAACACCTCGATCGCCGCCCCCATCGCCGACTCCACCTGGATGACCGGGGTGGACCCGCCGTCGGTGGGGTCGACCGTCTTCCGGTTCACGATGACCGGCAGGCCGAGCACGCCGGCCCGCTCGTCGAGGCGAGCGGACAGCGCCTCGAGATCGACCCACAGGTTGTTGGTGTGGAAGTAGCGGTGCCGCTGCACATCCTGGAAGAACGACTCCTCGCCCGGCGCGACGTTTGCGTTGTCGCGCAACACGATTCGCCCGTCGGCACGACGCACCGCGAGGTGGCCGCCTTTGCGGTCGTTGACCGTGCGGGCGCTCACCTCGGCCACATACGGGACGCCCTCGGCCGCCATCCACGCCGGGATCGTGCCGTCGCAGGTCGCGCCGAGGTTGTCGGCGTTGGAGAGGAACAGGTGCCGGTACCCGCGCTCCCGCAGCAGATCGATCAGGCCGCTGGTGCGCAGCGACACGTACACGTCACCGTGGCCCGGCGGGCACCACTCGAGGTCCGGGTCGGCCGGCCACGTCACCGGCGCGAGATCGTCGGCCCGCAGCTTGGGCTCCTTGCTCTGCAGGAAGTCGAGCGGCAGCCCGTCGACGGCCAGGCCCTGGTGCGCGCCGAGAATCTCCAGCGAACGGTCGCGGGTGCGAAACGAGTTCATCAGCAGCAGCGGGGTGCGCACGTCATACCGGCGGCGCAGCGCGAGCACCTGCGCGGCGATGATGTCGAGGAACGTCCGCCCGTCGCGCACCGTGAGGGCGGTCTTCGGGCCGGAGATGCCCATACTCGTGCCGAGACCGCCATTGAGCTTGACCACCACGGTGTGGTCGAGGGCGTCCCGGAGGGCCGCGTCATCCACCCGCACATCCCGCAGGTGCGGCACCCGTTCGAGCGGGTCGATCGCCGACTCGGGCACGAACCCGGTTGCCGACGAACGCACCTGGTCGTGGAACGCGGCGAACACCGAGATCGCGAGGTCGCACACCCCCGCGGCGCGCATCTTGGTGGTGGCGGCGTGCAGGGCATCGCTCGTCATGGAGGTCACCCTACGATGGCGCAGGTGGCCCAGGACCCCGTCAAGGCCGCCCGGCGCGCCGAACTGCGCGAGCGGCGGCGCACCATCGCCGGGCAGCGCGACGCTGCATCCGACGCCGCCGCACTCGCCCGCCAGGTGGAGCACCTGGCCGAGGCCTTCGGCGTGGGTCGCGGCGACACCGTCGCCTCGTACCAGGCCGTCCCCGGAGAACCCGCCACCGCAGCGGCGAACGCCGCCCTGCAGGCCCGCGGCATCCGGGTCCTGCTGCCGGTGACCGAGCCCGGTCTCGACCTCGACTGGGCGGATGCCGCACGGCCGTCGGCCCCGCTGGGTCGGCAGGCGGTCGCCGACGCTGCTCTCGTGCTCACACCGGGCCTGGCCGTCGACCGGCTCGGGGCGCGCCTGGGCCAGGGGGGCGGGTGCTACGACCGAGCCCTCCCCCGCCGGCGGGCCGGCGTGCCGGCGGTGGTGTTGCTCCATCCGGGCGAGTTGCTGGGGCCGGATGACGACCCGCTCCCTCGCGAGGCGCACGACGTCCCGGTCGACGGAGTGCTCACCGTCAACGGCCTCGAGGTGCTCCCCGGCTGGCCTCACTAACCTGCGCCGACCACACGACAGCACCCGGTGGCGTCAATCGGACCGAGCGGGGCGGATCACCACGGTCACGGGAGCGGGGCCACGCGGGCATCAACCCAGCACGATGTGGCTGCGTCAGTCCGACGGAGCGGAGCGGAGCACCAACTGGTCCGGGTCGGTGGCACGCACGGCGGCTTCGCTGAACGGCCACGGCCGCTGCCGGCCGGCCAGCCAGTCCGCGACCTGGTCGGAATAGTGATCGTCCCAGGGGTGCCCACTGACGCCGGTCTGGTTGATCCACGTGGACCGCTCCAGGTCGCCGAGGTCCACGACCATGCGCATCGAGGGCGCGGTCGACACCGCGAACCCTTCGCTCGCCACCCACCCGTTCGCGTTGACCACGGCGGAGCCGCCTGGGACCTGGTGCGGACCGTCGGTGAACAGCGCTCGCACCGGGGCCGGCACGTCGTCACCACTCATCACCGGATGGTCAAGGGTCAGGCGGTGCAACTTGCCCCACTGCCATTTGCTCGGGTCTTTGCCCAGTTCGCGGGTCAGGTCGAGCCGGGCCGCGACCAGGGCCCGCCGGAGGATGGCGTCCTTACCCTCGGTGACATTCGGGGTGAGCTTGTCGTCCCACCACGGGCTGGCCGGGTCCTTCAGCAGCCGCTGCACGGCAGCCCGGTCCCGCGCCCCACCGTCGGTGGTGAGGTCGCCGGGCAGCTCGTCGTCAAAGATCAGCGAGCACAGGCTGCGCCAGACTGCGTTGTAGTAGGCCGCCCCCGCCGACGCATCCGAGTCGTCGGCCGGCATCGTGCGGTCCCATCGGCGGAGCAACGAGCGTGCCTCCTCGGTGAACGCGACGTCGGCCTCGGCTCCAGTGCCGACGCCGCTGTCGAGCGGAACCGCGAGCAGTGCCGGCACCAGCACATCAGCGAACTCGTCACGGGTGTCACGCTGGATCGCGCGCATGTCGTCCGGGCTCACCTGGCCCAACTCGCCGAGCCGGTCGGCGATCCGCGAGGCGCGCCATCCGTGGTCCCACTCGCTGGTGAGGAACGGCGTGCGGCTCGCGGTGACGGCCTGGTTCGCGGCGACGATGACGCCGTCGTCAGGATCGAGGGCCCACGGCAGCTGCTCGAACGGGACGAACCCCTGCCAGTCATACGCCGAGTCCCACCCTGGTGCTGGCCAGTACCCCGGCTGGGTGCGCGGCAGGGCGGCACCGCGGATCGGCACCAGCCCCGGCGCCTGATAGCCGATGCGACCCGCCCGGTCGGCGTACACCAGGTTCTGCGCCGGCACCGCGAAGTCGCGGGCGGCCTCCCGGAACTCGCCGAAGTTGGTGGCCAGGTTGATCCCGACAATCGCCTCGGCGGTACGGCCCGGGCGCAGCGCAGTCCAGGACAACGAGACCGCATAGGTCTGGCTGTCGTCATCCTCATCGGCAGTCGGAGCGCGCGCCCCCGCATCGGCCACCGGCGCCAGCACGTCGGACAGCACCGGGCCGTGCACCGTGGTGCGCACCGGGATACGCACATCGGGACCACCCGCGACCCGGATGACCTCCTCTCGCGAGGTGACCGGGATCCACTCGCCGTCGCGCAGGTAGGTGTCGCCGACGACCCGCTCCAGATAGAAGTCGGTGACATCGGGTGCCAGGTTCGTGAAGCCCCAGGCGATCTGCTGATTGTGACCAATGACCACCCCGGGCACTCCGGCGAAGGAGAACCCGCTCACCGCCATCGGACACTCGGGGCCGACCCGGCGACAGGACAGCCCGTTCTGGATCCAGACCCCCGGCTGGCCGACCTTGAGATGGGGATCGTTGGCGAGCAGCGGCGCACCGGTGGTGGTGCGGCTGCCGGACACCACCCACGAGTTCGAGCCGACCCCCTCACCGTTGCCGACCAGCTCGGGCACCGCGGCGAGTGCCCGGTGCGCAGCCGCGTAGGCCTCAGCGGCCGCCGGGCTCCTGGTCCGGGCGGTGTCGTCATCCGCCGCCCGACCGGCGATACCGCCAGCGCCGTCCACGGATGGCGACCACTCCTCGCTGGAGAGGATCGGCGGGTTCGCCTCCAGGTCGTAGGCGGGGTACAGCTGGGCGATCTGCTTCGGCGGCAGCCGGCCGGTCAACCGGGCCCGAGCCAACTCGTTGTCGTAGTTGCCACGCAGGTCCCAGGCCATCGCCTTGAGCCAGGTGAGGCTGTCGACCGGAGTCCAGTCCTCGATGCCACCCAGCGGCAGGCGCAGGCCGAGCACGGTGTACTCGAGCGAGAGTTCCCCCGGACTGTGGCTCCCCACATAGGCGTTGACGCCGTCGGCATAGGCCTGGAACATCTGCCGGGTGCGCGAGTCCAGCGTGGGGAGTTCCGCCTCGGCGACTCGCCGCCAGCCCATCGTGCGGATCGCCCGGTCGGACTCGACGCCAGATTCCCCGACCAGCTCGGCGAGCCGCCCGGCGGCGACGTGCCGGCGCAGGTCCATCTCGAAGAACCGCTCCTGGGCGTGCACGTACCCCTGCGCGCGGGCCAGGTCGGTGAGGCGGTCGCCGTAGAGGTGCGGGATGCCGCTGCCGTCGCGGAGCACGGTGACGTCGGCTTCCAGCCCCGGCAGCGCCACCTCGCCGGTGCTGCGGGGCAGTGAGTCACGCACCGCAGTGACGACCACCACCGAGGCGACCACCGCAGCGACGAGGACGACCACCCCAAGCCCCACAGCGACGCGTCGCACCACGGCACCTCGACTCACCCTGCGAGACTAGGCCACTCCCCGCCATCGAGATGAGGACGGTCCCGAAGTTGTCCGCCAGCACGCCGCTGACCTTCGCCGATCGCCTGGCCCGCAGTGGCTTCACCGTCGATGACCTCGCGACCGTGCTGCTGGTCGGCAGCCTGGTGATCGTGGTCTCGGTGGTCGCCGTGCGGCTCTCGGTGCGGTCCGGGCTGCCGTCACTGCTGCTCTACCTCGGCATCGGAGTGGCGCTCGGGGAGTCTGGGCTCGGCATCCGCTACGACGACGAGCAACTCACCCAGGTGCTCGGGTACGCGGCGCTCGTCGTCATCCTCATCGAGGGGGGCATCACCACCCGGTGGGACGGCGTCCGGGCATCGGTGGCCCCGGCGGCGATTCTCGCGACGGTCGGGGTGGGCGTCAGCACCGTGGTGGTCGCGGTGGTGGGCACCACCGTGCTCGGCTGGTCCTGGCAGACCGCGCTGCTGATCGGCGCGATCCTGGCGTCCACCGACGCCGCGGCCGTCTTCTCGGTGCTGCGCCGGGTACCGCTGCCGCGCCGGGTTTCCGGGATCCTGGAGGCGGAGTCCGGGTTCAACGACGCTCCGGCGGTGCTGCTGGTCACCGCGGTCGCCACGGCGATGGCGGCCGGGTCGACGTCGGTCGGCTGGGCGGAGGTGCTGTCCTGGGCGGCCCTCGAACTGGCCGGCGGCAGCGTGGTGGGCCTCCTGGTCGGTTGGGGTGGCGGGCGGCTCCTCGCGCGGGTGGCGGCATCGTCATCCGCGCTGTTCGCGATCGGGGTGGTGGCCGTGGCGGTGCTCGCCTACGCGGTCGGCGACGCCCTGCACCTGTCCGGATTCATCGCCTGCTACCTCGCGGCATTGGTGCTCGGAAACCTGCGGATGCCGCACCGCCCCGCCGTGGTCGGGTTGGCCACCGCGCTGGGCTGGCTCGCCCAGATCGGGCTGTTCGTGTTGCTCGGGCTGCTCGCATCGCCGAGCGGCTTCACCTCGCAGGTGGTGCCGGCGCTGGTGGTCGGCACGGCGCTGGTGGTGCTGGCTCGGCCACTGTCAGTGGTGGCCTCGCTCGCGCCGTTTCGGATGCGGTGGCGCACCCAGGCGTTTCTGTCCTGGGCCGGGTTACGCGGTGCCGTGCCGGTGGTGCTGGCCACCGTGCCGGTGACTGCCGGGACACCCGGGGTGGAGTGGATCTTCGACCTGGTGTTCGTGCTGGTGGTGATCTTCACCCTGGTGCAGGCGCCGACCCTGCCGTGGCTGGCGCGGCGGCTCGGCCTGGATGCCGCGCACCATCGGGTGGAGCTGACCGTCGAGGCCACGCCGCTGGAGGAGTTGGGTGCCGAGCTGCTCGAGATCGACGTCGGCCCGGGGTCGCGGATCGGCGGGGTACGGGTCGTCGAACTGCGGCTACCGGTGGGCGCGAACGTAGCGCTGGTGGTCCGTGACGGTGGGTCGTTCGTGCCACGCGAGTCAGACGTGCTGCGGCACGGGGACCAACTGCTCGTGGTCGCACCGGCCGGGGCGCGGGCCGAGGTCGAGCGGCGGCTGTTCCTGGTCAGCCGGGGCGGTCGACTTGCCGGCTGGCCCGGCCGCTGACCCACCCGACCAGTCGCCATTCCAGCGCGCGAGCCTGCCGGACGGGGCGATGCGGGAGCGCCACTAAGCACACCATCGCCGACAACGCAACCCGCTCGTCATCGGAAGCGATGCTGGATGTAGCACCGATCACGGCATCATCTCAACCTCTCGCACTAATTCGCCGACAGGCTGCCGGAGCGCCCCCGACAAACGCCCCAACTTACGCCCCAACTTACGCGGCTCAACTTTTGGTAAGTTGTGTGAATTTGACTGCCCAACAACGCTATTGACCACCAGTCGACGCCGGGCGGCAGGCCCGGCGCAGGTGTGAGAAGAAAGAGTTGACCGCACCGATTCGATGCGGTTCACTTCCCGTCATGCGCTCACGCCTTGTACCAATCAGTACCGCAACCGGTTTGCTGATAGTCCTCACCGGCTGTCAGCCCTCAGGCCCGATGTCCATCTCGGTGAGCCAGGAGCCAAGCCTCAGCGCCGCGCCGTCAGCGACGACACCGGACGCGGCTCCGGCTCTGGCTCCGGCTCGGGCTATGCCCGTCAGTTCGCCGTCGAGCGAGCCAGCCCCAGAGCCGCCGGCAGCCCCCGCTCCCCCGGCAGCCCCCGCTCCCCCGGCAGCCCCCGCTCCCCCGGCGGCACCAGCGCCCCCGGCGAACCCGACCGGCGGCGCCGGCAATCCTGGAGCGCCCCGGGTGTTCATGGCAATGCATGGCTCCAACGCCCTCGCCAACGCCGCCGACACCAACGGCTGGACGTTCACTGCGGAGAACCTCGACGGCATTTGGGGCAACATCGCCGGGATGAGCGAGGACGAGCAGGCCAACCTCTTCAGGAAGGTTGCCACGCCGAACGTCGTCTCCGAGGGAGCGGTCACCGAGAGCCCGGAGCGGAGTTTCTTCACTCCAGTTGCCGACTTCAAGGGCGTCATAGAGCGCAATCCAGACCTCACACCACGCAATCTCGAAGCGGTGTACTTCCACACCGGTGAAGACTGGAAGTGGGAGAAGACGAGCATCGCCAAGGCGCGTGAAGAGTTCGGGAAGCCGAACTGCAAGGTCGGGGCGCCGTACTGCTTCGACAAGATCGGTACCGGCATGCAGCCCCACATGCGCGAGGACACCTACCCGCTGAATCCGGCCGCCAAGAAGGCCATCGACGAGGGCGACGGCCACTTCCTCGAGTGCCCACGGGGTGCCTGCACCAACCACCCATCGCTCCGCAAGGCCCTCAAGGAATCACACGCAGCGAACAAGCCGTTCGTCTGGTTCGCCTCCAGCGGAACTCCCCAGGATCCCACCAACGGCTGGCTCGCGGGCGTCCAGGAGACCTTCAACGCGTTGTGCTCCGAAGGCCTGTGGAAGGAGAACGACATCATCACCCTCATCAACTACGAAGGTCGGTACCCTGCCGTTCCGGAGACGGTCAACGGCCAGTCGGCAGACACCACCACCGGTATTGCGCACTGGTTGCTGAACCAGAAGTGCTGACCCGGGCCGAGGTCACGCCTCGGACTCCGCTGCAGACCGGAAGGCGTCATCCGGGAATGGCATGCTCCTTCCCTTCCTGACACGCCGTCCAGCAGATGGGTCATCTCCGGCCGAACATACTCGGCCGGGGATGACCCATCTGTGGGTGGTCGCCAACTGCGTGGAAGCCCGACGGAGGGTACGGGTCTTCGAACTGCGGCTACCGGTGGGCGCGAACGTAGCGCTGGTGGTCCGCGACGGTGGGTCGCCTGACCCACCGGTCGACGCACCCGCCGGTCGGGGCGTCATCCGCGCCCGCGCCGGCACGGGCCGCAGGCGAGCGTGGCAGGCGGCGACGGCTCGCTTATCCTGATGGCCGCCCGCGTCGCCCCCGGTCTCCGGCTCGCCCGGATGCCGGCCGCGGCGGCGCTTGACGTTCGAGGAGGACCCGTGCCCACCTATGCCTACGCGTGCACCGCGTGCGACCACCGCTTCGAGGAGGTGCAGTCGTTCACCGACGACGCGCTGACCGACTGCCCCGAGTGTGAGGGCCGGCTGCGCAAGGTGTTCAGCGCGGTCGGCATCGTGTTCAAGGGCGGCGGCTTCTACCGCACCGATTCACGCGCTGGCGGTGCATCGCCGACGTCGTCGCGGGCGGAGTCGTCGGGAGGCTCCGGGTCGGGTTCGGCGGACTCGGGCTCCGGGTCGACGGGCTCGGAGTCGTCCGGGTCCGGGGGGTCCGGGTCGGCGGGCTCGGGCTCCGGGTCGTCTGGGTCCGGTAGTTCGGGTTCTCCAGGCTCGGGCTCGTCCGGCTCACCCAGCTCGGGCTCACCCAGCTCGGGCTCACCCAGCTCCCGGGCGGAGTCGTCCGGGTCGTCCACAGGTGGGTCCGGCACCAAGGCACCGTCCACAGCCTCGGCCTGACCACCGGTTGGCCATATCGCGGCCGTCCCAACGCCCATAGCGTCGGTGGGGTGACTACCTCCTCCATCCCGTTCCCCAGTGTCACCGGACCCAGTCGGCGTTCCCGGTGGCGTCGCCGGCTCCTCCGTCGCCTCGTTGCGGCAGCGCTGACTGCGACCGCCGTGGTGATCATCGTCGGGCAGTTGCGGCCGGCCTTGCCAGCCACCACGACGGTGGTGGCTGCCGCTCGGCCGGTGCCCGCCGGCGCCGAACTCGCTGCCGGCGACCTCCGCGTGGTGGCCGTGGCCGCCGACGCCGCACAGCCCGGCTCGGTCACCGACCCGGCAGCTGCGCTCGGGCGCCGCGTCGGTGCCGCTCTCGTTCCCGGTGAGACGCTGACCCGGAGCCGCCTCGTTCCGCGCTCGGCAGCGGAGGGTCTGGCCACGGGTGAGGTGGCGGTGCATGTCGTGGTCGCCAACCCTGCGGCGCTCGGGCTCCTCGGCCCCGGCCAGCGGGTCATGGTGGTGGCTGGTAACGGCGGCCGCCCGCTGGTGCGTGGCGCGATCGTCCTGTCCATCGACCCACCGGCGCCCGAGGAACTCGTTGACCGGTTTTCGGGGTCACCGGCCCGCGGGGTGGTGCTGGCGCTGCCTGCGGCTGGCGCGGAACGCCTCCTGGCCGGTCACGGCGGTCTCGACGGGCCACCCGTCGTCAACGTCGTCGCGACCGGCTCGCCGTGACTGGTCGGGCTCTCTGGCCAGCGACGTTGACACCGATGTCGCCCTGTGGCACTGTCATGCCGCTTTCCTTCCCCAAGCACGCGGTCCACCCGGCCGCCCCATACTGGAGGTTTCATGAAGGGCTTCAAAGACTTCGTCATGCGCGGCAATCTCGTCGAGCTTGCCGTCGCCTTCATCATCGGTGCCGCATTCGCCAC
>JBOFLG010000059.1:0-38251 GCA_051657745.1 Dermatophilaceae bacterium | reverse complement strand
GGGTATCGACCAGCCAGTGCCCGGTGTGCACCCTGGCCGAGCGGCCGCGCATCCGGCGCCAGCGCGCCATCGCCTCCGCGGGGTCGGCGGGTTTGCCGTGCACCTCGTCGTCGAACTCGAGCACCGTGTCGCAGCCGAGTACCAGCGCGGATGACGCAGGGCCACCGTCGACGGATGACGCCCCGCCGGCGGATGACGCATGGTCGCCGCCGGCGAGGGCGGCGACCACATCCTCGGCTTTCGCCCGGGCGAGGAGCAGCGCGACATCCTCGGCGGCGAGCGAGGTGCCAGCGGCGCGTTCGGCGTCGGCAACAGTGGCGGCCTCATCCACTGATGAGACCCGCACGATCGGCTCGACCCCTGCGGACTGCAGTGTCGCGAGTCGGGCTGGCGAGGCAGAGGCGAGGATGAGGGCGAGGGCGGCGGGGTCAGTTGGCACGGCGCACACGCTAGGCGAGCGCGCGTCATCCACGAGTGACAGGGTGACCGAGGGCTGAGGCATGCCTGGTGCCGGTGGACTCACCACCTAAGGTCAGCCGCCCGGCCCCTCGACGCTGATCTCGGCCCAGGCCCGCTCCGGGTCGCCCGGGGGCACCGACTCGTCGCCGGCCTCCGGTCGGGTGTCGACCCGTGCTTCGTGCCACCGAACCGATAACTCGGGGGCGGCCGCGCGCCGCGCGTCGGCTGTCGACCAGAACTCGCGCTCGACCATGAGCGCTCAGCCGAGGACCTCGTCGACGAAACACCAGCGCCACGCCTCACCCGGCTCGATGCTGCGCATCACCGGGTGGCCGGTCTCCTCATGGTGGGCGCTCGCGTGCCGCTCGGGCGAGGAGTCGCAGCAGCCCACGTGCCCGCACTCCTCGCAGGAGCGCAGGTGCACCCAGCGGGTACCGGCGGCGAGGCAGGCCGTGCATCCGGTGGCGGTGCCGGGCGGGCGCGGCGGGCCGAGCGCGCCGATGTGCGCGCAGCCGCTCGGCATCCGGTCGGGGGCGCGCAGTGGCGACTCGCGGAGCCGTCCGCGGCGTTCGCGGACCCAGCCGAGCGCGGCCTCCTCGGCGTCGAGTTGGGCGAGCACGCTGGTCAACACGGTGTGGTCGACCTCGCCGGCGTCCCGGATGCGCATCAGCTCGGCCCGCTCGGCCGCGATCATGGCGGTGCGGAGGCGGGCCTCGGCCTCGCTCGGTGTCTCGGTGCGGGACGGTCCGAGGGTGCCGAGCCGCTCCCAACTGCGGTTGACTCGCGCGGTGGATTGCTCGCGGATGACGCGCACGGCGTCGGGGTCGGCATCCGGGTCGGACTCCAGGGTGCGCAGCCCGGCACCGATCATCGCGCCCAGCACGGTGGCCTCGGCCAGGGCGTCCTCACGGGGGTCCGGCCCGCGCACGTCGAGCGCCCGGGCCAGCAGCGGCAGGGTGGTGCCTTGGAGCAGCAGGGTGCCGACTGTGACCACGAGGGCGATGAGGACCAACTCGGCTCGCAGCGGCGTCTCCTCCGGAAGGGTGAGCGCCGCGGCCAGGGTGACGACCCCGCGCATCCCCGCCCAGGAGCCCACCAGCGCGCCGCGCATCCGCTGGCGGCGGTCGAGCCCAGGGTCGGTACGGGCGTCGAGACGGGCGATCAGCATGGTCGCGGGCAGCATCCAGATCGGGCGCAGTACGAGGCAGACCAGCAGCACGACGAGCGCGACCGCGAGCGTCCGGCCCGGGGCGAGTTCGCCCTCCTCGACGTCGGCGACCAGGGTGGCCACCTGCAGCCCGATGAGCAGGAACACCGCGTTCTCCAGCACGTAGGTGAGGCTTGACCAGTTGACCCGTTCGGACAGGCGCGACGCGGCCGTCTGCTGGAGCGGTGCACGGTGCGCGAGCAGCAGCCCGGTGGCGACCACGGCCACCACCCCGGACGCGTGGACCTGCTCGGCGAGAACGAAGGAGGCGTACGGCGCCACCAGGGACAGCGCGGTGTCGGCGGACACCTCCTGGACCCGGCTACGGAGCCAGCCGACGACGAATGCCAGGGCTGCGCCGATAATCGCGCCACCGACTGCCGCGACGAGCAGGTCGACGGTGACCGAGATCGCGCTCACCTCCGGGAGATCGGTGCCGTGCGCGGCGAGGCCGGCGGCCGCGAGCGCGGTGCGGAGCGACACCAGCGCGGTGGCGTCGTTGAGTAACGACTCGCCTTCGAGGATCGTGGTGACCCGCCGGGGGAGCCCGATGCGGCGCGCGACCGCGGTGGCCGCGACCGCGTCCGGGGGCGCCACGATCGCGCCGAGCGCGAACGCCAGCGCGAACGAGATCGGCAGCAGCGCCGATGCCACCACGGCCACCCCGGCCGCGGTGAACACCACCAGCCCGACTGACAGGCCGAGGATCGGCCAGCGGTGCGCGGTGAGGTCGAGCAGCGAGCTCGAGATCGCGGCCGAGTACAGCAGCGGGGGCAACAGGCCGAACAGCACCAGGTCGGGCGACAGCGCGACGAGCGGGATGCCGGGCACGAACGACGCGGCAGCGCCGACCACCAGCAGTACTACCGGCAGCGCGACGCCGAGCCGCTCGGTGAGCCGCCCGACGACGACAACGGTGACGACGATGGCGACGACGGTGAGGGCGAGATCCACGTCAGGGATTGTCGCCGGATGACGCACCCGACCGCGAGCGGGTGACCTGCGGTACCCAGGAGGCGGGCGTCATCCGGGCCTGGTGTGACCGCGAGGGGGTGACCGGCGGTACCCAGGAGGCGGGCGTCATCCGGGCCTGGTGTGGTTCGAGGGTGCGCCCGTCGTGCCGGACCGGGTCAGCCGAGCACCGCCAGGCGGAGGGCGTCCAAACCTACCGAGCCGACGTCGAGAGCGCGACGGTGGAAGTCCTTGAGCGAGAACGCCGCTCCCTCGCGGGCGGCGGCCTCGTCACGCAGCTGCAGCCACAGTCGCTCACCGATTTTGTAGCTCGGTGCCTGGCCTGGCCAGCCGAGGTAGCGGTTCAGTTCGAAGCGCAGCTGCTCCTCGCCCTGGTTGGCGTGCGCGGTGAGGAACTGCCATGCGGTGTCGTAGGTCCAGGCGCCGCCGCCGACCTCGGCGGGCGCCTCGAAGCCGCAGTGCACACCGATGTCGAGGACGACCCGTGCGGCGCGCAGCGACTGGCCGTCGAGCAGGCCGAGGTAGTTGCCTGGATCGTCCATGAAGCCAAGCTCGGCCATCAGCCGCTCGGCATAGAGCGCCCAGCCCTCCCCGTGCCCGCTGACCCAGCACATCAGCCGCCGCCACCGGTTGAGCAGCTCGGCGCGGTACACGGTCTGAGCGACCTGGAGGTGATGGCCGGGCACGCCTTCGTGGTAGACGGTGGTGAGTTCACGCCAGGTGCCGAACGTGGTGACCCCGGCAGGCACGCTCCACCACATCCGCCCCGGCCGGGCGAAGCCGTCGCTCGGGCCGGTGTAGTAGACGCCGCCGGTCTGGGTGGGCGCGATCCGGCACTCGATGGTGCGCACCGGGTCAGGGATGTCGAAATGGGTGCCGGCCATGGAGTCGATGACCTCGTCGGCTCTGACCTGCATCCACGCGCGGAGGGCGTCAGTGCCGTGCACCACGTACGCGGGGTCGGTGTCGAGGTGCGCGATGGCCTCGGCGACCGTGGCGCCGGGGCGAATCCGCTCGGCGGTGCTGGCCATCTCGGCGGTGATCCGGGCCAGTTCCTCCTGCCCCCAGGCGTAGGTTTCCGCCAGGTCGACGGTGGCGCCCAGGAAGTTACGCGACGCCAGCTCGTAGCGCTCCCGGCCGCAGGCGTCGGCCTCGGGGGCGCGCTCGAGCAGGTGCTCGCGCAGGTCGTCGGCGAGCTGGTGGTACGCGGTGGCCGCCGCGGCGGTGCCGCGCTCCAGGTCGGCCCGCACGGCATCCGAGAGGTCGTCGCCACCGGCCGCTGCGCCGGCGCAGAAGGCGGCGAAGAAACCGTTGTCGGCGGTGAGGTCGTGGCACTGCTGGATCCCCGCGATGACCTGCCTGCGCGGCGTGATCAGCCCGCGGTCGGCCGACTCCCGCAACGTGGTGACGTACTGCTCGAGCGCGGTCGGCACCTTGGTGAGCCGGGCCGCGATGGTGGCCCAGTCGTCCGAGGTGGCGGTGGGCATGAGGTCGAAGACGTCGCGGCAACTCTGCAGTGGTGAGGCGATGACGTTGAGTTGCATCCGGTCGTACCCGGCCTCGTGGGTCTCGACCAGGAGGGTCAGCCGCTCGCGCAGCGCGGCGACGGTGACCTGGTCGACCTCGTCGGTGGGGTGGGCGGCGTCCAAGGCCGCCAGGGCGTCCTGGGCGAGGCGGGCGTGATGGGCGTATCCGTCGGGGGAGAAGTCGTCGAGTTCGGCCTCACCGCCGGGCAGGCCGAGATAGGTCGCCTCGATGGGGGATGCCGCGACGGCGGCGTCAAAATAGGCCTCGGCGACGGCGTCGACCGCGGTGGGGTGACGGAGGGGGATGGTGTGCTCGCTCACCCGTCGAGACGCTACCCGAGCACCGCTCCGGGTGCCCCCTGCGTCACCCGCGGCCGGTGCGCTCCATCCCGACACGTCTCGCGTCATCCCGAGAGCTTTCGCCTACTCCGGCACGGATTCCCGATGCCGCAGAAGGTCTCCCGGTCGCGGCCAGCAGTGCCTCGCGGCCAGCAGTGACTCGGGGGCGTGAAGTGACTCGGGGCGTGAAGCGTGACTACGGGGACCGCCACGTGTCGGTGACGGCCGGCGCGCCGTCGGCCGGCACCCGGAGGGTCCGGTTCGCCCCGGCCTCCCAGGTGACGGCGCCGGTCGAGGTGCGGGTGAGGTACTTGTACTCGACGTCGCTCCCGGCGGGCAGCGGTACCGCGGCGCGCCAGACCGGATAGTCGGCCGATGACAGTTGCACGCCCCCCGCAGGGTTCCAGGAACCTAACTCGGGCACGTTGCCGACCACGTACACCTCCTGGCCGATCGTGGTGCGTGCCGTGACCGCGAAGGCGACTGTCGTGGTCTCCCCGGCCGGAGGAGCCGCCGTGCGGGCCCCGATGTGCAGTGCGAGAGCCCGATTCGGGTCCACCGTGGCGGTGAACGTGCCGTCGGCGGCCACCGTGATGCTGCGCCCGCTGCAGGTGCTCCCGCTGACCTCACCGGTCATCACATCGCAATAGGTGCCGGCCGGCAGCGCGGAGTCGAAGGCCCGGTTCAGCGCGGCACTGTCGGTGTTGAAGGCGACGTAGGCGCTCGTGCCCCGACCGAAGGCGACCTGTCCTGATCCGTTGGTCCACCAGTCGGTGACCCCTTGTCCACGGGCCGTGTTCCGCAGCCCGACCATGTTCGCGATCCGGGTGTCGCGGTGCTGGCAGGTCCATGTGCCGGTGCCGCAGGACGCGTCGGTCGTGCGCCCGGAAGTATCGGCCGGGGGCCCCTGGTCGGAGCCGGTGAAGGCGTACCCGGACATCACCGACGGCGTGCCGAACGGGTAGGCCAGCATGAACGCCTCGGCGAGGTAGTAGCGGTCACCGCCGGCGTAGTTGAGCTTCGTCCGCCCATTGCGTTCGGTGTCGTGGTTGTCGATGAACACCTGGGCCTGCTCCGAGGTCAGGGCCATCCGGTCCGGGAGGGTGCGAAGGTCGACGAGGTCACCACGGCGGAACGCGTCGCCGACCGTGTCGCCGTAGCGGAAGTCGGTGACGTCGCCGAGCGGGGCGTATTCGGTGGGAGGGACTTCGCCCGGACCGCCCTCGATCACCTCCTGGTAGATGTACGGCGTACCACCGGCGCCGGCCAGCAGCGCGTCGAGGTCGGCCACCGGGACGTGCTTGGCGGCATCCACCCGGAATCCGTCGACGCCGAGACTGAGGAGGTCCGCCAGGTACCCGGAGACCTTCTCCCGCACGGTGGCCGACTCGGTGCGCAGGTCGGTCAGCGAGGACAACTGGCAGTTCTGCACCTGGGCCCGGTCGGTGTAGTCCCGGATGTCGCACGGTTCGTGAAAGTCGGTGCGGGTGAACGGAACGTCGGGGTACTCGTAGGGCTGGAACGAGTTGCCGGCGCTGCCGATACCGCTCGGGGTGTTCGAGCCGGCCATGTGGTTGACCACAGCGTCCACGTACACCTCGACCCCGGCGTCGTGGCAGGTGTCGACCATCGCCGCGAACGCGGCCCGGTCGCCACGGCGGGAGGACAGCTCATACGACACCGGCTGGTAGTCCTGCCACCACGGGAACCCCCGCTCCGGCAGCACCACGTGCTCCTGCGGCGGCGAGACCTGAACGCCGCCGTACCCTTTCGGGCCCAGAACCGAGGTGCACTCGGCGGCGATGGAGGCCCAGTTCCACTCGAACAGATGCACGATCGTGTCACGGGATCCCGCTGGTGCGGCACCGGACTCGGTGGTCCCCTGGCCCGCTGCGGGGGCGGCCGGGGGAGGGGCATCGGCGACGGCCGCAGTCGAGGATGTCGACGATGCCAGGGCCAGGAAGGCGATGGTGGTCGCGAACGAGATGAGCAGGCGTCGTTGCACAGCAACTCCCGGTGATCGCAGTGGTAGACAACGGCATTCGTGGACGGTTCGTCGTCTGAAGCCGGGCGATGCTGGCGACGCTACGAGGCGCAGCCCGCCGCCGCAACCCCTGGGCTGCCCGCAGCACTATCGACCAATAGGGCGATCCTGCAGGCGCCCTCACCCTGCACTATCGACCAATAGGGCGATTGTGCCGAGCTAGGCGACGAAGCGGACCACCCGGAAGTGCTGGCGCCATGCCTGGGAGGGGACGTTCGGCACGCAGATACCGGCGTTGCGAGCTGCGGCGGTGATGCGCTCGAGCAGCGTCTCCGCACCGCCATAGAGTTCGTCGCCGGTGACGACGACGAAGGTCCACCCCTCTTCGTCGCTCAGGTGGGTACGACGGGCCAGGTCCTTGGCGCGCTGCTCATCCGCCGCGTGCCACCGACCGTCGTACTCGATCGCGAGCCGCTCGCCCTCGTAGCCCAGATCGATGCGGAAGCGTACGTTCCCGTCGGCGTCGCGAATGCGGATGTCGACATCGGGCTCCGGCAGCCCTGCGAGCACGATCAGCAGGCGCAAGGCCGTCTCGGGCGAGGAGTCGACCCGTTCGCGCACGAGTCGTGCGGCCGCGACCACCTCGTTGTGAAACTGGCCCTCCCAACCTTCCGCGTACCCGCGTAGGTGCGCAGCCGTGAAGCGATGCTTGCGCACCAGAGCATCACCCAAGGCCACCAGATCGATGAGGCCGAGAAACTTGGCCATGTGGCAGAAGGTCTGCTCGGGCGAGGTCAGCGGTAGGCCGTGCCACTTGGTGATGTCCAGACGGTGACGGAAACGGTGTGGCTTGATGCCGCGGACGCGAAAGCGGACGTCACGCATGAACGACACGTGGACCCACTCGTTGTCGGGCACTCGCCCACCCCACAGGCGCGCCGCCGTGAAATGACTGACGACCCCGCCTTCCGGGGCCAGCAACAACGCGGCCCGCGAACGGACCACGAGCGTGTCGGGCACTCGCGCGTCGACCACGACACCGCGGAAGACGCTCCGGAAGGACGACCCGGCACGCTCGTGGCGCGACACACCGAGAACCTCGCTCTCGCGTGCGAGGAAGGGGTGGTGCAGCGGCGGCTTTTTCTCCGTCATCCTACGAACACTGCCGGTTTGACCCGAAGCCTGCGGACCGTTATCCACAGGCCCTGCACAGTCGTCCTATTGGTCGATTCTGCAGGGCCGGGACGTCTGCAGAGTCGTCCTATTGGTCGATTCGTCAGGGACGGACGGCGCGCTGCCACGCACCGGGTGCGTGGTCGAGCGGATGCCGGACCGCGCCCCCCGGCCTGCCCCACCGGCCAGCCACCCGGGCCGCCCCGACCGAGAACGGCGCGTCATCCGCGACGTCGCCCGGAGCACCAGGTTGGCTCGTCACCGCGGCCAGCACCGCCAGCACTGCGGCAATCTCCTCGGATGTCGCGCCACCGGACACCCGGATGCCGCCGGTCGGGTCTGGCGAGTCGGGCCCGGTTGGGTCTGGCGACCTGGGCGCGGTGCCGTGCGCGGGTTCTCGGGACGGGCTCCCCGAGTTCCGGCCGGGCGGTGCGGTCGTCGGGTCGGACCGGCGCGGCGGGGTCGGTGCCGTGGTCATAGGGGCATGTTGCCGTGCTTTTTCGGTGGCAGTGCCTCGCGCTTGGTGCGCAGCGCGCGCAGCGCCGTGGTGACGTTCATCCGCGTGTTCGACGGCGTGATGACGCTGTCGATGTACCCGCGCTCGGCAGCGACGTAGGGGTTGGCCAGCGCGTCCTCGTACTGCCGCACGAACGCGGCCCGGGCCTCGTCGACCGACTCGCCGCGCTCGGCGGCCGCTGCCAGTTCCTTGCGGTAGAGAATGTTCACCGCACCCTGCGCCCCCATGACCGCGATCTGCGCGGTCGGCCAGGCGAGGTTGATGTCGGCGCCGAGGTGTTTGGACCCCATCACGTCGTACGCCCCGCCGTACGCCTTGCGGGTAATGACGGTGACCAGCGGCACGGTGGCCTCGGCATAGGCATAGATGAGTTTGGCGCCGCGGCGGATGATGCCGTCCCATTCCTGGTCGGTGCCGGGCAGAAACCCCGGCACATCG
The DNA here is from genome assembly GCA_051657745.1 of Dermatophilaceae bacterium. GTDB lineage: Bacteria > Actinomycetota > Actinomycetes > Actinomycetales > Dermatophilaceae > JBOFLG01. The sequence goes on along the minus strand of JBOFLG010000059.1, from coordinate 29,636 downwards.
ACGAAGGTGAGCACCGGCACATTGAACGCGTCGCACGTTCGTACAAACCGGGCCGCTTTTTCGGAGGCGTTGATGTCGAGGGTGCCGGCGAGTTGCATCGGGTTGTTCGCCACCACCCCGACCGAGCGCCCCTCGACCCGGCCGAAGCCGATGGTGAGGTTCGGCGCGTACAGCGGCTGCACCTCGAGGAACTCGCCATCGTCGAGCACCGCCTCGATCGCAACCCGGATGTCGTAGGGCACGTTCGGGCTGTCCGGGACGAGGGTGTCCAGGGCCCGGTCGGCGTCGGCGAGGGCCAGGTCGTTCTCGCCGCCGAACTGTGGCGGCTCCTCCATGGTGTTCGACGGCAGGTACGACAGCAGGGCCCGGACGTAGTCGATGGCGTCCTCCTCGTCGGTGCCCAGATAGTGCGCCACCCCGGACTTGGTGTTGTGGGTACGGGCGCCGCCGAGTTCCTCGAACCCGACCTCCTCGCCGGTGACGGTGCGGATGACGTCCGGCCCGGTGATGAACATGTGTGAGGTCTGGTCGACCATCACGGTGAAGTCGGTGATCGCCGGCGAGTACACCGCGCCGCCGGCGCATGGCCCCATCACCAGCGAGATCTGCGGGATGACCCCGCTGGCGTGCACATTGCGGCGGAAGATCTCGCCGTAGAGCCCGAGCGAGACCACACCCTCCTGGATCCGGGCGCCGCCGGAGTCGTTAAGCCCGACAACCGGGCAGCCCACCTTCATCGCGAAGTCCATGACCTTGCAGATCTTCTCGCCGAACACCTCGCCGAGCGACCCACCGAAGACGGTGAAGTCCTGGGCGAACACCACCACCGTGCGCCCGTCGATGGTGCCGTACCCGGTGACTACACCGTCGCCGTAGGGCCGGTTCTGGTCTTGGCCGAACGCTTGCGACCGGTGCCGGGCGTACTTGTCCATCTCCACGAACGAGCCGTCGTCGAGGAGCAGGTCGAGCCGCTCGCGAGCGGTCTTCTTCCCGCGGGAGTGCTGTTTCTCGACGGCCCGCTCGGACCCGGCGTTCGCCACCAGCGCCACCCGCCGCGTGAGGTCGGCGAGTTTCCCGGCGGTGGTCGAGGTGTCGAGGTCGGCTGCGATGTCGGTGCCGCCGATGGCGTGGCTGTCGCTCGCGCCGGTGGTGCGCGCGGTGTCGCTCGGCATGCCGCCGAGCCTAGCCTTGGCCCGGTGAGCGGACCCGGTGAACCTCGTCGCACCCAACGGCAGCCCGGCCGGCTCGACGCCGCCCGGGTGCGCCCGATCGGGCCGTGGCGACCGGTCGAGGTGTTTGACCGGCTCGGCTCGACGAACGACGAGGTCAGCGCCCGTCCGCAGGGATGGCGGGTGGTGGTCGCTGAACGCCAGGATGCCGGCCGCGGGCGCCTCGGTCGTCCCTGGGTAACCACCCCGCACACTGCTCTGGCGGTGTCGGTCCTGGTTCCGCCGCCGCCGTCCGGGGTGGCGTGGGTGCCGCTGCTCGCCGGCCTCGCCGCGCATCGCGCGGTCGCTGAGGTGGCCGGCGTGGCGGCATCCCTGAAGTGGCCTAACGACCTGCTGGTGCCGGATGACGGTGACCGCAAGCTCGCCGGCCTCCTCGCGCAGTGGCATCCCGAGGGGGTCGTCGTGGGCCTGGGGGTCAACGTCGACGCCGAGCGTGCCGACCTCCCGCTCGAGACCGCCACGTCGCTGCGGGTCGCTGGCGCCCCGGGAGTCGACCGCGGCGACCTGCTCACGTCCTGGCTGACCCATCTGGCTGCGCTGCTGGGCGAGGACACCGGGCCCAGCGGCCGCGCGGCATCCGCCTACCGCTCGGCCTGTGCCACGGTGGGCCGTGCGGTGACGGTGCACCTGCCCGGTGCACCGGTTCTTCGCGGGACGGCCACCGGGGTCGACATCCACGGCAGACTGGTGGTGCACACCCGCGATGGCAGCACCGCGCTCTCCGCCGGCGACGTCGTGCACGTGCGCCCAGGAGGCGACCGATGACCGATGGCGACGACCTGCCCGGCCGGGTCGAGCGCAGCCTGCTCGGCCGGCCGGCGTCGATGGGCGGCACCGAGGTTTCGGCCGGTGTTGGGGTGCCCGCACCGATGGCGCGGCGGTTCTGGCACGCCATGGGCTTCCAGGTCGTCGATGACAACGAGGCAATGTTCACCGAGGCCGACCGCGAGGCGCTGGAGCGGGTGGCCCGGCTCGTCGAGTCCGGTGCGGTGAGCGAGGAGCTCGCCTTGGGGATGACGCGGGCGTTCGCCCGGACGGCCGACCGGCTCGCGGTGTGGCAGTCCCAGCTCGTCGCCGAGACGCTCTCGTCCACCGAGCCCGAGCCGGATGGTCTCGCGCCGGACGGTGCGGGCCGGGACACCCGGTCGGTGCCGGACTCGGGCTCGGCTGCGGCCGCGGCCGAGCTGCTCATTCGGCTCGGCGACGACCTCGACCCGCTGCTGGTGTACGTGTGGCGACGGCATCTCACTGGGGCGTTGCAGCGGATGATCGCCGACGCCGACCCGGCACTGCGCTCCGACCCGTCGGCCCCGGTTCGGGCCGTGGGTTTTGCCGACCTGGTGTCGTTCACCCAGTTCGTGCGGCGGATGAGTGAGCGCCAGCTGGCCCGGGTGGTGCAGCATTTTGAGTTGCTCGCCAGCGATGTCATCACCGAGCACGGTGGCCGGGTCATCAAGACGGTCGGTGACGAGGTGCTGTTCGCGCACACCGATGCCGCGGCGGCCTCCGCGATCGCCCTCGACCTGGTCGACGCGATGGCCGAGGACGACGTCCTTCCCCCAGTGCGAGTCGGATTGGCTCACGGCCGGGTCGTGTCGCGGCTCGGCGATGTGTTCGGGATGACGGTGAACAAGGCCAGTCGGATCACCGCGGTGACGCCTGCCGGCACCGTCTACGTCGACGACGACATGGCCGCGGTGCTCGGCCAGTTGTCCGGTTTTGTTGCCACCGAGCGACGCCGTCGGACCCTGCGGGGGATCGGTGTTGTCACGCTCCACGAACTGTGTCGCGCACCAGGTGGCCGCCGCGCTGGCCCACGCGACGCCACAGTCTGACTACCATGCGCACATGACGACGGTGCTGCTCGCCGAGGACGACCCGGCGATATCCGACCCGCTGGCGCGGGCTTTGCGCCGCGAGGGCTACGACGTACAGGTCTGTACCGACGGTCAGGCGGCCCTCGATGCGGCGCTCGAGCAGCCCGATCTGCTCGTGCTCGACCTGGGACTTCCGAAGATGGACGGGCTCGAGGTCTGCCGACGGTTGCGGCAGGAGGGCAGCACCCTGCCGGTCATTGTGCTGACCGCGCGGGCCGACGAGGTCGACACCGTGGTCGGGTTGGATGCCGGCGCCGACGACTACGTCACCAAGCCGTTCCGCCTCGCCGAACTACTCGCCCGGGCCCGGGCGCTGCTCCGGCGTGGGGTTGTCGACGCCGAGCCCGACGCCCTGGTGCGCATCGACCCGGAGGGTCGGCGAGTCTTCCTCCGTGGCGAGGAGGTGCAGCTCACCGGCAAGGAGTTCGAGTTGCTCCGGGTGCTCGTCGCCAACGAGGGCAAAGTCGTCTCGCGCGAGAAGTTGATGCGCGAAGTCTGGGACAGTGCCTGGTATGGCTCGACCAAGACCCTCGACATGCACATCTCGGTGTTGCGCCGCAAACTCGGCGACGATGCCGCTCACCCGAGTTACATCACCACCATCCGCGGGGTCGGTTTCCGATTTGATGCCCCGCAGGAGTAAGCCGTGCGCCGCCTCTTCGTCCTGACCGCGGTCCGGTCGGTGGGCGTGGCCACGGTGGCCGTGGTCGTCGGGGTGGTGGTCGCGCGGTACCTGCTCGGCCTCCCGGTGCCGGGCGACGTGTCACCGGTCGACGTCGCGGTGGTTGCCGCCGCGGCCCTGGTCGGGGCGGCCGTGGCGGCTCTTGGCTCGACCTGGCTGGCCCTGCGGGAAGCCGACCGAGTGGGCGAGTTGGTGGCGATGCTGCGTAGCCGCGCGGAGCGGCTTGGCGACGGCGATTCGAGGCCGGGTCCTGTGGAGTCCGGGATCGATGAGCTCGACCGGCTCGACGCAACCCTCCTCCGCGGCGCGCAACAGGGCGCCCGACGGCTCGCCGCCGAACGCGACTTCGCTGCCGACGCCTCCCACCAGTTGCGAACGCCGCTGACCGCACTGTTGATGCGGCTCGAGGAGATCTCGCTGACCCGCGACCTCGACGTGGTTGCCGAGGAGGCGCACATCGCGATCGGGCAGGTCGAACGGCTCAGCCGGGTCGTGGACGAGTTGATGAGTCGCACCCGCAGCGGCGTCGAGGCCAATCCGGCGGTCTCGCTGGACTCGGTGCTCGCGTCGCTGCAGCGAGAGTGGCAGCCAGCATTCGCGGTGGCCAAGCGCAGTGTCCACGTGCACGGCGAGCGGGGGTTGCGGGTGCGGGCCACACCGGTGACGCTGGGCCAGATCCTCACCACGCTGCTGGAGAACTCGCTGTCCCACGGTGCCGGGACCGTGGAGGTGGCGGCCCGGCGGGCGGGCCCGTCGGTCGTCATTGAGGTCAGCGACGCCGGGGATGGCGTTCCTGCGGCGATCGCGCCCCATGTGTTCGAACGGTCGGTGTCGTCATCCGGCAGCGGGCTGGGCCTGTCGTTGGCCCGAGATCTCGCCGAGGCGGCCGGAGGCCGACTCGAACTGGTGCGTCCCCGACCGCCGTTGTTCGCGGTGTTCCTCTCCGAAAGCACCACCTGACCGGGCGCCGAGGCACCTGCGTGGGTCACCGAGGTGGGCCGGTGCCAGCCAGAGCCGACCACCGTGAGGATGGAGACCGGCCGGCTGGTCAGCGAGTGCTGGACACGTCGGCGAGGTGCGTCAGAGCGGCTCCCCGGAGAAGACGTAGCGACGGTAGGCCCAGAACCGGAACAGCGTGCCGAGGCCGATGCCGACGACGGTCGCCACGTTGTTGGCGAGGGTCGAGGTGAAGCCAAGCCCGTAGTGCGAGCCGGCCAGCACTACTGCCGAGATTCCGAGCGCCACCGCATTGACGCCGAAAAACAACGAGACCTCGTGGTGAGCCGGTCGGTTGCGGCGGTGCCGGAACGTCCACTGCCGGTTGCCCAGCCAGGCGACGGTGGTGGCCACCACCCCGGAGATGATCTTGGCCGAGGTGACGCGGTTGTCGAGCACGGTGTGCCAGAGCAGGTTGGCCAACCCGAGATCGACGACGAAGGCCAACGCGCCGACCACCCCGAACTTGATCATCTCGCGATAGAGGACGTCGAGCGCTTCTCGTGCCTGATGGAGGAGCCGCCCCAGAGGATGTCGTGGTGGAGCCGCGGGGGAGGTGGAGGGCACCGGCCGAGCGTAGCCCCCGGGGCTCGGTATCCTCACCCAGTGTCCTTGCCTCGTCGAACGCCCGGAGGGTTCCCGGTCGTCGGCGTGATCGGGGGCGGGCAGTTGGCCCGGATGTGCGCCGGCCCGGCAGCCGAGTTGGGGCTGGCGCTCAGTGTGCTGGCTGAGGCCCCGGACGCGAGCGCGGCGTTGGTCCTGCCGAGCGCCCCGGTCGGGTCGGCCGACGATGCCGACACCGTTCGCGCTTTCGCTCGCGCGTGCGATGTGGTCACGTTCGACCACGAGCAGGTGCCAGCCGCGGTGCTGGCGGCGCTGGTGGCCGACGGGGTGGTGATGCATCCGTCGCCCGACGCGTTGCGGTACGCCCAGGACAAACTTGCGATGCGGGAGCGCCTCACCGCACTCGGTGTGCCGTGCCCGCGCTGGGTGCGTGCGGACACGGCTTCCGACGTCTCCGCATTCGGGGCAAAGGTGGGGTGGCCGGTCGTCGCGAAGACACCGCGGGGAGGCTACGACGGGCGCGGGGTCCGGCTCGCGACATCCCCCGATGACCTTCGCGACTGGCTGGGGCGTGCTGCGGCCACCGGCACCGGGTTGCTGCTGGAGGAGCGGGTACCGTTCCAGCGGGAGCTCGCGGTGCTCGTGGCCCGGAGCCCGTCCGGCCAGGCCGCGGCCTGGCCGGTGGTCGAGACGGTGCAGACCGATGGCGTCTGCACGCAGGTACTGGCTCCGGCTCCTGGTCTGAGCCCGACGCGGGCGGCGCACGCCACCGAGATGGCGCTGCGGGTGGCCGGGGAGCTCGGGGTCACCGGGGTGCTCGCGGTCGAGCTCTTCGACCTCGGCGACGCCTCGCCCGCCGGATCTTCCCGCACCGACGCCTCGAGCTCGGCCACGATCGGTGGCCTGGTGGTGAACGAGCTGGCGATGCGGCCCCACAACTCGGGCCACTGGTCGATGGATGGCGCGGTCACCGGCCAGTTCGAACAGCACCTGCGGGCGGTGCTCGACCTGCCGCTGGGTGACCCGTCGCCGCGCGCGCCGTTCACGGTGATGGCGAATGTGCTCGGCGGCGAGTACACCGAGTTGTACTCCGCCTACCGGCACGTGATGGCGCGCGACCCTGGCGTTAAGGTGCACCTCTACGGCAAGCAGGTGCGGCCGGGTCGCAAGATCGGGCATGTCACCGTCTGCGGTGACGACCTTGCCGACCTGCGCGACCGGGCCGGGCACGCGGCCGACTACATCCGGGGAGTGGTGACCGAGTGAGCGAAAAGCCCTCTGCGGCAACGGCATCCGGCCGTTACGAACCGCGTGAAGCGGCCAGTGGTGACCGGGCGCCCGAGCAGCTGCCCGCGGGCGCGACGCCGACCGTGAGCGCCGCGCTCTCGGCCGATGCGGCAGCACCACCGACGGGCTACGACGCAGCGCCGGCGGTGGGCGTGGTGATGGGGTCGGACTCTGACTGGCCGGTGATGGAGGCCGCAGTCGTCGTGCTCGACGAGCTTGGCGTCGAGTGCGAGGTCGATGTCGTGTCGGCGCACCGGATGCCCGACGAGATGCTCGAGTACGGGCGGTCCGCGGCGGCGCGAGGACTGCGGGTGATCATTGCGGGGGCCGGCGGGGCCGCGCACCTGCCCGGGATGCTGGCGTCAGTGACCTCGCTGCCGGTGGTCGGGGTGCCGGTGCCGCTGACCAACCTCGACGGGCTGGACTCGCTGCTGTCGATCGTGCAGATGCCGGCCGGTGTGCCGGTGGCGACGGTGTCGGTAGGCGGTGCTCGCAACGCTGGACTGCTGGCCGCCCGAATCCTCGGCGCGGGGGAGGGCGCGGGCGCCATCCGGCTTCGGGCCGCCCTCGACGCCTTCCGGGCCGACCTGCGCGACATGGCGTGCGCCAAGGGTGAGGCATTGCGGGCGCGGCGCGCCGCGTCATCCGACCGCTGACCGCCGACACCCCTGGCCGCCGACACCGGCGCTCGCGCGGCCACTGTTTCGCCCCATGGGGCGGGAAAGAGGGGGCGTGGGTTGGGGTCTAGCGGGCCATCCCGGCGCTGCGAACCTTGGGCCACTCCATTTTCGGGCAGGTGTCCATCACCACGTCGATCCCGGCGGCCCGGGCCCGACCGGCCGCTGCGACGTCCACGACACCGAGCTGCATCCAGATGGCATCGAGCTGGAGGCGTTGCCGATGCTCGATCGCCTCGTCAATGACCGTGCCAACCACCTCGGAGTCAACGAAACAGTCAACGACCTTGAGGTCCTGGTCAGGGAGGTCGGCGATCGACGCGTACCCCTGTGCACCATGGACCGTCTCCGCACGCGGGTGCACCGGCACGATGCCTTTCCCGAGCTCGATCTGCAGCCATCGCGACACATCCCACGCGGCTCGCTCCCGGTTGCCGGACAACCCGACGACCGCCCAGGTGCCGGGATCGGCGAGCAGCCGGCGCACAAGGTCAGGGTCATTCTGATGGCGCAATCGCATAGTTCCTATGATGCCTGACACGGACGCGCGGAATCCGGCCGAGCAGCGCACCAGATCGCTGAACCGGGACGCCGCAGCGCAGTAGCCAGTGACGCCGCAGTGGAGTAGCCGGGACGCCGCAGATGCGGCTAGTCGGCGCCGAATAGGTCGCGGGTGTAGACCCGGTCGGCGACATCGGCGAGTTCCGGCGTCATCCGGTTGGTGAGGATGACGTCGGCGCGCTTCTTGAGGTCATCGAGGTCGCGCACCACCTCCGAGCCGAAGAACTCGTCGTGCTCGAGCTCAGGCTCATAGACGACCACCTCCACGCCCTTGGCCTTGATCCGCTTCATCACGCCCTGAACGCTGCTGGACCGGAAATTGTCGGACCCCGACTTCATGATCAGCCGGTGGATGCCGACGACGCGCGGCTTACGGGCCAGCACGTCGGTGGCCACGAAGTCCTTACGCACCGTGTTGGCATCGACGATGGCGCCGATCAGGGTCTGCGGCACGTTGGCGTAATTGGCCAGCAGCTGCCGGGTGTCCTTTGGCAGGCAATAGCCGCCGTAGCCGAAACTCGGATTGTTGTAATGCGACCCGATCCGCGGGTCGAGCCCGACACCTTCGATGATCTGCCGAGGGTCGAGGTTGTGCGTGGCGGCATAGGTGTCGAGTTCGTTGAAGAACGCCACCCGCATCGCAAGATACGTGTTGGCGAACAGCTTGATCGCCTCGGCCTCGGTGTTGTCGGTGAGCAGCACCGGCACCTCGGGGTCCAGCGCCGCGCCCGCGAGCAGCGCCGCGAATTCGCGCCCGGCCGGCCCCCGGTCGCCGACCACGATGCGCGACGGATGCAGGTTGTCATGCAGGGCCCGCCCCTCGCGGAGGAACTCGGGCGAGAAGATGATCCGGTCGGTGCCGAGCTGTCGGCGCAATCCGGTGGTGAAGCCCACCGGCACTGTCGATTTCACCACCACCGTGGCGGTCGGGTTGGCCCGCACCACGTCGCCGGCCACCTGTTCGACACTCCCGGTGTCGAAGTAGTTGGTGCGTTCGTCGTAGTTCGTCGGCGTCGCCACGATCACGAAGTCGGCTCCCGGGTATGCCTCGTCCGGGTCGGTGGTCAGCCGCATCCGCAGGTCGGATGACGCCAGCCGTTCGGCGATGTCGGGATCATCGAGCGGGCTGCGGCGTTCGCGAAGCATGGCGATCCGCGCTTCGTCGATGTCGTAGGCCACGACGTCGGCGTGCTCGGCGAGCAGCACCGCGAGTGACAGGCCGACGTACGAGGTCCCGACCACGCAGACAGTTGAAGTCATACCGGCGACCCTACGGTCCGCCCGCCGATCTCGCCCCTCCAAGCGGTACCGCTCCGCGGCATCCACCACCCGGTCTGCCGGCCGGTCAGGGGGATTCTGCCGACGGCGTGGCGGTTCCCGGTTGTCGCCCCCGCTGGGGAGTGGCCCGCACCTCTGGTGCAGACCACCGCGGGGTCCGATACCGGCGGGTAGCCTCCCGCACATGACTGGCGAGTTCGACCTGTTCCGGTTGTCCGAGGACCACGACGAGATCCGTGCGGCTGCGCGAGCGGTGGCTGAGGGCACCATCGCGCCGTTCGCGGCTGTCGTCGACGAGGAGGCGCGCTACCCGCAGGAGGCGCATGACGCGCTCGTCGCGAGCGACTTCTTCGCGCCGCACGTGCCGGAGGAGTACGGCGGCGCGGGGGCCGACGCGCTCGCTGTGTGTCTGGTCATCGAGGAGGTGGCGCGGGTGTGCGCGTCGTCATCCTTGATTCCGGCGGTGAACAAACTGGGCTCGTTGCCGTTGATGCTCGCTGGGTCCGAGGAGGTGAAGCGGCGCTACCTCACTCCGTTGGCGGCGGGGGAGGCCGCGTTCTCGTATGGGCTCTCGGAGCGGGAGGCGGGGTCCGACACGGCGGCGATGGTCTGCCGGGCGGTGCCCGACGGTGACGGCTGGGTGCTGTCCGGGCAGAAGTCGTGGATCTCGAATGCCGGTGTCTCCGCGTACTACACGGTGCTTGCGGTCACCGACCCGGACGGCCCGCGGGGCAACAACATCACCGCGTTCGTGGTCGAGAAGGATGACGAGGGTGTCACGTTCGGGGAGAAGGAGCGCAAACTCGGCATCACCGGCTCACCGACGCGTGAGCTGTACTTCGACAAGGTGCGGCTGCCGGCCGAGCGGGTGGTCGGCGAGGTCGGTAGTGGCCTGAAGCTCGCGCTGACCACGCTGGACCACACCCGGATCACCATCGGCGCGCAGGCGGTGGGCATCGCCCAGGGCGCCCTCGACCACGCCACGGCGTACGTCACGCAGCGGCAGCAGTTCGGCCGGCGGGTGGCGGACTTCCAGGGCGTGCAGTTCATGCTCGCCGACATGGCGATGCAGCTCGAGGCGGCCCGTCAGTTGGTCTATGTGGCGGCGGCCAAGTCGGAGCGCGGGGATGCCGACCTGTCGTTCTTCGGCGCCGCAGCGAAGTGCTTCGCCTCCGATATGGCGATGCGGGTGACCACGGATGCCGTGCAGCTGCTCGGTGGCGCGGGGTACACCCGCGACTTCCCGCTGGAGCGGATGATGCGCGACGCGAAGATCACCCAGATCTACGAGGGCACCAACCAGATCCAACGCATCGTCATGGCCCGCCAACTGCTCGCGACCTGACCCAGCGCGTTGCGCGTTCCGGATGGGCCGCTGCTCCTCCAAGGATCTGGCCCGGCACCGTTCCGGCTGCGGGCAACGGCGGGACGCGCGTGGGTTACACGGTGACGACGGGGCATCGGATGCCGGGTGCACGCGCCAGTTTCCGGTCCCGGGTGATGATCGCGCACTCCAGCGCTTCGGCGGCCGCGACATAGGCGGCGTCGTAGGCGGTCATGCCGTGTCGGAGGCTCCACACCCGGTCGGCGATGTCGCCGAGTCGTACGACCTCCAGGTCGATTCGGCGCACCTGACGGGCCGCCTCGGCTCCACGACCCTCGGTGACCTTGCCGCCGAGGACGCGCCCGCGAGTGGCGGCCAGGACCTCGGTCAGCATGTGCTCGGGCGCAGCCCATCGCGAGTCCACCGTGAGCGCCTGCCGGGACGCCTCGCCGGCGGCGCCGTCGTCGAGCAGCGCGTCGACCAACAGGCTTGCGTCGACGACGATCACCGGTGCTCGACGATGCGGTCGCGCTCGCGACGCAGGGACGCGATCTCAGACGCCGTCTCGTCCACTCCGACGCGGCTGCCGTCGGAGCGATGCCGGAAGGACTCCACGATGCTCGCGTTGCGGGACCGCCCGGCCTCCTGCTCGACGATCTCGAGCAGCACCGCCTGGAGCGATCGGCCCTCGCGGCGAGCGCGGTCAGCGAGTGCGTCCCGGACCTCGTCGGGCACGTTTCTGATCTGGAGTGCTACCACCATGCATGCAGCATAGTGCACAGCACCAACGGCGACAGATCGAGCGGACGCGGTGACGCCAACAGTCTCGAGGCGCGCACCGCGTTCGGCGCCGCAAGGGACTACGAGGCGCATCTTGCCGACTTCGCGGCGACGCAGAAGGCCGTGTGCTTCACCGAGACCCCGCTCGAACACCTCTGGATGATGGTCGAGCAGATCGACGGTCGAGCAGTTCAGTTCGAGCCGTATGGCCTGGCGATCACCAAGACGACCGGTCGTCGGGCCGGCGCCAACCCCGTCTGGTACACCGACATCACGCCGGGCCACGGCTGGCCGATGAAGGCAGTGAACGCGGCGGTGGCGCAGGCGGTCGAACGGGCGGACTGCGACGGTCAGACCAACCCGAAGGTCCTCTGTGAGGAGCCGATCTTCCAGATCACACCATGGATCGAGCAGATGGGTCCGATGAATAACGGTGACCGCAAGGAGTTCTGGTGGGAGCGCGAATGGCGGGCGGTCGGCAACTTCACGGTGCGCCCGGAGTCGGTCGTTGCCGTGCTCGCACCTGAGGACGAGCACGCGAAACTCACGACCGACCTGGAGGAGATCGACGCGGCCCCCATGCCCGCCAAACAGGCTGTTGCGGTGCCGAATTCAGGATGGGCAAGCCGACCAGTTCTCGACCCGAGATGGGGCCTGGAGCGGATGATCGCCACCATCGCGCGGGTGCCCGACCAGAACATCGGGCCGTTCCCCACGAAGTGATCCGCCGATGACCCTCAGCCGTCGAGACGCCGACCGCAGCATGTCAACTCGGTTCCCCGGTCGCGCAGCACCTTTCTGGCGTGGCGAGTCGTGTGGTCGGCTCGATCCGGCCCGGATGGCGGTCGACGAGTCCCGCTCCGCCCAGGGTGTGGAGATGCAGTTTGGCGTCAACCATCTCGGCCACTACGCGCTCACCGCCCGGCTGCTGCCGCTGTTGCTCTACACCCCCGGGGCGCGGGTCGCGACGATGACGAGCATGGGCCACCGCGCCGCCCACGGCGAACCCGACCCGCTGCTCGCCCGGCCGTACGACCGCTGGCAGGCGTACTTCCACAGCAAGCTCGCGAACCTGCTCTTCACCCGCGAGCTCGACCGACGGCTCCGTGCCGCCGGCGCGAACGTGCTCGCCGTGGCCGCCCACCCCGGTGGCTCCCGCACCGACCTCGGCACCGAGGGCAGCGGGGTCACGAACCGGCTGATGTCGCGGGTCGCCCCGGTGCTGACGCAGCCTGCCGAGGCCGGTGCCCGGCCGATGCTCCGGGCGCTCACCGACCCGGGCCTCACCGGCGGTGAGCTGGTCGGCCCGAGGCTCGTCGTGCGCGGCGCACCCCGCGGGTCGAGACCCCGTCCCCGCCGTGCCCGGGACGACGCCGCGGCAGCCCGGCTCTGGACCATGTCGATTGAATTGACCGGCCTCGAGCCGGCGGTCCTACGGTCCTGAGCGGGCAGCGCGTCATCCGCTGGCCGTCGGGGCGTCGGCGACCCGGCCGCTCTCGGCCGGTGTGTCAGCAGCGTCGGCTCCGGGCTCGGACCGTCCTGCGACGAGACGTCGGTCGATGAGGCGGACAGGCGCACCCCCTCCTCGACCGAGATGGCGGGCCGCTCGGGCCGCAGCCGAGGAGGGGTCGCGGACCACGCCTTCAGGTCGCCGAGCACCGAGCCGTAGAACGTGTCGACACCGGCGAGCACGGAGTCGATGAAGGACCCGCGCCCCCGCCCACGTTTCGTTCCGAGACTCGCGGTCTGAGCTATCCGGAAGGAGCGGATCTCGCGTCGGGGATCCAGAACCAGACACGCCGGGTCCACTCGAACCGTCCGGAGCAGATCGGCACTGGACGCACCTCGGGAGTGGGCGGTCACGCATTCCAGGCGCACGGCGTCCGGTGCGTTCTTCAGCTGGCGCACCAGCCAGTTGACCCGGTTGGTCGACCGTCCTTCGCGTGGCGCGTCGACATCGACATGGCACTCCAACTGCCCCGCGCGAACGTCGGCAGTCACCACGAGGTGACCAGCGGTGTTCGGGATGCGGATCGCCCCCGAGAGCTGCCCGGCCGAGACGAGCTGATGAGTCAGGGCCGCTGCCCGGGCCACGGGATCGGCGGCCTCCTTGCGCGAGAGTGCGGGAACGACCTCGGTGCCCAGCCGTCGACCGAGCTTGAGACTGGCGAAACGGAGCAGGGCGTCGAAGCGGGTCACGACGGTGGGGATGCCGCGGTCGCCGGCGCGGAGCGTGCCGGCCGCGACGGCGTCGCGAACCCCGGTCCAGGAGTCGCCCATGTCGTCGAACTCGAGTGCGCCACTTCGGGTGTGCTCCAGATACCGGATGAGCTCGCCGAGGATCCACGCCTGGTCGGGGTCGGCGACCCCACGGAACTCCTTCTGCAGCACCGCCTCGGCGAGCACCTGAGACCACGCGAGATGGTGCAGCTCAACCTTCTTGAGCTTCCGTTTGTCGACCGTCGTCGGATGGTGGCCGGCGATCGCCGGGATCTCGTTGCTGATCGTCAGCAGCGCGTCGAAACCCTGCTCGCGAGCGACATCCAGATAGTTCTCGAGCTGCTCGGTGCTCAGGCAATTGCTGCCCGTCTTGACCTCGACCAGTGTCGTCCACGAGCGGCCGCCGCGTGAGACGCGGATCAGCCCGTCGGGGAAGACCCGCTGGTCGCCCAGCATGAACGGCACCTCGATGTAGCACTCGATGCTGCCCGCTGGGGCGCCGAGGGGCCTCAACACGGCGCGGTTGAACTCACGCACCGCGCCGAGCACGGCCAGCAGTGCCGAGGTCGCTCGTCGTTCCTGCTCGTCCGCGCCGCTGATCCCCGACGTCGGGATGAGTCGTGCCTCGTGCCAGGTCTGTTCGGCCATCGTCCGCCCCGGGGAAGTCTCGATGTGGTTGCTGCCGACGCTAACGAGCGCACCAGCGACGGTCAACCCCAGCGACACGTGGGCAGTTCGGGGCAATTTCTTCGCGCGCACGGCGACCCGGCCGTTCCCGCACTGGCGACTCGGCCGGGTCGTGCGGGCTCAGGTGCAGATGTCGGCGTCGGCAGTGCGTGCCGCGATGGCCGGCTCGGTGCTCGGGGTCGGCGCGTTGGGCGACAGCGTCGGCGACGGAAGTGGCTCCGAGCCACGTCGGTTCGGCACCTCGGCCACCGGCAGCGAGCGCTGGCCGAGCGTGACCTGCACCGTGTCGCCGAGCCCACCGGCGCGAGCGACGCGCGAGCCCGGGAACGCCGCGGCGACCGTGCGTGCGTCATCCGGGTCGGTGCCGGAGTAAGCCACCACGGTGCCGGCCGCGCTGACCTGGGCCTCGTCGACGTCGAGCCCGGTGAAGCCCTGCACCTCCAGGGCGGCGACGGCCTGTCGGGCCAGTCCTGGGGTCCCGCTCCCGTTGAGCACCCGCACCGCCTCGACCTGGTCAGGCCGGACGGTCAGCGGCCCGGACGGCGTCGCCGAGGCTGACGGAGCGGATGACGCCGACGGCTCCGGTGCGTTGATCCGCCGGTCCGCGCGCAGGGCCGCCCAGATGCGATCCGCGCTCGCGGACCACTGCACCCGGTTGAGGTCCTCCGGGTAGGCCTCGCTCGGCACGGTGACGAATTCGACCTGGCCGAGGCCGATTCCCTGCAGGCTGGTGGCCAGGTCCTGCATCGTCCCGATGCCCAGGTCGGGGTCGGTGGTCAGCGCGCTGGTGGCTGCGTCGAGAAAGCGATAGAGCCGGTCCGGCCGGGCGAGTAGTTGGCTCGATGTGGCCCCCTGCACCACCGACGACAGAAACGCCTGTTGCCGCTCGATCCGGCCCAGGTCGGAGCCGTCGCCCACGGACTTGCGGGTGCGCACATAGGCGAGCGCGTCCTCGCCGTCGAGGCGGGCTCGCCCGGCCGCCAGGGTCAAACCCGAGTTCTGGTCGTCGATCGGCTCCGCGGAGCACACGTCGACGCCGCCAAGGGCGTCGACCATGGTGGTGAAGCCGCGGAAGTCGACCACGGCGTAGTGGTCGACGAACAGCTCGGTGTTTCCCTCCAGGGTGCGGATGAGGCAGCCGACCCCGCCCTCGCGGTAGTTGTGGTTCCACTGCCGCACCTCCCACTCCTCGCGCGGCGCGTCGGCCGAGCAGTCGTCGGGTGCCGGCACCATGGAGTCGCGGGGGATCGACACCACCGTGGCCCACGACCGGTCCGCCGCGAGATGCACCAGGAGGTTGGTGTCGGACTTCACGCCCCGGTCGGCGTCGGTGCCGTATCTGTCGTTGCCCTCGCCCTCACGGCTGTCCGAGCCGAGCAGCAGCAGATTGACGGCTTCGGTCGGTGCCGGGCGGTCGCCGAGAGCGTCCGATACGTCGACCCGGGTGACGTTGGCATTGAGCCGCCAGGCCGCGAACGCAGCAGTTCCACCGCCGATCAGCAGTGCGGTCACCAGGAGCACCGTGAGCCAGCGCCGCCACCTGCTCGCCGACCGCGGGCGCACATCGCGCCGGCTGGTGGTGACCTCGGCCGGTCGCCGGAGAGTGGACGTGGAGTCACGCCACTCGCGCTCGCGGTTCACTGTCGCTCCTCGTCGCCGTGCTGGTTCGGAGACCAGACCCCGGCCGTCCGCGGGCGAGTGTAGCGACGCCGGATGGGAGGGCCGAGCCGGATGACGCCTCGGGCCCGTCATCCGCCCGACGGCCGGCCGTCGGTGCCCGGGGGCGGCGCGTCGAGGGGCTGGCCCTCGCGCAGCGACGTGAACAGGGAGCCAGCCAGGTCGTCATCCCACAGCACTGAACTGCCGGCGTCGGTGGTGGCGTTGACCGAGGAGAGCGGCACGACCAGGCTCAGCGTGGTGCCGGAGGAGACCTGCTGCAGGGTGCGCAGGACCCGCGCGGCGTCGGTGAGCGAGGTGTCCTCTCCGACCAGCACGCCGCCGGCGGCGCTGTGGGTGAAGCCCCACCAGCGCCACGGCACCAGCACCGTCGAGGGAGTGGCCGCCTTTCGCATCACGGCACCGAGAAACTCCCGCTGGCGCTCGGCCCGGCCCAGGTCGCCGCGCGGGTCGGAGTAGCGCGCTCGCACGTAGCCCAAGGAGGTGGCGCCGTCGAGGGTCTGGCAGCCGGCTTGCAGGTCGAGCCCAGCGCGCTTGTCCTTGATCGCCTTCTTGACGCAGATCTCGACCCCGTCAACGCTATCGACCACGCTGGCGAAGCCACCGAAACCAATCTCGACGTACCCGTCCACGCGCAGGCCGGTGGCCTTTTCGAGGGTCTGCACGAGCAACTCGGGGCCGCCGATCGCGAACGCGGCATTGACCTTCTGCTTCCCGTTTCCGGGCACCGCGAGGTAACTGTCGCGGGGAATGGAGATCAGCGCGGAGCGGCCGCCGCCGTCGGGCACGTGCACAAGGATGATCGAGTCGGTGCGCCGACCCGTGGCGCTTCCGGTGGCGAGCCGCGACCGGTCTTGCGCGCTCAGCCCCTCTCGGCTGTCGGAGCCAACGAGCAGGTAGGTGCGGCCGGACCCAGTGGCCGGTCGCTCGGCATCCGGCTCGGTGTCGGCCCGCGACACGGTGCTCCACGCGTGCACCGGCGCCGCGACGACGTATAGCAACCAGAGCACGAGCGCGGCGAGCAGCAATCGCCGCCAGCGTCGGCCTTGCCCTCGAGGCCGGCGGCCGCGCGCCGGGGCGACCGGCCCGGGCGGTGGTCCCGAGGGTGGGAGGGGGCGGCCGAACTCGTCGTAGTCGGCCGGGTCCGGGGCCGGCGGAATCGGCGGCCCGGATGCCGCCCGTCGCCTGCCCGCGGATGACGGGCCCGCACCTCGGGGGGGTGCGGTGGGCCGCGCCGTGCGGCGCCGGGTGTCGACGACGTACGCATCGCCGGCCGGGCCGGCCGGCGGGCGGCGGGGGATCGGGCGGGCACGGTCATCGGGGTGCGGCATCTCCCCATTCTGGACCCGGCGCGCGGATCGGCGTCCTCGCGGACCGGTCGGTGAGGACCAGTCCGTCTCGCCGGGCCGGTTGGCATCCCGCCCCACGGACCGGTCGGGTTCGCGACACACGGTGCCGGCTGGCATTCCGCACTCGGCATCCGCGCCACCCATACTAGGAACTTATGGGACCCCGTCACGGGTCCGCCGTGTTCACAGGGGTGCGGCCGGAGCCCCCCACGACTGCCGACGCCCGGCGCCGAACCGATCCGCGGGTCGCCCGTCGGCGGGCCGTCACACTGCTGGTCCTGACCGTGCTGCTGCCGGGGTCGGCCCAACTGGTGGCCGGCCGGCGCGAACTCGGGCGGTTCGCCATGCGCGTGCTCGCGGTGGTGGCCATCGCCGGGGCACTGCTCGGGGCGCTCGCACTGGTCAGCCGCCCGGCGGCGCTCACTGTGCTCACTCATCGATGGGTGCTCGCGGTTGCCGAATGGGCGCTGTACGGGCTCGCCGCGCTGTGGGCGGTCCTGTTGGTGGACGCCTGGCGCCTGGGTCGCACTCCGGCGCCGGCTTGCGGTGCGCGACGAGCCCTGCTGGCCGCCCTGGTGGTGCTGCTGGCCGGGCCCGCGTCGGTGGTCTGGGCCGGTCGGGCCGTGGGCCAGGTGGGCGACACCGTGGGGGCGGTGTTCGGGGCCGGCCGCGCGCTCGAGGCCGTCGACGGTCGATACACCATCCTGCTGCTCGGTGGTGACAGCGGTGCCGGCCGGCTCGGGACCCGGCCGGACAGCATCCAACTCGCCAGCATCGACGCCGACACCGGCCGGGCGGTGCTTTTCGGCTTCTCCCGCGAGACGGAGAACATCGTGTTCCGCCCCGGGTCGGTGATGGCTGGCCTAATGCCCGAGGGCTGGACGTGTGGCGACGACTGCCTGCTCAACGGGCTATACACCTGGGCGCGCGAGCACGCCGACCAGTTCCCCGCCGGCACCGACGACCCGGGGGTATTGGCCACGGTCGAAGCGGTCGAGGCGCTGAGCGGGGTGGACGTGCAGTACCACGTGCTCGTCGACCTGACCGGGTTCAGCGGGCTGGTTGATGCCGTGGGTGGGCTCACCGTCAACGTCCAGCGCCGCACGCCGATGGGTGGTGGGTCGAGCGCGGTGTCGGGGTACCTCGAACCGGGGGTGCAGACCCTCGACGGGCCGCGGGCGCTCTGGTACGCCCGAAGCCGCGAGGGGTCGACCAACTACGAGCGGATGGCGCGGCAGCGCTGTGTGGTCACCGCGCTGCTGGGTCAACTCGACCCGCCCACTCTCGTGCTTCGCCTCGGCGGGATCCTCGACGCGGCCAGCGGGGTCGTGCGTACCGACATCCCGCGGAGCGCGCTGCCGGCGCTGGGCGACCTCGCGGTGAAGACCAAGGCCGAGCGGATCACGGCGGTGAACTTCGTGCCGCCCCTGATCGAGCCGTGGGATTACGACCCCGACGTGGTGCGCGACGCCGTGGCCGCGACTATCCGCAGCTCCGAGCGGGGCCGGAAGGCGGCGGCGTCGACCGGCGGCAGCGGGCGACCGGCGCCCCGCGCCAGCCCGCCTGCGGTGATGCAGAACCCGGGCACCGACCCGGATGCCGAGACCGCCGACCTCGGTGCGGTGTGCGCTGCGGGATGATGCCGCGGCGCCGGCCGGGAACTGACGCACCCAGGTTTCGGGGCATCCGTGATGTGGCTCCGCGGGGCCGCATCGCACCAGAGTGGTGCTCGTTGATACGAGCGGCATCGTCACGGACTCGTCCCGAGTGCCACTCCCCGTAGCCAAAAGGCTCGTCATCGCGATGGTACGGTTGGTGTCCCCATACGGCGAGTGACACGCCAGGGAAAATCTCATTGAGGGGCATGGGCTCATTAGGCATTGAAAGCGCTCAAACCGCGAATCGTCAATGCACGATGACAACCACCCGCCGCCCACAAATGCCCGAGGATGCAACGACGATGCATAGCGACTGGGAATCATCCGGCACGATGAGGGAAGTGGCGCAATTCCTGTCTGAAATTCGGTCATCGGAACCCGTTCGTTGAGCCCTCGGCGTGCCAGTGGCGCGTCGCGGCCACGTGCTGCGACGCGGGTGCAGCGAGTCGCCGGTGACGGCTCTCCATCGCACATTCCGCATGAGCCGATCACCACACTCGCGAACTGGATGACGGGGCTGCGAACCCTTGCGTCCATGCTGCTGGGGATCGCCGCCATCCACGACGGCAGCCGGTCGCTCCTCGTCGCTGCCTACCTCACCTACTGGGTTGGTGACATCCTCGACGGCGTCCTCGCGCGCAGCCTCAATCAGGAGACTCGTATTGGCGCCGTCCTCGACATCATCAGCGACCGGGCATGTACGACGATCGCGGCCCTGGCGTTCGTCACGACGAACCCTGAGGTGGTGGTGCCCGTCGCCATATTCCTCATCCAGTTCACGGTGATCGATACGATGCTTTCGCTCAGTTTCTTGTACTGGAACGTGCGCGGCCCCAACTACTTTGGTGAGATCGATCAGCGTCTCTACACAATCAATTGGTCCCTCCCGGCGAAGGCAGTCAATACGTCTGCGGTCATCATTCTGTGCCTCATCGGTTGGATTTGGGCCGCATCAGTCGTGGCGCTGGTGGTGACGGCAGTGAAGGTCTACGGGGTAGTTCGCCTGCGCGCCGTGATGGGGAACGGCCTTGTCGCTCGATGAGTTGCTCGGCAGTGACGGTGGCCTGACGGCGCTGCTCGGAGCGGCCGTTTTCGGCTTCGGCTCGGCGCTGCTCCCGATTCTCAACGTCGAGGCGTTCGCTGCCGTCGTCGCTGGCGCCAGGATGCCGTGGTTCGCTCTCGTGGTGGCCGTGACGACGGGCACGACGGTGGGCAAATGTGTCGTGTTCGTTGCCGCCCGGCGCGGCTCGGCCACGCTAGACCGCTGGCAGGCGCGTTGGCACCCTCAGCGCGAGCCGGCGAGTCTGCCAGCGTGGCGGCAGCGAATCAGGCGGTGGAGCCAGGCGATGCTCATCTACCTGGACCGGCCATGGACCGCTGCCCCGGTTGTGTTGGTCAGTGCCACGATCGGGTTGCCTCCGTTGGCTGTGGTCTCCGCGTTGGCCGGCGTCCGCAGAACACCCTTGCTGCTCTTCGCGGTCACCGTCTTCCTCGGCCGGCTGGCGCGTTTGACCGTGATCGCCACCCCAATTGCCGCCGCGACCTGATCGGGTGCTGGGTCAGATGACCCGCGACCTGGCCACCAGAGGTGACGAGCGCGCGACGCACGGGCCCGCTTCTCGGGACGGAGACCCCGGCGCCGAGGCCGCCGACCTCAGCGCGATGTGCACTGCGGGATGATGCCCCGATGACCGCGCACCCCGCTCCGCACCGGCCCACGGAGGCGACGTCCACGGCATCCGACCCGGCCCTGCCGCGGGTCAGTGTGGTCATGCCAATCCTGAACGAGGAGCGGCACCTCGAGGCGGCGGTGCGCCAGGTGCTCGGCCAGGACTGGTCCGGGCCGCTGGAGGTGGTGCTCGCACTCGGGCCGTCCACCGATGGCACGGATGACGTGGCCGGCCGCCTCGCGGACGAGGACTCCCGGGTCGTACTCGTCGCCAATCCCACCGGCCGGACCCCCGACGCGCTCAACGCGGCGGTGGCCGGCTCCACCGGCGCCGTCGTGGTGCGGGTCGACGGGCACGCCGAGATCCCCGGCGACTATGTCTCCACCGCGGTCGCCGTGCTCGACGAGACCGGCGCGGACACCGTCGGCGGCACCATGGACGCCCGCGGCACGACCCCGTTCGAGCGGGCCGTCGCCTGTGCCATGCGCAGCCGGTTGGGGGTCGGCGGTGGCCGGTTCCACACCGGCGGCGCGGCGGGGCCGGTCGACACCGTCTACCTCGGGGCGTTCCGGCGCTCGGCGCTGGACCGGGTCGGCGGCTACGACACCCGCTTCACCCGCGCCCAAGACTGGGAGCTGAACCACCGCATCCGAGCCACCGGAGGCGTGGTGTGGTTCAGCCCGCGGCTACGGGTCACCTACCGGCCGCGGGCCAGCGTGCGCGCCCTGTCCCGCCAGTACCGGCAGTACGGCCGGTGGCGCCGTGCGGTGTCGCGCGCCCACGCCGGCACGCTGACTGCCCGGTACCTCGCCGCTCCCACCATGGTCGTGGGCGTCACGGCGGCCACCGCGCTCGCACCGTGGTGGTGGCCGGCGGTGCTGGTGCCGCTCGGTTACCTCGCCGGTGTGGTCGTGGGCGGGGTCGTCATCGGCCGGGGCGAGCCGGGAGCTGCGCGGGTGCTGACACCGGTCGCGCTGGCTACCATGCACTGGTCCTGGGGGGTGGGTTTCCTCGCCAGCCCCCGGGCGCTCGGGCGGGCGCTCGGCTCGCCTGTACAGTGAACCGTCCTGTGGCAGAGCGCCAGGACGCCAAGGAGACGACTACGTGACAGCGGGCCGGTTCGCGCGCCTTTGGGAGTCGCGCCGAGTGCTCGACACACTCGTTCGTCGCGACCTGCGAGTTCGCTACGCGCGCAGTGCGCTTGGGTACCTCTGGACCGTTCTCGACCCGTTGGCGATGGCGCTGATCTACTACGTCGTCTTCACCGTGATCTTCAAGCGCGGGGACGTCGGCCACGAGCCGTACTTCCTCTTCCTGCTGGCTGGCCTGCTGGCCTGGCAGTGGTTCAACAGTGCGGTCAACGACACCGCCCGGGCCCTGCTCGCCGAGGCCAAGCTGGTGCGGTCAACCAACCTGCCGCGCGAGTTGTGGGTGATCCGGGTAGTCATCGCGAAGGGCGTCGAGTACCTGCTCTCGCTGCCGATCCTGGTCGCCTTCCTCATCTTCTATCTGGTAACCGGCCAGAGCCGCCTCGATTGGCAGGTCGTCTACTTCCCGCTCGGGATCGCGCTGCAGTTCGTGCTCTGTATCGGGATCGGGCTGCTGCTGGCACCGGCCACCGTGATCGCCGACGACACCATCCGGGTGGTGCGGATCGTGCTGCGGATGATGTTCTATGGCACCCCGATCATCTACTCCGTCGGCAACGCGCCCGACTGGATGCAGATCGTGCTGGCGTTCAACCCGATGACCGCGGTGCTGGAGTTGCAACGGGCCGGCTTCTTCGCCGAGCCGCTCGCCATCGCTCCGCTCGTCATCGGCACCGTCGTGACCCTGGTGCTGCTGCTGCTCGGCATCCGAGTGTTCGCGCGGATGGAGTCGACCGTGCTCAAGGAGATCTGAGTGGACCCGGTGATCGTGGCCCGCGGGATCGGCATCGAGTTCTACCGCAGCCGCCGCCGCAAACTGTCGCTGCGCGAGATGCTGCTCCGTCGGCAGAACACCTCCTCGAACGAGACGTTCATGGCGCTCGAGGACGTCAGTTTCGATGTCGCGCCCGGCGAGGCGGTCGGCCTGGTCGGCGCCAACGGCGGCGGCAAGTCGACCCTGCTGAAGATGATTGCCGGGGTGCTCATCCCCGACCTGGGCAGCATCGAGGTGCGCCATGGCGTCGCGCCACTGATCGAGCTCACCGGCGGCTTCATCGGTGAGTTGTCGGCGCGTGAGAACGTCTACCTCACCGCCGGGCTGCATGGGCTCAGCAAGAAGGAGATCGACGAGCGCTTCGACGACATCATCGAGTTCGCCGGGCCGCAGGTGCGCCAGAACCTCGACATGCCGTTCCGCCACTTCTCCTCGGGGATGCAGGTGCGGCTCGGCTTCGCGGTCATCACCACCCTGGACGAACCGATCGTGCTGGTCGACGAGGTGCTCGCCGTCGGTGACGCCGCGTTCCGGGAGAAGTGCTATACCCGGATGGAGTCGCTGCTTGCCCGCGGGCGCAGCCTGTTCCTGGTCTCGCACTCCGAGGGCGACCTCAAGCGGTTCTGCACCCGCGGGCTCTACCTGCGCTCGGGTCGCCTGGTCGCTGACGACGGGATCGACACCGTGCTCGCGACGTACCGCGCCGACACCCGGTAAGCCACTGCGCGAGAGGCGTTCGCAGCTTCGGTGAGGGCGCGAAAGCGGGGCGATCACCCCCGTTTCGCCCCCTCACCGGCGTCAGCCGACCCGGGTGCCGCGAGCACGGTGAGCGCCCGGCTCATCTGGTCCACCGACGAGGCGGCGAGCAGCAGCGACGACACCTCGTCGCGCGCCCAGGCACTGGCCAACCGCTCCGGCGGCCCGGCCACGGTGAGCGCCACCGGCGCGCGGGTCGTCATCCGCACCGCCTGGTCGAGCACATAGGAGTTGGCGCCGGCCTCGACCAACAGATGCTCCACCCCGGCGAGGTCACGCACCCGGGCTAGGTCGGCGGTGGTGGTGACGCGCACTCCGGCTCGGCCCAGCACCCCCTCGGCGACCGCGGTGCGCAATGCCGGCAGGCACCGGTATGCCACCGCGGCGTCGACCAGCACCGACCAGGCCGAGCGGGTGCCCAGGCCGGCCAGGGCTCGCTCGAGCGCTCGGCCGACGGCAGCGTCGTCGGTGGCGGACGGAGCGGCGGGAAGCCGGGGGTCGAGCAGCAGCGTCGTGGCGAACCGGCGCACCAGGGCCGGCTCGACCAGGGCCCGCACGCCGGCGGCCTGGTCGGCGCCGACCAGCAGGTGGGAGACGCCGTGGTCGAGGGCGTAGGTGAGTAACTCCCGGCGCGCCGCGTCGCGGTCGGCGTCCGAGCCGCCCGGCACAGCAGCGAGGGAGCGGGTGTCGAGCAGCACGCCCGAACTGCTGCCGAGCGAGCCCTCGCGGCGGGGTGCCTGCGGCCCGGTGGCATCCACGGTGGCGACCAGGTCGGCGATCAGCTCACGCCAACTGACCGCGACCGGATCGGGGTACCGGTCGAAGAGCCGGGACACCTTGACGTAGTCGTGCAGCCCATCCACGGTGGCCCGGTAGGCGTGGATGTCGTCGGGGCACCCCTCGGGGACAAACAGGTGCTCGCCCATCGTGCGGCGCAGCCAGGGTGTGACGTGCTCGCGGTCGTAGGCGGCGGTCGCCTGGGCGTCGGCTTCGCGGAGGCGGGCCACCGGGAACACTTCGGCGCCCAGACCCTCGGGCACCCGCTCGACATCGACCCGTCCGTACTCGCGCCCGGCGGCGGTGGTCGCCGCGACCAGTTCATCGACGAGGTCGGCGTCGGCCACCGGGTTGTCCCCGGTGAGTCGCACCACAAGATCGTCGTCGGTGAGGTCGGCCGTGGCGGCGACGAACCGGCCGAGCACGTCGTCGAGCGAGCCGCGCACGGTGGCGATGCCGGCCCGGGCCAGGGTGGCCACGACCCGCTCGTCGGTGGCCTCAACGCTGGTGGCGACGACCACCTGGTGGCCGCTGCGGGCGGCCCGCCGAGCGACCAACTCGACGAGCGGCATCCCGGCGGTACTCAGCAGCGCCTTGCCGGGCAGGCGGGAGGAACTGAGGCGTGACTGCACGACGACACGGACCGTGGTCATCGAGAAAACTCCGTTCAGGTGGGCTGATCGATGAGCAGGATGTCGACCACGCGGGAGCGTCCCGCGCCGTCGACCAATGCCGGGCCGCGGGTGGAGAGCCGTTCGCGGAGGGCGAGGTCGTGGAGTAGCCGGTCGAGGGCCGACACGGCCCGCTCGCGCGCGGCCTGGTGGGTCCGCAACTCGTCGAGGCGGCCGATGCCGAGGGCCACGCCCTGCTCGGTGCAGGCACGGTAGCCGTGTTCCTGATTCGATGCCACCTGCACCAGGCCCGCAGGGACGCCGAGGCACAGCAGTTCCCACACCGAGGAGCCGGCCGCGGTCACGGCGAGGTCGCAGGTGACAGCGAGACCAGCCAGGTCGGGGTCCGGGGCGCGCACCTCCACGCACTGCCCGCGGCCGGTCGGCAGCGCGGCAAGCCGGTCGGCGTCATCCGGTCGCGGGGTGACGGCGAGCACGTGCACCGGTGCGCCGGTGGCGAGCAGGAGCGGGACCACCACCGGCGCGGCACCGAAGGCGTCGGTGCCACCGAAGACCGCGAGCGCCCGGGGTGGGCCGCCGCGTCGGGTGCTGCGGCCGCCGCGCCGCGCGGTGACCTCGTCGCGGAACAGGGCGAAATCGAGCCCGAGCAGGTGGGTCGCCCGGTCATGAGCACCCGCGACCGGGCCGGCTCCGAGATTTTGGTCGAGGTAGACGTCGGCCTCTTGTTCGGCGCCGAACGGGCCATCGACGATGGCCAGCACCCGGATGCCGGATCGGCGCAGCGCGGTGCCGCAGGTGGGGTCGAGGTGGTAGCCGTCGAGGACGACGTGGTCGAGATCGAGGTCGACCGCGAGGGTGGCGAGCAGCCGCGGATCGCGGGGTGCCGGGTGCACGTCGAGGCCGCGCGCCCGGACCTGCTCGGCGACCCAGGGAACGCCCCGGATCTCGCCGAGCAGGGCTGCGGTGACGCCGCGGGCGGACAACTCGTCGGCGAGCGCGAGGCACCGGATGAGATGGCCGACGCCGAGTTCGGGCCACGCGTCGACCCGGATGCCGACCCGCTGCGCCATGGTGATCAGTCTGCCGTAGTCGGGCCGGCAGGACTTTCCCGCCCCATGCCGGAACCCGCAGCCAGGCACCGGAACTTTCGGGGTGCCTCGCTCCAGGTTCCCGCGCCACGCCCGGAGAGACCGTCGGCGGACGGCTGGCGTCATGGGCGGTCGCCGGCTCTCGATAGACTCCGCCCCGGATCGCCCACACGAGCGTCCGGCGCGGCGGTGCCGGGGAGTCTCCTCGGGGCGGCCACCCAGGTCAGACAACAGGAAGGTCGTCGTAGTGAGCGTTCTCGAGGGGTCGTCGATTCTCGTGACCGGCGGCACGGGTTCGTTCGGCAAGGCATTCATCACCGAGGTTCTTGCCCACCACAACCCCAAGCGGGTCGTGGTCTTCAGCCGGGACGAACTCAAACAGTGGGAGGCGCGCCAACTCTTCGGTGACGACCCACGGCTGCGGTGGTTCATCGGCGACGTGCGCGACCTCGGCCGACTGCATCGGGCCATGCACGCGGTCGACCACGTGGTGCACGCCGCAGCCCTCAAACAGGTCGACACCGGCGAATACAACCCGCACGAGTTCGTCAAGACCAACGTGCTCGGCAGCCAGAACGTCGTCGAGGCTGCAATCGACGCCGGGGTGCAGAAGGTGGTGGCGCTTTCCACGGACAAGGCGTCCTCGCCGATCAACCTGTACGGCGCCACCAAACTCACCGCCGACAAGTTGTTCATCCTCGGCAACCACTATGCCGCCGCATACCCCACTCGGTTTGCCGTGGTGCGGTACGGCAACGTCACCGGTTCGCGCGGCTCGATCATCCCCAAGTTTCGTGCGCTCCACGAGGCCGGCGAGTCGCTGCCGATCACCGATCTTCGGTGCACCCGGTTCCTCATCACCCTGCCGCAGGCGGTCGAGATGGTGATCGACACGTTCCGCCTGATGCAGGGCGGCGAGCTAGTCGTGCCGCACATCCCCTCGCATCTGGTCACCGATCTCGCCCAGGCGGTGGCGCCCGGCGCCGCGATGCACGACATTGGGCTGCGGCCGGGCGAGAAGCTGCACGAGGAGATGATCAGCCCCGAGGAGGGCCGCCGCGCGGTGATGGTGATGGACGGCAAGTACTACATCCTCGAGCCCGAGCTGGCCACCTGGGGTTACACCACCCGCACCGACGGCGTGCCGGTCCCTGACGGGTTCCACTGCGCCTCTGACAAGAACGACCTGTGGTACTCGGCCGACGACATCCGCGGGCTGCTCGAATCAGGCATCTGAGCGTGATCTCCTACGGCCGCCAGTCGGTCAACGACGACGACATTGCTGCGGTCGCCACGGTGCTCCGTGGTGACTGGCTCACCACCGGGCCCACGGTCACCGAGTTCGAGCAACAACTCGCGGCGCTCGGCGGCGTACCACGGGCAGTGTCGTGTACCTCGGGAACCGCCGCGCTGCACATCGCCTACGCTGCGGCTGGCGTCGGGCCCGGCACCGAGGTGCTCACCACCCCGATGACGTTCGTGGCCACCGCGTCGTGTGCGCTCGCCCTTGGTGCCACGGTGCGCTTCGTCGACGTCGACGAGGACACCGCGAACATTGACCCTGCCCTCGTCGATGCCACCGCCACCGAGGCCACCGGCGTCATCGCTGGGGTCGACTATGCGGGCCACCCCATCGAGGCCGACGCGCTGATGGCCACCGGCGCCCGGGTGGGCGCGCTTGTGGTCGAGGATGCCGCGCATTCGATCGGCTCCACCTACCACGGCCGCCCGGTGGGCTCGCTCACCGACCTCACCACGTTCTCGTTCTTCCCGACCAAAAACATGACCACCGCAGAAGGGGGAGCGGTGCTCGCCCGCGACGCCGCACTCGGCGAGCGGGCGCACCGGTTCCACACCATCGGGGTGACCCGCGACCGTGACCGGATGCGCTATCCCGACGAAGGACCGTGGTATTACGAGGTGCCCGAGTGGGGCCTGAACTATCGCCTCCCCGACGTCCTTGCCGCGCTCGGGGTGAGCCAGCTGACGCGGTTGGAGCGGTTCAAGGCTCGCCGGGCGGAGGTGTTCGCGCGGTACGCCGAGGGCCTCGCCGGTGTCGACGGCATCCGACTCCCGGTGCGGCGCGACCATGTCGACCCGATCTGGCACCTGTACCCGCTGCGGGTCCTGGGCGGCCGGCGTCGTGCGGTGTTCGAGACGTTGCGTACCCAGGGAATTCTGGTGCAGGTCAACTACATTCCCGTCTACTGGCATCCGCTCTTCGAGGACCTCGGGTACCGCCGCGGCATGTGCCCCATCGCGGAGGCGTTCTACGCCGAGGAGATCTCGCTACCGATGCATGCCGAGCTGTCCGACCACGACGTCGACCGGGTCATCGACGCCGTGCGGGGTGCTGTCGGGGCCTGACCCGTGCACCACGCCAACCACTTCTACGGCCACGCCGACGTGCTGGCGCGGTGGGTCGGCCGGCCCGAGGCGCCCCGCATCCGGGGGTACCTACAGCACGGGTGGACGCTGCATGACGGCTTCGCGGTCGGCACCGCGTTCGCGCCCGGCTACCCGAAGTTCGTCTGGGCCGATGCGGTGCTGCGCCGGGCTCGGCTGGTTGGGCTCGGGGAGGTGCATGTGGTGGGTGCGCCGTTCGCGTACCTGGCCGAGCTGCACCGCCGCGCGGTGGCCGCCGGCGAGCGCTCCACCCCGGCGCAGCGCGCGGGCACCATCGTCTACCCGTTCCACGGCTGGGAGGGGCAGGCCGTTCGGGGGAGCCACGCCGCCTACGCCCGACTGGTGCGCGAGACCGACGAGGGGCCCTGGACCGCCTGCCTGTACTTCACCGATCATGCCAACCCGCAGATCCGAGCCGCCTACGAGGACAATGGATTTCGCGTCATCACGCACGGCTCTCGAGGGTATATGCACCGCGGCCATGACACCGCGTTCCTGGATCGCCAACTGGCCGAACTGCTCGCGCACCGGCGGGTGGTGAGCAACCGGATGGGGAGCGCACTGCTGTACGGCGCGGCGGTCGGGGCGAGTATCGGCGTCTACGGCGATCCGATGGTGCTCGACAATGACCACGCCGTGCTGGGCGGGATGGCCAAGCAGCAGCGCCTCTACCCCGAGTTGCACCGAACCGTCGTCGATGACGACGTGGCGGCGCTGGCGGCCCGCACCGAACTCGGCACCGACCGCCTGCTCGACCCTGCCGAGCTCGCGGACCTCTGCGGGTGGTCCGACCCGGTCTGGGTCAGCGGGGTACCGCCTTCTTGACCACCGTCCGAGCCTTGCGCACGACCTTGCCGGCGTAGGCCTTCGGGTCCTTCGCGGCGCGCCGTGCCCGATCTGCCACCTTGAACGCCGACGTGGCCTTGATCCGCTCCAGTGTGGCGACTTTGGTGCGCAGTTCGCGGATCACCGCCGTGCGGGTACGCAGCTGCTGGTCGCGGAACCCGATGGTGCGCTCGAGACCGGCGATCTGCCCGCGCGCCTCGACCAGGTCGTGCTGAACGCGGTCCGCCTCGGCGAGCCGGCTGCGCACGTCCGGGGCCTGCCCGGCGTACCTGACCGGTCGGGAGGTGGCGAGGTGCAGCCCGCGGATGACGACCGGCGCGTCGGTCTCGGAGGGTCCGCCGCTCATCCCGAGCCACATCCCCACCCGAGATGCTCCGTCGGTCCACGGTGGCCACGGCTGACGCCGGTGTTCACGCACCAGCCGGTTGTCCAGGTCCCACCAGGCCGCGGCCAGCACCTCGACTGCGGGCACGCCCGCGGGCCAGAGTGCGGCGCCGAACCCGGGGGCGAAGCCGTCGCCGTCGATGCGGATGTCGGCGAAGGAGCCGATCGAGCGGTAGGTCCCGGCCGGCTGCGCGAGCAGCCACTCGCCGAGCCGAGCCGCCAGTGCGCGGAACGCGGGCACGTCCTCGGTCTCGCAGCACCGGATCAGGGCGGCTTCCGCGCTGGCCGTATCGGGCACGGTGCGGCCG
>JBOFLG010000058.1:0-9847 GCA_051657745.1 Dermatophilaceae bacterium | reverse complement strand
AGCCTGGCGGGTACCCCGCGCGGTACCGCGCGTAGTACGGGGCGGTGGAGCGGAACAGCTCTTCGGGGTGGTGCGGCATCGGGTGCGCCTCTCGTCTGGTCAGGTCAGTCACGGGTGAAGGGGACCGGCAGGAGGCTCTTGATCGTTACCGACCGCAGAGCCTCGACGCTACCGCGGACGTCGGCGGGAACGAGGACCCGCAGGCCGGGAGCCTGATGGCGGAGTAGTTCGCGGCAGGATCCGCATGGGGAGACGGGCCGCTATCCCGGCTCCGCTTCATGGTGGTGCACGGAGACCAGGGTGGTACAACTGGTCGCCCCTGCGGTCAGGGCGGCGTCGAGCGCGACGGTTTCGGCGCACACGGATGAGCGGGCGACCATGGCCGCGAGGTGCAGGCCCAGGTAGCGGGAACCGTCAGCGGTGGTGATGGCGACGGCGACGGCGTGTACACCCGGTGCGTACCGCGAGGTCAGCAGTCGCGCTGCTGCACCGAGCAGTCTCTGATCGTTCGCCGCCAGGTCGAACCGGTCTCGGCGGCAACGTTTCCCGAGTTGGGGGAGGTCGCGGATGACGTCGCGGCCGCCTGGTCAGAGCAGGTCGCGCCCGGTCGAGTAAATATGATATCTATTTATTAGCACTTTCCCGAGGAGAGGACCGAGTGTCATGACCAGTTCCACGCCCCCGACCCCTCAGGTCCCCGTTGCGCCGGACGTCGCGGTTCGGATGCCGGCGCCCCAGGTCATCGAGCGCCCAGCCCGGATGCTGCCTGGCTGGCCCACTCTCGCCGGGTGCGCTACTGCGCTGGTCGGCGGGCTGGGCCTCGCCGTCGCCGGTGCCGTCGGCGGTTCTGGCGCGCTGATCGCCCTCGGCGGCATCCTCGTCCTGCTCGCCGTTCTCGCCAGCCCGGGGTTCACCATCGTCAACCCCGGTCAGGCGCGCGTCATCCAACTGCTCGGCCGGTACCGCGGCACGGTGCGCACCGACGGACTGCAGTGGGTCAACCCGCTCACCACCCGCCGGGCGGTCTCGACCCGAATCCGCAACCACGAGACCGGAACCGCCAAGGTCAACGACGCCGACGGCAACCCGATCCAGATCGCTGCTGTCGTCGTGTGGAAGGTCGAGGACACCGCCAAGGCGGTCTTCGAGGTCGACAACTTCATCCAGTTCGTCTCCATCCAGACCGAGACCGCGGTGCGGCATATGGCGGGCAGTTACCCGTACGACGCCCACGAGCCGGGCAAGCGGTCGCTGCTCGACAACACCGACGACATCACCGCCGCGCTCTCGGCCGAGATCAGTGCGCGGGTCGAGTCTGCCGGCGTCCGGATCATCGAGTCCCGCATCACTCAGCTGTCCTACGCGCCGGAGATCGCCCAGGCGATGTTGCGTCGGCAGCAGGCCTCCGCGGTGGTCGCCGCCCGCCAGCAGATTGTCGCCGGTGCGGTCGGCATGGTCGAGATGGCACTCGAACGGCTCGACGAGGACGGCGTCGTGGCCCTCGACGACGAACGCAAGGCGGCCATGGTCAGCAACCTCATGGTGGTGCTGTGCGGCGACCGCGAAGCGCAACCGGTCGTCAACACCGGTTCGCTCTACCACTGACGCGGGAGGCACCGGTGCCGACTCCGCGCAAGCAGCTGCTGCTGCGGCTCGACCCGGCCGTGCACGACGCTCTCGCCCGGTGGGCCGGGGACGAACTGCGCAGCACCAACGCCCAGATCGAATTCCTCCTCCGGCGAACCCTGACCGACGCGGGTCGGATGCCGGATGACGCCCGCCCGGTCCGCCGGCCGGGCCGTCCGCGAGGTGGGTGACCTGGACCGCCGGCGTGGTCGGTGCGGCGCCCGATCGCCGCTGCGGACGACCGGTAGCGGTGGATTGGCCCGAATCGCGCTGCCCGGACGCCATCCGTGCGTCCGTCGTCCGTCGATGAGTCAGTTCGGACCGCCGAGGAGGCCGTCGATCTCGGCGCGGCTGTGCTCCCGGTGCTTGCTCGCACCGATGGCCCGTACCTGGCCGCCGCCGCGGTGGGTGCGGTGCTCGGCTGGCTGGTCGGCCGCCGCTGACCCGGACCACGCCGCGCTCACCCGCAGATCCTCGGCGAGTCGGCGAGTGTCGGCATCGTGATCGCGGGGGTGGGCGCGACCGGTGCCGTGAGTGTCGCGGGCCCGTCGGTCGGCGCGCTCTATCAGGATCACCACCGGAGCAAGAATCCCGGCGGTGGCGAGGAGGGGAAGGAGGGTGTCGGTGACGATCGCGGTCATGGCAGTATCGTCACGCTCGACTGTATCCAGCCACGAGTGGCAGCGGTGACATTGTTCATCAATAATCTGCCACACTGAGTGGCATGGTGCTTCGCTCCGTCGCGGTCGTCCTCCAGGAGCCGGTGGCCCTGTTCGAGTACGGCGTGCTCGCCGAGGTGTTCGGGCTCGACCGCACCGATGAGGGCGTGCCGGCCTTCGACTACCGGGTGTGTTCTGAAGAGGGTCGACCCCTGGATGCCCGCAACGGCACGACGGTCACGGCGGAGCACGGTCTCGCGGCCGCCGCCGACGCCGACCTCGTCGCCATCCCGGCCACGCCCGCGTCGTGGGCGCCGACGCCGGCGGTGCTCGGCGTCATCCGCGCCGCGGTCGAGCGAGGCGCCTGGGTGCTGTCACTGTGCTCGGGTGCCTTCGCCCTCGGCGCTGCCGGGGTGCTCGACGGCCGACGCTGTACGACGCACTGGCGGTACGCCACCGAACTCCAGGCACGTCACCCCCGCGCCGCGGTTGACCCGGACGCGCTGTACGTGCACGACGGCGTCGTGATCACCAGCGCTGGCACGGCGGCCGGCATTGACGCGTGCCTGCATGTGGTGCGCCTCGAGCTGGGCACCGCCGTGGCGACGACGATCGCCCGCCGGATGGTCGTCTCGCCGCACCGTGACGGCGGGCAGCGGCAGTTCATCGAACGCCCGGTGCCCACGACCGAGGCGGAGAGTGTTGGCCCAGTCCTGGTGCACGTGCTGGAAACCCTCGACCAGGCGCACACGGTCGCCGGGTTGGCGCGGCGCGCGGCAATGTCGCCACGGACCTTCGCCCGACGGTTCGTCGCCGAGACCGGCACGACCCCGCACCAATGGATCACCGACCAGCGAGTCCTCCGCGCCCGGGCGCTGCTCGAGGAGACCGACCTCACCGTCGACCAGGTCGCCCGCGAGGCCGGCTTCGGCTCGGCGGCGCTGCTCCGCCACCACTTCACCCGGTGTACTGGGCTGTCGCCCACGGCGTTTCGGTCCCAGCATCGGGTTCCTGCCTGACCGAGAGTGGAACTCTGTCGCGGCGCGGCGTCACCACCGCCGGCCGGCGGCGACGAGACAGTCACGCACGGCATCCACGGCCGGGTGTGACGCGGCGTGCGCCGGCCACGCCAGATGGAAGGTGTTGATCGGTGGGGTCTCGGGTTCGTACAGCGCCACCAGCGTGCCGGCGTCGAAGTGGTCCGCGGCGAGATAGCGGGGGAGCACGGTGTAGCCGGCGCCAGCGGCGGCCGCGGCCGCCACCGCCCGCAGGTCGCCGACGAGCACGGCGGGCCGACTGCTCGGCGCCGGCTGGTCGAAGGCATGGCGCCAGTACCGCCGGATCACGGGAAGCCCTTCCGAGTAGGCGACCAGCGGAAGGGTGGCGAGCGCGGGTCGCGGTGCCCGCGCAAACTCGGCCCCGTCGATCATCGCGGCGACCCGCGGGGCCGCCACCAGGACGAACTCCTCGTCGCCGATCGGAGTCGACCCGAGCCGGCGCCCGCGGGGCCGCACGGTCGACACGGCGAGGTCGAGACCGCCGCGCCCGGCGTCAGCGAGCAGTATGTCGGCAAGGCCAGTGCTGATCCGGAGTCGAATACCTCGTGCGAATAACTCTGTGAGAGAGGGAAGTACCCGCAGGGCCATCAGCTCCGGTGGGCCGCCGAGCAGTACCATGCGACGGAAGGGGTCGGATGACGGTTCCGGCTCGACCGCCGCCAGCAGGGCGTCCAGATGTGGGCCGATGCGCGCGGCCAGTTCCTCACCGGCGGGGGTCGGAGACACGCCGCGGGCACGGCGGGTGAACAGCGCGGTGCCCCGAGCCTGTTCGAGCGCGCGGATCTGGGCCGTCACCCCGGGCTGGGACAGGCCGAGTTCGTCTGCGGCCGCGGTCATCGACCCCGCACGATAGGCCGCGAGGAAGGTCCGTAGTGCGGCCAGGTTCGCTGGTGGTGTCATCCGCCTACTCCAGGAATGTTGTCATCCGTCGGGTGCGTGCGTGCGGTCGCTCCGGTGCCGTCCTTTCCGGGTCGTGACCGAGCGGACCATCGCTGGTCGGGGACCTCGCCGGGGCAGCATCGGGGAGGCCTCTGCCATCACGGTCGTGATGGCAGGTACAGGTGACGCTAGTGGACCGTCAGGTCGCCGCACGGCAGGGTGGAGACCGCGCCGCTCCGGACCGACGGGCGGCATCCGTTCGACCTCACGAAGGACACCTAGTGACCACTCTCTTCCGTAGGGCGCTGATCGTGCTCACCAGCCATGACCAGATCGGCGACACCGGCCGATCGACCGGCTTCTACGTCTCCGAGGCGGCCCATCCGTGGCAGGCTCTGGCCGCTGCGGGCATCGACGTCGACCTGGTCTCGGTGCGTGGCGGCCGGCCCCCGATGGACGGGTACGACGCCGACGACGCGGTCCAGCGGGAGTTCCTTGCCGACCCGGTGATCGCGGCCCAGCTCGCTGACACCCCGGCGCCCGACACCATCGACTCAAGCCGGTACGACGTGGTCGTCTTCGCTGGCGGTCACGGGACGATGTGGGACTTCCGCGGCAACGCCGACCTGCAACGGGTCACCCGCGAGATATACGAGAACGGCGGCGTCGTGGCGGCGGTGTGCCACGGCCCGGCTGGCCTCGTCGATGTCACCCTGAGCGATGGCACCGCGCTCGTGGCCGGCAAGAACGTCGCGGCCTTCACCAACGACGAGGAGGATGCCGTCGGGCTCGCCGACGTCGTGCCGTTCTTGCTCGCCGACGCGCTGGTCGCTCGCGGGGCCACGCACCGGCCCGCCGAGAGTTTCGCGGCTCAGGTCGTGGTCGACGGTCGGCTCGTCACCGGCCAGAATCCAGCCAGCGCCCCGGGCCTCGCCCAGGCCGTCGTCCGGCTGCTCGAGACGGAGCGCAACCACCCCAGGACCGAGGAGGCGCTGGCGGCGCTCGATGCCGCCGGTGACCCGGCAACGCCGGGCGCGAGCCGCACGTCGGCCCTGACCGATCTGGCCGCGGACCGTCGGTGACCGACACGATGTCGACGCCGGCGCTCGTGGACTACCGCTCCCTGCATTCGCGCGCAGTGAGCAGGCGGGCGTGGTCCTTGCGACACCGGGTGAGCGTCGATGACGCGCTGTACGTCGCCCCGCGGCCGGTCTCGACCTGCCGCTGTCATCGCGGAGGCGCGTCTGGTGACGGCACCACGACTGCCCTGCCGTGCTGAGTTGGTCTGAGCAGAGCTGCGCCCACACGTTCACACGATCTCCAGATCTTGCTCGCATGGGCTCCAGCGGTGCGCCAATACGCTCGGCGACATGACCGAGGACGGCGCGTACACGGCATCCCACCGGGGTCGTCGATCCCGGGTGCTGGTGGTCGAGGATGAGCCGACGATCAGCCAGGCCGTCACCGACCGGCTCCGCGCCGAGGGGTTCACCGCCGACCAGGCGTTCGACGGCCCGACAGCAGTCGACATGGCTGCCGCCCAGCCGCCGGATCTCGTGGTCCTCGACATCATGCTTCCCGGGTTCGACGGCCTCGAGGTGTGCCGGCGCATCCAGGCCGTGCGGCCGGTACCGGTGCTGATGCTCACCGCCCGCGATGACGAGACCGACCTGCTCGTCGGCCTCGGAGTCGGCGCCGACGACTACCTGACCAAGCCGTTCTCGCTGCGCGAGGTGGTGGCTCGGGTCCGCGCCCTGCTGCGCCGGGTGGAGCGGGCTGCGCAGTTGGCCCAGGAGAACGGCCGGATGACGATCGCCGGTGTGGTGGTCGAGACCGCCACCCGCCGGGTCGCGGTCGACGGCGAGGCGGTGCACCTGACGCCGTTGGAGTTCGACCTGCTCTGCGCGCTCGCTGCCGAACCTGGCGTGGTGCGCACCCGGGATGCGCTGATGCGTGAGGTGTGGGGCTGGGCGGATGCCGCGGGCACTCGCACCCTGGATAGTCACGTCAAGGCGTTGCGCGCCAAGATCGGCGCCGACCGGGTGCGCACGGTGCACGGTGTCGGTTACGCGCTCGATCCCGGGAGTGGCACATGAGGTCCGCACCGTTCGATGCCAACGGCCCGGTGGGTGCTGACGGCCCGGTGGGTGCTGATGGTTCGGTGGGTGCTTCTCGGCCGCTCGACGCGGTGGCCTCGATCCGCACCAAGTTGGGCCTGCTGGTCGCAGCGAGCGTCGTCGCGGCGCTCGTGGTCGCCGCGATCGGCGACTCGGCCGGTGTGCCGCTGTGGATGAGCGCGCCGGTGACTCTCGCGGCCGCGCTCGCCGTGACGCTGTGGCTGGCCCGGGGGATGACGTCGCCGTTGCGCGAGATGACCGCCGCCGCGGAGGCGATGGCGGCCGGCGACTACACCCGGCGGGTCCGGGCCACGTCATCCGACGAGGTGGGGGTGCTGGCTCGCGCGTTCACCGCGATGGCGGCCGATCTCGTCGCCGCCGACCGGCAGCGTCGCGAGTTGGTGGCCACCGTCTCGCACGAGCTGCGCACCCCGCTCACCGCGCAGCGGGCGCTGCTGGAGAACCTCGTTGATGGCGTCGTACGGCCGGATGACGCCGCGCTGCGGGCCGCGCTGCACCAGGCCGAGCGGCTGAGCGTGCTCGTGACCGATCTCCTCGACCTGTCGCGCATCGATGCCGGTGCGGTGCCCTTGCGGGTCCGGGAGGTCGCGGTGTCGGCGCTGCTCCGCCGGGCCGCCGACGAGTCGATGGTCGGGGGCCGCGAGGCGGCCGTCCTGCTCGACGTGTCGCCCACCGACCTCACCGTGCGGGCCGACCCGGCCCGGCTCGCCCAGCTCGTCGCCAACCTCGTCGACAACGCCGTGCGGCACAGCCCACCCGGTGGCACGGTGCGTCTCGGCGCCCGTGAACTGGACGGCGACCGCTGGTCGCTCGAGGTGCGCGACGAAGGGCCGGGAATCCCGGCCGAGCGCGCCGAGCAGGTTTTCGACCGGTTCGGCCGTGGCGACGACGCCGGTGGTGGCACCGGCCTGGGTCTGGCCATCGCGAGTTGGGTGTGCACGCTGCACGGCGGCGCGATCAGGGTCGTTCCCACGCCCCCCGGCGCGAACGGGGCCGTGCTCCGCGCCGTGCTTCCGCGTACCCCGCCGACCCGCCCGGATCGGGCACGCGGCGTGGTTCACGACCAGGACCGCCCGACCCAGGAGATACCGATGACCACCACCCCACCCGCGGCTGCCGTGCCCGCCACCATCCCACCCGCGGCTGCCGTACCTGCCATCACCCCACCTGCCGTGCCCGCCACCATCCCACCCGCGGCTGCCGTACCTGCACCCGCAGCGCCGGCATCCGCCGCTCGTGCGTCATCCGGTGCGTGGGCGTCATCCGGTCCGTACGGCGGTGGCCCGGGCCCATTCGAGCAGGTGTGGCCTGAGCCGGACCGCAGGCCGCGACCCGTGGTGCTGCTGACCGCGCTGGCGATCGGCGCGTTCGCGGCACTGACCTGGGTTGACCGTTCGTTCGGGCTGGCCACCGTGCTGACCATGCTCGCCACCGGCGGGACGATGTGGTCGGTGGCGCGGCACCGCTCGCACCCATGGACCGTGCTGTGCGGGGTGCTGGCCGCACTGCTCGCCACCACGGTCGCGGTCCGTGCCTCTAGCGGGGTGGTCACCCTGGCCGTGCTTGCCGGGGTCACGGTGGCCGCGGTCGGGCTGACTCGGGCGCACGGGCTGCTCGCGATGGTGGCAAGCGCCGCCGCCTGGCCCCTTGCGGCGCTGCGCGGTCTGCCGTTGCTCGGGCGCACGGTGACCGCAGTCGGGCGGGTGTCGATCCTCTGGCCGGTGCTGCGCACGCTCGGCCTCTCGGTCATGGTGCTTGCGGTGTTCGGCGGGCTGTTCGCCACCGGCGATGCCGTGTTCGGCTCGTGGGCGGAGGCGGTGGTACCCGACCTCGGCTGGGACAGCATCGTCGCGCGCATCTTCCTCTTCGTCCTCGTTGCCGGCGTTTCGCTGACCGGGTCGTATCTCGCGATGAACCCGCCGGTGGCCGACGCGTTCCGGATGCCGCCCGGCCGCCGGGGCCGCCGGGCCTGGGAGTGGGCGGTGCCGGTGGGCGTGGTCGTGGTGCTGTTCGGCGGGTTCCTCGCCGCACAGGCGACCGCGATGTGGGGCGGTCGCGAGTATCTGCGGCGCACCACCGGGCTGACCTACGCCGAGTACGTGCACCAGGGCTTCGGGCAGCTGACCGCGGCGACGTTCCTCACCGTCGTGGTCGTCGCGGTGACGGTGCGGGTGGCCTCGGTGGCGACGGCCCGCGACCGGGCCCTGCTGCGTGGTGTCGTCGGGGTGTTGGGGGTGTTCACTCTCGCGGTGGTGGCGTCGGCGCTGTCTCGGATGTCGCTCTACCAGGAGGCGTTCGGGTACACCGTGCTGCGGGTCTGGGTCGACGGGTTCGAGTTGTGGTTAGGGCTGGTCGTGGTGTTCGTGCTGGCTGGCGCGGTGCGGTTGTCCTGGTCGTGGGTGCCGCGCTCGGTGCTCGTCTCGGGTGCGGTGTTCACCCTCGGGTTCGCCGCGATGAATCCCGATGCCTGGGTGGCTGGCCGCAACATTGACCGCTTCGAGGCCGGGAGGCCACTTGATGGCTCGTACCTGTCGAGCCTCTCGGATGACGCGGTCCCGGTGATCTCCGAGCGCCTCCCTGCCGACCTGGTGGGCTGCGTGCTCGGGTACCGCGGAGGGGATGCTGGCGAGAGCGACGACTGGCTGGGGTGGAATCTCGGCCGGGCCCGGGCGGCATCCGCGGTGGCAACCTCGGGCATCGAGCCGGGTGGGACGTCCTCGGCGACGTGCTCGGAGATGATGGACATCGAGTTCTCAGGCTACGGGCGCTGAGCCGTCGGTCTGGTTGGTGCGGGTGATCCGCTCCCTGCGAAATTCTTCGGAAAGGCTCTCGCCATTTCTATGCCACCACTACTACTTCTATACCACCACCAGGTATCATATGGCCCTATCCGACTACCACCGACGGCGCTGATGGGGTGTGCTAGCGTAGCGGCAGCCTGAGAATCTTTCTGATTTTCTCGCCGCAAGGCAATTTTCGGATTTTCCCAGAAAGAAATGAGAGTGCCAATGACAAGCAATGTTTCGAGCCGGCCAAAGAGTCGACGTCGAGTGATTGCAGCGGTTGCGGGCTCTGTGTCAGTCGCAGCTGCCTTGATAGTGGCACCAAATGCAGCAGCCAGCGTTCGTGGCGTGCTTGGTGTCAATGATGGCCCTAGCTATGCTTTCTCCTGCGGAACCCAGCAGGAGAGGAGCCGGGTGTATCAATCGTGGAATGGAGTCAGCCGGGCGAACCGCACGTCCAAAAATGCTGAGCTCACGGTGGCGCTTAAGGGCTGCACTGGTCCGAGGGTAAAGTGACGGGGTTTCCGCGAGATTTTTCGGTCGTTCTGGGATTGTAACTGCGAATGCGAGCCCATTTCATGGATTCCCCCTTTCGTGATTCGGGTGTATTCACGGGTCGGTAGTTTGGTCATTTCCTGAATTTCCCGTGAAATGCAGGAGCGGTTCCCTGGTCGAGGAGTGTGCGCAGTAGTGCGCACACTCCT
>JBOFLG010000057.1:0-15970 GCA_051657745.1 Dermatophilaceae bacterium | reverse complement strand
CTCCGACGAGGCGGATGACGGCGTCGCGGCCCACGGAAGGCGCCGACGACGTCGGTGCGGCGGCGGATCTCTCGGTTGAGTCGCTCGTTGGGGGTTGTTCGCGAGATGTCAAGCTGTGTGGAGTCGTTCGGTTTCGGGTTTGTCGCTGCCTTTGGGGAGGTTGATGCCGACGGTCCCAGCGGGTGTGGGGGTACGAGGCGGCCGACGGAAGCGTTCGGGGTGTTGGTCGTAGTACGCCTGCTGGGTCGCGTCGCGTTGAGCCCAGGCGTGACGCCAGGTGCCGTTGTGGACTTCGTCGGGAGAGAACAGCGAGATCCCGGAGTGCTTGTGGTTCTGGTTATACCAGGGCACGTACCAGCCCACGTAGGCTCGGGCCTGGTCGATGGTCTCGAAGGTGCCGGGATAGCTCGGCCAGTACTTCATGGTGCGGAACTCGGACTCGGAGAACGGGTTGTCGTTACTCACCCGCGGCCGGTTGTGGGTCTGGGTGACACCGAGATCGCTCAGTAGGTCCTTGAGCACCCCGGAGCGCATCGCCGGCCCGGAGTTGGCATGGACGGCGTCAGGGATCCCGTGCTGGCCGAACGCCTGATCGAACATCTCGACGGCGAGGTCGTCGACCTCGCATTCCTCAACCCGGCAGCCGACCAGCTTGCGGAGAAGATGTCGATGATCGAGTAGGCCTTGAAGGCGACGCCACGCCACGGGGTGCGCAGGTCGGTGATGTCCCAGCTCCACACCTGCCCGGGGCCGGTCGCTTTCAGCGCTGGCGCTTCGCGCGGTGTCCGGTCGCTGCTGGAGCGCCGAGTTGGCGTGAGCGGACGCCCGGACTGGTCCTGGACGCTGTGAGCGATCTGCCACCACGAACGGCGGGAGGCGAGCATCAGCCCGTCATCCCAAGCAGAGGCGAACGAGTGGTCCACCGAGTGCCCCTGCGCCCAGCCGGTCGTGATCCGCGCCGCGACCACGGCACGGTCGGCGTCACTGATCCTGCAGGGGTACGCCCGCTTCTTGTGCGGGACCGGTTCGGCGAGCCGCACCCGCGGACTCGACCGGTAGTGCCACGTCGAGCGAGACACACCGGCCATCTCCAAGACTTGGCGCTGCGAGCCCGTACTCGCAGTCAACCGCCTGACGAGGTCGTTCTCGGCGTCGAGGAATCGCAGGGACCGGTCGCGGGCCGGTTCACGTCGGGCTCTTGCTCACTCATTTAATGCAAGAGCCCGATAGCTTTGCCCGGCGCGGCGTTGGTCTCCTCCAACTCGCACACCCGCCGCGTTCAACCGCGCCAGCTCGGCCTCCTGCCTGGCGCGCTCCTTGGCGCGCTGCCGCTCAATGCCCGGACGTTTCTCTGGCTGGACTGTCACAGCACCACCCTCTCGCGGGATCAGCCCCCAGCCTGGGATCACCGTCGAACACCGCCGCCCCCCCATCGCCGCAGACGGTCATACGAGACCCCCTGACCGTCCAGCCAGACCGCTTTCTGCCCATACCGCTGGATCTCGTACTGATGGACGAACTCACGGATCTGCTCCGTCGTGTACCCCGGACTGATCGACATCCTCACCAAATCCCTCACCGATTGCGAATGACTCACAACCAGCCTGACGCAGAAGGGTGGACCAGATCTGGCGCCAGATCTCCTTGGGGAACGCGGTGAACGCGGTGAACGCGGTGAACGCGGTGAACGCGGTGAACGCGGTGAACGCGGTGAACGCGGTGAACGCGGTGAACGCGGTGAACGCGGTGAACGCCAGGATGTCGGCGCGGGCGCCCTCGAGGTGCTCGGCCACGGCGGGCAGTTTGTCGCGCAGGCCGTCGATGACGCGGTCGAACTGGGCGTGCACGGCGTTGGCGTCAGGCTGGTCGTACACCGAGTGCAGCAGCGCCTTGACCCAGCCCCACTGTGACTTCGGGGTGATCGACATCAGGTTCGCGGCGTAGTGGGCGCGGCACCCAGCGTCCTGCACACCCAACGAGATCCATTACGGGCTCCTGAAACCGCAGGCCGCAGCGTAGAAACCGTGAAGGACCCGTCCGGAAAGTTCGGGGCCACACCAGTGTGGACCGGCCCACCCCCACGAGCGGGTCGCCGCGTCCGCGCGGGTCAGGGCGGCGCGCAGGCCAGCGTCACGGGCGGCGCAGGACTCGCGCGACGCCGGCCGCGACCGCGGTGGCCAGCACCCAACCCGCCGCGAGCAGGGCGACGGACACGGCTTGAGACGCGCCTTCCAGCCGCCAGTTGCCGTCCTGGCCGAGGTCGACCACCGGGAGCACCGTGTCGGCCGCAACCAGCCAGGGGTCCCAGACCGGCGCGCGGGCCGGTTCCACGGGTTCGAGCTCGTTGGCCGAGAACCAGATACCGCCGAGAGCCCAGAGCCCAGCCAGCCAGAACAGCGCCCGGCCAGGCCGGTAGCCGTAGCCCACGGTGGCCCGCTGCAACAGCCCCCAGACACGGGCGGCGCCGCCGGCGGCGCGGTAGTGCTCGCGCTGTCGGGCGATGAGAACGAGCTCGGCCCGCTCCTCTTGCCCACTGGCCCGGTACACACCGGCCAACTGCTCGAAGGCCTGCGGCGCGTACCGGGTGCTGGTGCTGATGATTCTGTGCAGCCGCAGCCGAGCGGGCACCGGAGTGGCGGCGTCGAGCGACTCGTAGACGAACCCGGCAATCGAGACCTGCCCCGGCGCGTGCGGCTCCCACAGCGTGGCAGCGTCGGTGAAGCGGCCGACTCGCGCCTCGTCGAGCAACACCCTCCCGACCGGCGGTGCGGCGAGCCGGGCGTCGAGCTCGGAGGTCGCCAGCCCGTAAGCGTTCAGCGCGTAGCGCACTC
Organism: Dermatophilaceae bacterium; assembly: GCA_051657745.1. Lineage (GTDB taxonomy): Bacteria > Actinomycetota > Actinomycetes > Actinomycetales > Dermatophilaceae > JBOFLG01. The sequence goes on along the minus strand of JBOFLG010000057.1, from coordinate 13,139 downwards.
CCGGGCCTCCGACGACGCTGCCGTCAAGTAGCACCGACTTGCCGATGTCGCTGCGCCGCAGCCTGATTCCACCAGTAGCAGTGGCATGACGAACCAGGAGGTCCTTACCGATGCTCGCGGCGCGGACGTCGAGGGACGGCCGAACCTCCACCGGGGACGCGGCATCGGCATCCGGTGGGCAGGCCACGCCCGGCCGGTGCCGCGACCGGCGGAGAGTGCAATGGGAGAAGTCGGCCGTCATCCCGATCTCGGCATTCTGCAGGCGCACCGTGCCCTCGCACTCGATGCCGCGAGCGATGAGGTCACCGCCGACCCGCAACCGGTCGGCGTAGATCGCGTCCCGGTCGGGGGCCAGCAGCCGAATGCGGGGTACGTCCATCGCGCCGGCAACCCGCGCGGCCACCAGCCGGACGGTGCCACGGCAGGTCAGCGGCGGGCGACCGGTACTCCATCCCTCGAGCACGCCGCCGACGTCGAGGCTGTCGCCGAGCAGCGCGATGCCGGGGTCGTCTCCCGGATACGGGCCACTCAACCGAGCACCGGCCAGCCGGAGCGCCCCGCCGACCACCGCGCCAGGAAGGCGAACCGTGCCGACACACCGGGCTCCGTCGTCAAGATCGAGGTTGCCCTCGACCCGGATCCGGTCGGCCACCAAGGCAGCGCCCGGGTCGAGGCCGCCTTCGGGGAGCGACGGCGGGCGGCTCTCGTTGACCCCTCGCTCCGGAAGCGGGAGCGTCATCGACCGATGGAGTAGCGCACCGGCTAACAGCAGGTCACCACCGATCCGAGCACCGGCCATCCGCACCCGCTGCCGAGCGGTGAAGGTGACACCGCGCCCGCTCTGGTGGCGACCGGCGAGCACGCTGCCCTCGACGATGACACCGGTGAGGTCGAGGGCATCCTCGCCGGGAGACTGCAACATCGCCCCGGATAGATCGATGTTTCCGGTGACCCGTGCCCCAGGGAGCCGCACCTCGCCATCACTGACCAGCCGCCGGGCGTAGAGGGTGCCACCCACGACCAGCCGGTCGGCGATCAGCGACCTCCCGTCGGAGCCTTCGAGCCGCGCGGCGGAGAGCCGCAGCGACGCACCGACCTGAGCATCGGCGAGGATCACCGGACCGTGGCTGACGAAGCCGTCGTCGAGCAGCAGGTCGTGCTCGACCCGCATATTGCCGCCGCGCAGGGCCGGGACCCGGCAGCCGGTGAGGGCCAGCCAGGACAGGTCGGCCATCCGCAGTTCCAGCGCCTCGTCGAATTCGCACGCCCGCAGGTCGACCGGGAACGGCACCCGAGCGCCGGTGAGGTGCAGCTCGCCGCGGACCCGGGCTCGGCGCAGCCGTAGCACCGGCGCCCCGGATGGTGGCTCGGCGGTGAGCACCGCGGCCAGGGCGGACGCCCGCAGATCGGCTCCGCCCCAGTCGATCTCGCGCCCGGTCGCCAGTGCCACGGCCAACCGCGTGGCGGGGTCGTCATCCACCCCCGCCGGTGAACCGTCATCCATCACGAACCTCCCCTGCTGCTCCGTCCCGCGCCGGACGACCGGCCTCCACGGCCCAGTAGTACCACGGCGTCGCCGGTGACGCTCGGGCTCAGGTGCTGCGCTGACGGGTGATCTCGTACAGGGCGATCGAGCCAGCCACTGTCGCGTTGAAGGAACTGGCCGTGCCGGTCATCGGGATACGCACCACCGAGTCGCAGGCATCCGCCCAGAAGTTGCTCATGCCCGTCGTCTCGTTGCCGACGATCAACGCCGTTGGGCCGCGAAAGTCGTGATCCCAAAGGGCGTGGTGGGCGTCCTCGCTCGTACCCACCAGCATCAGGCCCGGATGCCGTCGGAGCCAGTCCGCGGCATCTGGGCCGGAGTCGACCCGGACTGCCGGGAGGGCGAAGAGCGAGGCGCTCTACGACGTCGTGTAGTTTCTACTACGTATCGTAGTTTCCGTGAGAGTGGAGGGCTCGGATGGATGCCGTGGATGTCGCCCGGTGGCAGTTCGCCATCACCACCGTCTACCACTTCCTCTTCGTGCCGGTCACGATCGGGCTGTCCGCGATCGTCGCGGCGTTCCACACCGGGTGGGTCCGCACCCACCGGCCCGAGTACCTGCGGCTGACCAAACTGTTCGGCAAGCTGTTCGCGATCAACTTCGCGCTCGGCCTGGTCACCGGCATCGTCCAGGAATTCCAGTTCGGGATGAACTGGTCGGCGTACGCACGGTTCGTCGGCGACGTCTTCGGCGCCCCGCTCGCGCTCGAGGCACTACTCGCGTTCTTCCTCGAGTCCACGTTCCTCGGGCTGTGGCTGTTCGGCTGGGGCCGCATCCCCGAACGCCTGCACGCCGCCACGATGTGGGTGGTGCACATCGGCACCGTGCTGTCGGCGTACTTCATCCTGTCCGCGAACTCGTTCATGCAGAACCCGGTCGGGTTCCGGTTCGACCCCGACAGCGGCCGCGCCGAGATGACCGACTTCCTCGCGATCCTCACCAACCGGGTCCAACTCATCACCTTCCCGCACGTCATCCTCGCCGCCTACATGGTCGGCGGCGCGGTGGTCATGGGCGTCGGCCTCTGGCTGCTGCGCCGCGAACGCCGCACCTCCGACGAACCCATGTACCGCAGGGCAGTTCGCGTCGGCGCCGTCGTCACCCTGGTCGCCGGGCTCGGGGTCGTGGTCACCGGCGACATCCAAGGCAAGGTGATGACCGAGGCGCAGCCGATGAAGATGGCCGCCGCCGAAGCGCTCTACGACACCCAACGCAACGCCCCGTTCTCGGTGCTCAGTATCGGCTCCCTCGACGGCACCGAAGCCACCCGGATCATCGAGGTCCCCGGCCTGCTCAGCTTCCTGTCCACCGGCACCTGGGACGGCGAGGTCGAGGGCATCAACGACCTGCGCGACAGCGAACGCGCGATGGCGCAGCAGGCCATCGAACGCTACGGGCCCGAGATCGCCCCCTACGTCGTCGCCAACAACTACGCCCCCGTCATCCCCCTGGCGTACTGGTCGTTCCGTCTCATGATGGGCCTGGGCTTCCTTTCGATAGGGCTCGCCGCGGCGACCCTGTGGTTCACCCGCGGCACCCGCGTACCGACCGCGCGCTGGTGGCTCTGGATCGCCGTCCTCGCCCCGCTCGCACCACTGTTCGCCAACAGCTGCGGCTGGATCTTCACCGAGACCGGCCGCCAACCCTGGGTCGTCTACGGCCTGATGACCACCACCACCGGCGTCTCCCCCAGCGTCAGCGTCACCGAGGTCTGGATCTCGATGACCGCCTACACCCTCGTCTACGCCGCCCTCGCCGTCGTCGAGGTCAAATTGTTCCTCCGCTACGTACGCCGCGGCGCCGAACCCTTCCACGACCCCCGCGACCGCGACCGCGTGACGGATGCCGCCGACGCCCCACTCCACGTCAGCTACTGACCTGCGTCACAACCCGACCCGACCCGACCCGACCCGACCCGAAGGAGCCTGTCGCCGTGGATCTTCCCCTCGTGTGGTTCTGCCTCATCGGCCTGCTGTGGGCGGGCTACCTCGTGCTCGAAGGGTTCGACTTCGGTGTCGGCGCCCTGCTGCCGGTGCTCGGACGCGTCACCACCGACACCGACACCACCGGCACCGGCACCGGCACCGGCACCGGCGACTCCGACGGCGAGCGACGACGCCGGCTGATGCTCACCACCATCGGACCGCACTGGGACGGCAACGAGGTGTGGCTGATCACCGCCGGCGGAGCGATGTTCGCCGCGTTCCCGGAGTGGTACGCCACGATGTTCTCCGCGCTCTACCTGCCGCTACTGCTCCTCCTGCTCGCCCTCATCCTGCGCAATATCGGGCTGGAGTTCCGGCACAAGCGCGGTGATGCGGCCTGGCGGGCTCGCTGCGACACCGCCATCATCGGCGGCTCACTGATCGCGCCGTTCCTGGTCGGGGTGGCGCTCACCAACATCGTGCGCGGCCTGCCCATCGACCAGGACTACGAGTACACGGGCGACCTAGCGACCCTACTCAACGGGCCGAGCATCCTCGGCGGGCTCACCGTGCTGGCGCTGAGCCTCACCCATGGCGCGGTGTTCCTCGCGCTGAAAACGACCGGCCCGATCCGGGCCGACGCCCGCGCCCTCGCCATCCGGCTCGGCATGTCTGCCGCCGGGCTCACAGTGACGCTGCTCACCTGGCTCGGGCTTACCCAGGGCACCGCCACCGCGTGGGTGCTCTCCGGCGTGGCCGCGCTGTCCCTGGTCGGCGGCATCGCCGCGAACGTCCGGGGCCGCGAGGGCTGGGCCTTCACCGGTACCGCCGTGGCCATCGGCGTCACAGCGGCCACCTACTTCGTCACGCTGCATCCGAACGTCGTGCCGAGCACCCTGGCCGGCGGGGTCTCGCTCAGTATCGACGCCGCTGCGAGCAGCCCGCTCACCCTGACTGTGATGACCTGGGCCGCAGCGGTATTCACGCCGGTCATGCTGGGCTACGTCGGCTGGACGTACTGGGTGTTCCGCCGGCGACTCGGCACCCAGCACCTGCCGACACCGGTGTCGGTGCCGTGAAACCGTTCGACCTGAGGCTGCTGCGCACCGTGCCTGAGGTGCGCCGGCCGGTCGCGCTGCTCGCCGTGGTCGGGGTGGCCCAGGGCGTCGCCACTATCGGGCTGGCATTCGCCCTCGCCGCCCTCGTCGTCGCGGTGGTGTCTGATGCCGAACGCGGCGGGGCCGGGCTCGCTGGGTCCGGGCTCGCTGGGCCTGGGCTCACCGGTCCCGGGCTCGCTGGGCCTGGGCTCACCGGTCCCGGGCTCACCGGCCCCGCGCTCATCGTGGCGGCGCTGTTCGCCGTCCGGGCCGGGCTCGGTGGGGCCGCCGAGCGGTCCACCGCATCGGCTGGCGTCGAGGTGAGCGCGGCGCTGCGGGAGGCGCTCGTCATCCGCTGGCTGCGACTGCCTGCCGAGCGGCGGCCCGGGCCTGACCGGGCGACCGCGCTGGCCGCTCAGGGCGCGGCATCCGTCGAGCCGTATGCGGCCCGGTTCCTGCCGGCGCTGGTCGCCCCGGCGGTGGTGCCCGCGCTCGCCGTGCTCGCGCTGTTCTGGGTCGACTGGGTCAGTGCCCTGGTAGTCGTCATCACTCTGCCACTGCTGCCGGTGTTTGCCGCGCTGATCGGACACCAGACCGCCACTGAGACTGAACAGCGCTGGCACGCAATGCAGTCGCTCAGCGGCCACTTCCTCGACGTGATGCGCGGCCTGCCCACCCTGGTCGCCTATGGTCGCGCCGAACGGCAGGTCAGCATCGTGGCGGAGGTAAGCGAACGGCACCGCCGGGCAACCATGCGCACCCTGCGCACCGCTTTCCTCAGCTCGGCGGCTTTGGAACTGCTCGCCTCGATCTCGGTGGCGATCGTCGCGGTCACGGTCGGCATCCGGCTCACCCATGGGTCGATGACGCTCGAGGAGGGTCTGCTCGCCATCCTCCTCGCGCCCGAGGCGTACTGGCCGGTGCGCCGGGTCGGTGCCGAGTTCCACGCCGCCGCCGACGGCGCCGAGGCGCTGGCCGGCATCCTCCCCGAGCTCACCGATGGCGTTGAGGCGCCGGCCGGCATCCTCGCCGAACGCCACGCCTGCGCCCCACGCGCCCACTCCGGCCCACCGGGCGCCCCGTTCGTCAGGGTGCGCGACCTCACCTACCGCTACCCCGGCACCAACCCGAGCGCTGCAACTGGCCAGCCGCCCGACCCGGCCGCACGTCCTGCACAGTCGTCCAATAGGGCGATTGTGCAGGCGACCGACCCTGCCGCACGTTCTGCAGAGTCGCCCAATTGGTCGATTGTGCAGGGGGTTTCGTTCGACGTCGGGCGCGGGCTGACCGTGCTCACCGGGCCGTCCGGCGCGGGCAAGTCGACCCTGCTCGAACTCGTTGCGGGCCTGCGCACCCCGACGTCCGGCACGGTGGATGCCGGGCGCGCTCACCTCGTGAGCCAGCGGCCGTTCCTCCCGGCAGGGACCCTGCGCGACGTACTCCGCCTCGGCAACGACGCCCCCGACCACGCGCTCTGGGGGGCGCTGCGCGCGGTCGGGCTCGAGGGGTACGTCGCCGGGCTACCCGCCGCACTCGGCACCACGCTTGGGGATGACGGCGTCGGACTCTCGGCCGGACAGCGGGCCCGGCTCGCCCTCGCCCGGGCCACGTTGTCCAACGCCCCGGTGCTGCTCGTTGACGAACCCACCGCCCACCTCGACACCGAGGCGTCTGCTCTGGTGCATGGCCTGCTGGTGCGGCTCGCCCGCCAGCGCACGGTACTCGTAGCAACTCACCGTTTCGAGCTGCTCGCCCTGGCCGACCACCACATCGCACTCCGGCCTGCCGGAGAACCGCCCACCCACACACCGCCCACCCACACCGACCGCCACGACGAGTTCCGTTCTGCCGGAAAGCCGCCCACTGCCCCACCGCCTACCCACGCCGGCTGCCACGACGAGCCCTCCGAGTTCCATTCTGCTGGAACGCCACCCACCGACCCGCGGCCCACCCACGCCAAGCGCACCGCTGAGTCCGCCGATGGCACCGCCAGGCTCGCCGCCACCGCCGTGCGGCCCATTCCGCACACCACGGTGGTGCCCGAATGACCCGGCAGCCAGCTCCGGCTGCGTCCGCGGCGGCGACTGTCCCGGTAGCGCGCGCGACGCTGGTGGCCGGGTTGCTGGGAGGTGCTGCCACGGCATCCGGCATCGCCCTGACTGCTACCTCCGGCTGGCTGGTAGTGCGGGCGAGCGAGCAACCCGTCATCCTCACCCTGCTCGTCGCCATTGTCGCGGTGCGCGCGTTCGGCATGGCCCGGCCGGTTGTCCGCTACCTGGAGCGGCTGGTGTCACATGATGCCGCGCTCGGCGACCTCGCCCACCGCCGGTCGGCGCTGTACGCCGCGCTGGTGCCACTGGCGCCGGCCCGGCTCGGCCGGCGCTCGCGGTCGGTCGTGCTTACCGGGGTGGTCGACGACCTCACCGATACGGTCGAGGCACGGGTGCGGGTGACGGTGCCGGTGCTGTCGGGAGCAGTGGCCGGGGTAGTCGCCACGCTGCTCACGGTCTGGTTCGACCCCGACGTCGGGCTGGTCGTGGCCGCGCTTCTGGGGCTGGTTGCGCTAGTGTGTGGGATGGCCTGGCGGCTCGAATCACGTTCCCTTCCAGCACTACTCGCGGCACGGGCCGAGGTCCAGCGGGTGGCCGACCTGGTGGCCCTGCAGGCCAGCGAACTGCGCGGCATCGGCGCCGAAGCCGCCGCATCGAGGTGGCTCGCGCAGGCTCATGACGAGATGCGGCGCGCGGTCCGGCGACAGAGCCATGGGCGTGCGCTCGTGACGGCGGTCCTGCTGCTCGGCACCGGAGCGGCCACCGTCGCGAGCGCACTGCTGGTACGGCCGGATGACGTGGGCGCGCCGGTCGCCGCCCTGCTTGTCGTGGTGCCGGTGGCTGTGGGTGACGCGCTTGCGCCGCTCGCCGATGCGATGCGCGCCCTCGCCCGAGCCCAGGGCAGCGCGGCACGGGTCGCCGCGCTCACCGACCAGGAGCCGGCGGTCACGGAACCGGACTCGGCCGCCACGGAGCCAGCACTCGTCGACCTGCCCGCCGCGGACCCGGTCGTCGCCGACCCCGCGGCCACGGGTCTGGTGGACGTGGGCCTGGTGGCCACGGGCCCAGTGGCGCAACGCTGTCCGGTGGCGTCGGGTCACCCCGGCACTCCGGGCCGTCCGGCGCCGGCGCGGCACCCGGCGGCGGTTCGGCATCCGGCGGCGGTTCGGCATCCGGATCGGCCCGAACTGCGCCTCGACGAGATGACCGCGTCCTGGACCGGCACGCACACCGACCTGACCGCGACGTCGCTCGCCGTGCGTCCCGGGCGCCGGGTCGCGGTCGTGGGCCCGAACGGGTCGGGCAAGAGCACCCTGCTCGCCGTGCTCGCCCGCCAACTCGACCGCACCGGCGGGCGGCAGACACTCAACGGCATCGACGTGCGCGACCTCCCGATCGCCGACACCCGAGCAGCGGTGGCGGTGCTCGACGACGAGCCGCACATCCTTGCCGCGACGGTCCGCGACAACCTCCGCCTTGCCTGCCCGGATGCCGACAACGCCGACCTCGTCGACGCGCTGCGGCTCGCCGGGCTCGGCGACTGGTACGCCGCACTGCCGGGTGGCCTCGACACCCGGCTCGGCACCGGTGGTCGCGGCGTCTCCGGCGGTGAGCGCACCCGGCTCGGGCTGGCGCGGGCCCTGCTCAGCCGGCGCGGCGTCATCCTGCTCGACGAACCGACCGCACACCTCGACCCACCCACCGCCGCACGGGTGCTCGACGACCTCCTGGACGCCACCGCCGGCCGCGGGGTCGTCATCGTGACCCACCGGCCCGAACCACTCGACCGAGTCGATGAGGTGCTCGACCTCGGCGCCGGTGTGGCACGCTCGACCTCGACCACCACGAAGTGAGGCCATACCCGCGGCCAATTCGACGCCGCGCCTCGGCGACCTCGAACGCGCCGGTCATGGACTGCCTGTGGGATGCCGCCCAGCCGCCGGTCCCCGACACCGCGGCTCCCAACACGGCGACTCCCGGCATGCTGGCTCCCGGCACGGCAACCCCCGGGGTCACCCCCGCTGAACGAGAGCCTGCGGCTGATCAGGTCTGCGGTGGAGCCGCACTAGGGCCTGTTGCGGAAGCCGTCCGCCTGGGTTTCGTCACGACTATGACGCTGGCTACAGCGCCAGATGTGGGGTGATCACCCCGGCTCCGGCGCCGTATCCAGCGTCATACGAGCGCATCGACGATGCGAACGACCTTTCGCAACAGGCCCTAGAGGAGCCGGCCGCGTCACGGTACGCCGGGCCCGAGGATCACGGATGTGTCTCCACAGGATCGTGATGGTGGACGAGGTTGCGAGCCCACCGGTCGCCGCGCAGGCGCCTGATGCTGAAACCGAGGCGCACCACCTCCTCAAGGGAGAGGATGGCGTAGACCCACGGGATCGACAGGTCGAACACGAAGGCGGCCACGAGCGCGGCCGGGACACCGAGCAGCCAGGTGACCGCCGTTCCCATGACGAACGTGTAGCGGGTGTCACCGCCAGCATTAAGCACCCCGTCGATCACGATCATGTTGCCGACCTTGACAAAGAGAAACAGGCAGAACACCAGCACGCACTGCAGCGCGACCTGTCGAACCTCAGGGCTGAGCGAGTACGCACTCACATAGAGCGGGGCCAGCAGGGCAGCGATGGCGCCGACACCGGCACCGATCACCATGCCGCTACGCAGCAACTGCGTGCCGTACTGGGCAGCTTCGTCGAAATCATCACGCCCGACGCGATGCCCGACCAGGATCGCTGCCGCACCGGAGAGGCCGGTGAGCAGGCCAATGCCCAGGCTCTGCAACGGGAACGAGACCGTCATCGCGGCGAATTGCTCGACCCCCAGCCGGCCGTAGACCACTGCATAGGCGGTCTCGCCGAGCACCCAGAGCAGGTCGTTGCCGACGAGCGGAAGGAACATGACCGCCAGGCTTCGGCGGGCCGCCTTCGGCATCCCCACCAACTGGGAGACACCCCGCACGGCGACCGGACTCTTCGTGGCGTACACGAAGACGATGATGATGAGCAGTTCGATTGCCTTGGCGATGCTGGTCCCGATGGCCGATCCGGCGAGGCCCAGTTCGGGCATGCCGAGATTGCCGAAGATCAGCCCGTAGTTGAGAACCAGATTGATCGCGATCGCGGCGATACCGGCATACATCGGCACCCGGACCTGACCGGCTCCCCGCAGGATGCCGGACAGGATGAGAGTGACCATCGTCGGCAGGTACGACAACGCAAGGATCGACAGATACGACGAACCCGTCGAGAGCAGGCGTTCATCAGCGGTGAACGGCGACATCGCGAGACTCGGCGCAACACCCACCAGCGCGACACAGAGCCCCGCGAGTGGAAGACCCGTCGCCAAGGCGAAACCAAGAAGCCGCCGCAACCCCACCGCGTTGCGCTTCCCCCAGAGCTGCGCGGCCATGATCGAGACCGCAGTGGACAGCGCCGCGAGCACGACCGTGACGATCGCGGTCAGTTTGGACGCCACGCCGACCGAGGCAATCGCCACGTCACCCAGTTGACCCACCATGATCTGGTCGGTCATCAGCAGGATCGCCATGATCACGCTCTGCAGCGTGATCGGAAAGGCGATGCTCAGCGCCTCGGACCGGAACTCCGGCGTTCCCAACCATCGCTCGCGGCGCGTCCCTCGGCCAGGAATCGAATCAGGCCCTGTCATGGCATCACCACCTTCGTGCGGTCGACATGAGTCTGCATCGCGACGGTCGGCTCGTCGGGGTGGGCATCACCAGGGTTGTCCGCTCGGCGAGTGCACGAGACATCGCGCTCCCGGCCACGCGTCGGGGACGACTTCGGGACTCGCACTGCGGGAGGCGCCTCACGGGCCCGGCTACGCGCCGACAGTTCGTGGTTCGGGTTCCGCGTCACCATGCGGAACGCTCACTAGCCGAACCTCGGATTCAGCCATGTCGTCTCCAGTTCGAACTTCGTTCCGGTGCAGGTTATTCGCGCCGCCACACGACGGACCACCCGGAACCGTACGGACCGCCACGGTCATGTGCGACCCGCCCAACCGACCCTTCGGTTTGATACAACCACGCAACTGGCCCGTTGACAAGGAGGAGTGGGTACTGCCGGATCCAGACCTCTCCGGGGCTCACCGCACGGTCGGATCGTCGCCGACCACCTGCCCGATGACCGGGCCTGGTCGCCTGTCATCGTGGCGAGGCCCGCTGGTGATGGCGGTGGCGCCGGCCAGGCGGAGCAGGCTGATCGCAGTGTTCTCACCCCGGACGCCCACCGACCTCCCCAGGCTCGGCAGCCAGGTCGGCTTCGACCGGGCCGCGGCGTCATCCCCGCGGCCGTACCTTCTGTCGACACCTCCGCCGCGCCGAGGGTCACCGGTGTGGCACGCTCGACATCGATCACCGCGAAGGAGTGTGGCCGTGCCCGCGACCAGTTCAACCCCGCGCCTCGGTGACCTCGAACGCACGGTCATGGAGTGCCTGTGGGATGCCGCAGCGCCGCCGGTTCCCGACACCGCGGCCACCGACACAGCCGCACCCGGGCGGGAAGCGGCCGACGGAACCTCTCCGGGCGAGACGGCCCCCGACACGCAGCCTCGTGTTGGAGCGACCGTTCGCGACGTGCACGACATCCTCTCCGGCACCCGCGAGATCGCCTACACGACCGTACTCACCGTGCTCGACCGGCTCGCGAAGAAGGGCCTGGTCACCCGCGAACGCGACGGCCGCGCGTGGCGCTACCAGCCGGCCGACACCCGAGAGGCGCTCACTGCGCAGACCATGCGCCACACCATGGACGCCATGGCGGCCACCGACCGGCGGGCCGCGCTGCTGCACTTCCTCGACGGCGCAAGCAACGCCGAACTCGACGACCTCAAGGCCGCACTTGCCGAAGTCGAAGCCCGCGCGGACGGGCGCGGCCGGCGCCCGGGGCGGTGACCCAGCAGCACCGGCGCCCCAGGGGCGACGCCCGAACGCGCCCGGCCCCCTCGGCGGTGGCTCGGCGTGGTTGGCGCGGGGGGCGAAAGCGGGTCAGGGGGTGGTGACCGGGCTTGCCCTCGCGATGCTGGCGGTGTTGCTGGCTGCCGGTGCGCCACGCGCCATGGCGCCACGTACCCGGTTCCGCCGCGCGCCGCGAGCGGCGCTGGTTGCGTGGCAGTCGGTGACGGTGGCCGGGGTGGCCTCGGCACTGGCGGCCGCGCCGGCATCCGCCATGGCGATCGGTGCTACGCCGGACCCTCGAGCGACGGCTGCGCTCGTGGTCACGGCCCCGGTCAGTCTGGTCGTGCTCGGCCGGCTGGTGGTCTCGGGCCACCGGGTCGGCACCCGGTTGCGCTCGGCGCGAGCCAGCCACCGCGACCTGGTCGACGTGGTCGCCCAGCGCAGCGACCACCGGCTGCGGGTGCTTCGTCATCCGATGCCCACCGCGTACTGCATCCCGGGGTGGCGCGGGCGGGTCGTGGTGTCGGATGGCGTCCTCGACGCTCTCGACGACGCCCAGGTCCGGGCCGTGGTCACCCATGAGGAGGCGCACCTGCGGGCCCGGCACGACCTGCTGCTGGAGTTCTTCACCGTCATCCACCAGGCGGTACCGCCGCCGGTCCGCTCCGAGGCCGCGCTGGCCGAGGTGCACCTGCTGGTCGAGGTGCTCGCCGACCGGGTCGCGGCGCGGCGGGTCGGCGCGGTCCCGACCGCCCGAGCCCTGGTCTCGCTGGACCGAGCTCGGGCCCGGATGCCGGAGGGCTCGCTGGGTGGCGGCAGCGCCCCGGCGGCCGGGGTTCGGCTGCGGCTGCTCGCGGACGGCGGCGACCGGTGGCGGTCGGGGGTCGCCTACACCTACGCCGCCTTGGTGATCGCGGCCCCGACCGTGCTCCTCGCCCTCATGGTGGCATGAAAGTCCCTCTGCGCGAGGAGTTTTCCTCACCCAGAGCAGTGTCGTCCACGAGGCAGTGCGCTACGCCGGATTCATGCAACGACCGGTACGAACATCCGGGACACGAGGAGGACGATGACGGCGAGGCCGACGCCCCACGCGATCTCGGCGGGCGTGTGGTGGTCGAGCCGCAGACGTGCGAACGCGACCAACGGCAGGAGAGCCGGAAACGCGAGCAGGCACCAGGGCGAGATCAGCAGTGCCGCGACCAGGACGAGCGCGGTGAGGCAGAACGCGTGCATCGACACCTTCGGGCCGATGAGTGTGACCGTGCCGGTCAGGACGAGTCCCGCGATCATGGTCGGGAGAATCCACACGAGGAGCCTGGGCGCCCCCAGCAGCAGCGTCGCGGTCATCCCGGCGAGCACGGAACCCGCGCACATGAGGAACACCCACCAGCGTTGCTCGCGCCGAGTGACGTGCCGGTCGGTGAGGCGTTGGCGACGGACGGCGAAATGGATGATGGCCATGGGGATCACCGCGCAGAAGCCGCCAAGCAGCACGCCCCAGCCGAGCCCGATCCACGCTTGAGGATGCCCCGTCACGCCACACAGGACGCAGATGAGGAACACCGACACTGCCGGGGCGAGCACGTCGCT
>JBOFLG010000056.1:0-4442 GCA_051657745.1 Dermatophilaceae bacterium | reverse complement strand
GCAGCCCGGCGCGCTGCCGCAGCCCGGCGCGCTGCCGCAGCCCGGCGCGCTGCCGCAGCCCGGCGCGCTGCCGCAGCCCGGCGCGCTCGGGCACACCGGCATCCGACCGCTCGTTGTCGGTGGCCGCAGTGCTGGTGCCCGGGTGGCGTGCCGCACGGCATCCGCGGTGGGTGCGTCCGCGGTGGTGGCGCTGTCGTTCCCGCTGCATCCGCCGCGGCGGCCCGATCGGTCGCGGGCCGCCGAACTCGCCGAGCCGGCCCGGCACGGCATCCCGATCCAGGTGGTGCAGGGCACTCGCGACCCGTTCGGCACCCCCGCCGAGGTGCGTGCGGCGCTGCCTCCGGCTGCCGTGCTCGACGTGGTCACCGGCGGGCATGCGCTGGAGCGGGTGGCGGATGCGGTGGCTGGGGCAGTCCGGGCGCGCCTCGATGCGCTGGCCGGCGGGTAGGGGCGGCGCGGCCGGATCGCCCGAGATGGTGTCGCTCGGGTCGTACGTGTCTGACCAACCGACAACAGCGGTGATACCAACGCAGTGCATCAGTGACGTCCAGGGTTAGCACCGGTAGTGCTGGACCGTCGCGCGGATGACGCTGCTGAGCCGAGGCGGTCAGGGAGTGACCGGCCCGGAGAATGATCCGCCCTGGGCGCCGAGGAACTCACGCCCGGCCGTCGGCGCGGAATGACCTGCCCGCCGGCGGCGTTCTGCCCCGTGTCACGCCCCATCTCGGCTCCGGAAGGCGCTCGTCGTGCTGGTCCTCGACACCTCGGCCCCTCGCCGCACCCGGCTAGGCTGGGAGGCAATGAGCACCCCCCAGACAGATTCGACGAGCACCGCGCGAACCCCGGTCGGCGAACCCGACTCCGACGTGGTCGATGTCGCCACCGAGACGCCGGCCGAGCGCCAGGCCCGGTTCGAACGGGAGGCGCTCCCGCTGCTCGACCAGCTCTACGGCGCGGCGATGCGCACCACTCGCAACCCGCCCGACGCCGAGGACCTGCTGCAGGAGACCTACGCCAAGGCCTTCGCCGCGTTCCATCAGTACCGTCCTGGCACGAACCTCAAGGCGTGGATGTACCGCATCCTCACCAACACCTACATCAATACGTATCGCAAACGGCAGCGTGAGCCGCAGCAATCCGACGCCGCCGAGGTCGAGGACTATCAGCTCGCCCGGGCCGAGTCACACACGTCATCCGGGCTGAAGTCGGCCGAGGCGCAGGCGCTGGAGCACCTGCCCGACACCGAGGTCACTCGGGCGTTGCAGCAGTTGCCCGAGGATTTTCGGATGGCGGTATACCTCGCCGATGTCGAGGGGTTCGCATATAAAGAGATCGCCGACATCATGGGCACCCCGATTGGGACGGTGATGTCGCGGCTCCACCGGGGGCGGCGGCAATTGCGCCAGCTGCTGACGGGGTATGCGCGCGAGCGTGGCTTTGTCGCGGAGGTGGAGTGATGGGCGCCGAGACCCACGCTGGGCACGGTGACTGTTCGGAGGTGCTGCATCGCATCCACGAGTATCTCGACGGTGAACTGGGCCCGGATGACGTGCGTCGCTTTGCCCAGCACCTCGCCGAGTGCGCCCCATGCTTGGCCGAGCACGATCTCGACGTCGCGATGAAACAGGCGGTGCGCCGCTCGTGCGTGGAGCAGCAGGTGCCGGTGGTGCTGCGAATGAGCATCGTGCAGCAGATCACCGTGGTGCGCACCGAGTTCGAACGCTGACCGACTGTCGGGCTCGCCGCTCGGCTGGGTGCCGCACGGGTGCCCGGCATGGTGGCGGTCTACCCATTCCCTGGTCGTCGGCTGTTGATGTCGGTGGTGGTCAAGGCGGGCTCGTTTTCCACAGGTTTCACGAGGTTCTTGTGGTGCGGGTTCCGTGACTGCGAGCCTCGGTTGCACCGGATGCCTTCGGGGTTGGCTCGGGGGTGGCGGCGCAGTCAAGGAGGAACCTGATGAGACACCTCATCCGAATGCTCGGCGTCATGCTCGCCACGGTCGGTCTCGTGGGCGCGCTGGGGGCGTCCGCGAGCGCCGCCCCGAGTCAACCGGCGGCCATCCGGCCCGCCGCGTCGCCCTCGGAACCAGAGCCCATCACGGAGTTTGCGACAGTATCTGCGGAACGGAACGCGGTGTCGAGGGACGTCGAACGGCTCAGTCGCCATCTGCAGACGTCGGAGTCTGGCGTTGTGTCCCTTGACTCGTCGGCGGCACTCCGCGCCGGGGTGTCGAAGCAGCGCGTTGACGAGTTCGCGAAGGGACTTGCTCTCGCCAACGCAGAGATCCTCGCCAATCCACGATTGGCCACGGCCTGTCGGGGTGTCAACCGCTACGTCAGCCACTGGTACGGGCCGGAACTCCGACTCGATTCGTGCAACGCGAACAGCTTTCGCATTCTTCTGCAGGGCGGGGCAGCGTTGTCCACGATCGCAGCCGCGATCTTGGCGCTATCTGGCCTGGGGTTGCCCGCTGGCGCGGCCGTTGCGCTTGCAGGTGGGATGATCGCACTTGGTTCGGTCGCCTTCTCCTGGTGCAACCGCGATAACCGTGGGGTCAGGGTCTACAAGTTGGCGTATATCGGGCCGTTCTACTGCACGCAGCAGTAGAACTCGTCGAAAGTGGAGGTAGTCGAAGTCATGACACCTGACACCCATTCCTCTGATCGTTCACCGCGAGCAGTGAGTAGGCGGACTCGGCTTGTCGCGGTAGTTGCGATCGTGGCTGCAGTCGGTTCACTGGCCGCTCTCGCAGTGGATCCGGACGGCGGGCTGCCGTCGGCTCTCCTGGCGGTTTCCCTGGCCGTGGTGGCTGGCGCGATCGTCTCGGCATACGTCGACCACAGGGGGCGCTAGCGGCCGTTGCTCGGGGTGTGGGGGTCGACGTCGTGACGGCGCCCCCGCCCACCTCGCGAGGGCAGAAGACGACGGTCGGGAACATCGCTCGCCGCGCCAAAAGGTTCGGGCGCTGCTGGGGCAAGAGCGGCAGCACCTGTCCGGTGGTTCGACCAGTGCGACGCACCGTGCCCTCGAGGAGTTATCCACAGGAGAATTTTTCGACTTTCGGGCGGCTGGGACCACTCCTAGGCTTTGGGAGTCCGACAGAGGGAAGTACGAGCGCCCGGTGACGGCGGAGTTGCCGACGGGTAGCGGTCACCGGGTGCTCGGTCGGGCGGAGGCCGTTGGCCACGTGGTCCGCGATGTCGATAGCGGCTCAGGGTGGGGTCCCGCAGGCTGACGTGAGGGTCCGCGCGCGGTCCCCGCTGGTGGCTGTGCAGAGTTCGAACGGGCGTCACAGGGCCCACTCGGTTCTGGCGTTGAGCGTCATCCCAGTATTGGGGGGGGAGTCAGTGATGGCCGAACTCAATCCCAGGCGGTGAGGATGCGGCGGCCGGCGATGGTGGTGGAGTAGAGGGTGTGGGGGCCGGCTCGTCTGGTCTGGATCAAGCCTGCTCGGTGGAGTGCGGCGAGGTCGCGGGTGATGGTGGTGGGTGGGCGTCGGAGTTGGGTGCTGAGTGTTCTGGCGGAGAGTCCTTCGGTTCTGGAGACGGCGGTGAGGATGGCGGTTCGGCCGGGGCCGAGGAGCGCGGCCAGTGGGGTGTCGCGTGGTGGGCGTTCCCCGACGGTGGGCAGGTCTCGTACCGCCAGCGCGGGCACGGTCAGCGCAAGGTCGAGGTCTCGGATTTCGGCACTGTCGATGTCAATGGTGGAGGCAAGGCACCCAGGGCTGGCGGCCAAGGGATAGATCACCATGGAACGGATCGAGGGAGGGCCCGTGTGCGTCTCGGTCGACCACCGGAGGGTGTCGCCCAGCCTGGTCAATGAGGGGTGCACAGCCGAGAGCACCGCTGGCCCTTGGCCGGTCCCGACGGCGACGGCGAGGTTCTCGACCTGGGTCCGCAGTCGGGCCTCGAAGTGCGGGACAAGGACGCGGAACACGGCTTGCTCGAATTCGGAGAGCGCGGCTACAAAGGCGGTCAGGTGGTGCCGTGGCCGTTTCGACCACCCGTCGAAGCCGTCCTTTCCACCGGTTTGATTTCGGAAGACATCGAGCTGGTGCCTGATCGTGTCGGTCGGGGTGTCGCGCAACCGGTCCAGCGCGCTGGTCATCGTCTCGAACCCGGGGCCGAGACTGCCACCAACGAACTGCGGTGAACCGACGGTCCGAACTGCCGATGTCATCATCGGGCGTAGCGGGCGAAGGTCGATGCTCCGGGCGAGGCGGTGGGCTTCCGCGACGACGTGGCGCGGCATCAGTTGGCCTGCGCCGAGAAGTTGGAACACGCTTGTGGTGAGGTTGAGCAGCGGGCTCGCGCCGACGTGCATGCGCATCTCGTCTGGCTGACCGATGCGTAGGTCAATCTCGTTGATCACCATGGCTTCTCCCCTTGTGCAGACCCCTCAGCGACTGGCATCACGCTAGTGCCCGAGCGCGATCCGTTCAA
>JBOFLG010000055.1:0-39599 GCA_051657745.1 Dermatophilaceae bacterium | reverse complement strand
GTCCTTTGTCCTCGCCAGGAGCGGTCGATGTTCGTGAGCAACGCCCTCGTCGGGCTGCGTGAGGGGCTCGAAGCGGCGCTCGTCGTCGTCATCCTGCTCGCGTTCCTGGTCAAGTCTGGGCGCACCTGGGGCGTGCGGTTTGTGTGGGCGGGTGTCGGCGTGGCCGTGGCGCTCAGCGTGGCGCTCGGAGCGGCCCTCACCTTCGGGACGCGTCAACTCTCGTTCCAGGCCCAGGAGTTGGTCGGCGGAATCTCGAGCATCGTCGCCGTCGCCTTCGTGACCGCGATGGTGTTCTGGATGAAGTCGGCCGCTCGGACCATCTCCGGCGAGCTCACCGGCCGGCTCGACCGGGCTCTCGACCTCGGGCCGCTCGCGGTGGCGCTCGTCGGCTTCCTCGGGGTCGGCCGCGAGGGGCTGGAGACCGCGATCTTCTTCTACGCCACGGCTCAGGCGGCCGGCGCCGGAAACAACGTGCCGCTGCTCGGGTGGGCGCTCGGGATCGGTGTGTCCGTGCTGCTCGGGTGGTTGATCTACCGGGGCGCGCTGCGGATCGACCTCGGCCGGTTCTTCCGCTGGACCGGCGTCGCGCTCGTCCTGGTGGCCGCCGGCATCCTGGCGTACGGCATCCACGACCTTCAGGAGGCCGCGGTGCTTCCTGGTCTGACCACCCTCGCCTTCGACGTCTCGAGCGTGATTGACCCGTCGTCGTGGTACGCCGCGCTGCTCAAGGGCATCTTCAACTTCACCCCCCAGACCACCGTGCTCCAGGCGGTCGCGTGGTCGGCGTACGTCGCGGTGGTCCTGACCGCGTTCCTGCTGCCCAGCCGCCGTCGCTCCACCTCGGACACCAGCCACTCCACCGGTCAGCCGGCCGCCGTCTGACCCACTCACCACCATCACCCGCCACAGAGAGAATCCGATGCGTCACCGCGCCCTCACCACCGTCCTCCTCGCCCCCCTGGCTCTCGGCGTGACCGCCTGCGGGTCGGGCACCACCACCGAGTCCGGTGGCGGTACTGGAGCGATCGCCGTCACCGCCTCGGACACCGAGTGCACGGTGGCCCGGGCCGAAGCGCCCGCTGGCACCGTGAAATTCACCGTCACGAACACCGGCACCAAGGTCAACGAGTTCTACGTCTACGCCGAGGGCGACCGGATCATGGGCGAGGTCGAGAACATCGGCCCGGGGCTCTCGCGCGACTTCCTCGTCGAGGTGTCCGAACCTGGGAAGTACGAGACCGCCTGCAAGCCGGGGATGGTGGGCGACGGCATCCGGGCCGCGTTCACGGTGACCGGCGAGTCGGCCGCCCCGAAGACCGAGAACGAGAAGCTGGCCACCGCGGTCGAGGAGTACGAGCGCTACTCACGCAGCCAAGCTCAGGCGTTCCTCACCCGCACCACGGAGTTCGTCGCCCTGGTCAAGGCCGGCAAAGCGGCCGAGGCGAAGGCGCTCTACCCGACCGCACGCTCCTACTGGGAGCGGATCGAGCCGGTTGCCGAGTCGTTCGGCGACCTCGACCCCAAGATCGACGGGCGGGCCGAGGTGGTCGAGGAAGGCATGGAATTCACCGGGTATCACCGCATCGAGAAGGACCTCTGGGGCGCCGGCATCACCGCCGAGACTAAGACTATGGCCGACCGGCTGCTCGTCGACGTCACCGACCTGGAGTCCAAGGTGCGCACCGTCGAACTGAACCCGCTGCAGTTGGCCAACGGCTCCAAGGCACTCCTCGACGAGATCGCCACCGGCAAGATCACCGGCGAGGAAGAGCGCTACAGCCACACCGACCTGTGGGACTTCGAGGCCAACGTCGAGGGCTCCAAGGCCGCGATCCAGGCGCTCCGACCCTTCCTCCAGCAGGCCGACCCGACGCTGGTGGGCACCATCGACGAGCGCGGCGACGCCCTGGTCGCGCTGCTCGAAACGCACCGCAAGGGCGATGGCTTCAAGCTCTACACCGAGTTGACGAAACCCGAGATCAAGGCGCTGTCCGACGCCCTCGACGCCTATGCCGAGCCGGTCTCCACCGTGGCCGGGCTGGTCGACGAGGCGAAGTAGGCCGGCAGCCGTGCCGGCGAGCGAAGGAGTGGGATGACGCGCGACGACTGGGCTGGTTCGACCCGCCGCGCGGTGCTCGCCACCGGCGCGGGCACTGCGCTCGCCACCGCGGCGGCAGGGATGGCCTACGCCGCCCGCCCGGCGGCGGCCGGGAGTGCGGCATCCGGCGAATCAGCAACGGGCACAGCGGCATCCGACGGTGTCGTGCCATTCCGCGGAGACCATCAGGCGGGCATCGTCACGCCCGCCCAGGACCGGCTGCACTTCGTGGCGCTCGACGTCACCACGAAGGACCCGGCCGAGCTGCGTGACCTGCTCAGCCGGTGGACCCGCGCGGCCGAGCGGATGACGTACGGCGCCGAGGCGGCCCCCGGCGGCACCGTCGGCGGCGGGCCGTGGCGGGTGCCCGAGGACACCGGCGAGGCGCTGGACCTCGCCCCCGGCCACCTCACCGTCACCATCGGCTACGGCCCCTCGCTGTTCGACGGGCGGTTCGGCCTGGCCGGGCGGCGGCCTGCGGCGTTGCGTGACCTCCCCGCGTTCGCCGGCGACGACCTCGACCCGGCCCGCTCCGGCGGCGACCTCTGCATCCAGGCCTGCGCCGACGACCCCCAGGTGGCGGTGCACGCGGTGCGCAACCTCATTCGGATGGGGTTCGGCATCGTGTCGGTGCGGTGGAGCCAGCTCGGGTTCGGCCGCACGGCGTCAACCTCGCGCGCCCAGACGACCCCGCGAAACCTGTTCGGCTTCAAGGACGGCACCGCCAACATCACCGCCGAGGAGGCCGACGCCCTCGATGAGCACGTCTGGGTGGCGCCGGATGACGTGCGCGGCCCGTCATCCTGGATGGCCGGCGGCTCCTACCTGGTGGCACGCCGGATCCGGATGCACATCGAGATCTGGGATCGCGCGCCGCTGCAGGAGCAGGAACAGATCGTCGGCCGGGACAAGAAGGTCGGCGCGCCACTCGGCGGAAAGGGCGAGTTCGACGAGCCCGACTTCGCCGCGCTCGGCACCGACGGCGAGCCACGCATCCCGCAGGTCGCGCACGTGCGGCTCGCGCACCCGGACAACCTCGGCGGGGTGCGGATCCTGCGCCGCGGCTACAACTTCACCGACGGCAGCGACGGGCAGGGTCACCTCGACGCGGGCCTGTTCTTTCTCGCGTTCGTCCGTGACGCGCACCGGCAGTTCGTACCGATGCAGCAGGCCCTGGCCCGCAGCGACGTCATGAACGAGTACCTCGAGCACACCGGCTCGGGCCTGTTCGCCTGCCCGCCCGGTCTCGGCCCGGATGACGACTGGGGCGCCCAACTCTTCGACGCCTGAGCCCGGAGCGGCGCGCCGGGGTGTCCGCCCGGAGCGGCGCGCCGGGGCGTGACGGCTGGTGCAGTTCGTCGGCGCGCGCGTGAGCCCGGGGCCGCTCGTCGGGGTGTGATGGCTGACGTCACCCGGCGACGTCGCCAGGTGCCGCGCAGTATTCGGTGTGATCACCCCGGATGCTGCGATTTCAGACGCGCTGTTGCGCCGGAATTGCCCTGGCGTCGGGGTGCGCGGGTCCGCGCGACGAGGACGGCACCGACCGCGATGAGGATTCCGGCGCCGGCAGCGAGGTATCCAACCGGTGCCGCGCCGGTAGTGGCCAGTGCACTCTCGCCGCTCAGCGAGGCGGGCCCCCGAGTGCCCATGCCCTGGAGAGCGTTCGGTGCGGCGCCCGTGTTCGGTGCCGCGTTCGGTCCCTGCGGAGCGCCCATGTCCGGTGCGGAGTCCGGTGCGGGGTTCGTGCCCAGGGGAATGTCCGGTGCGGCGTCGGGTGCGGGGTCCGTGCCCGGGGGAGTGTCCGGTGCGGCGTCCGGTGCGGCGCGGTAGTCGATGGCGAGGTCGCCGGTGACCGGTGCGCCGTCCCGGGTGGCTCCAACGAACTGCACCCGGTCCGGGTCGCCGCTCAGGTCGGCCACCGGGGTGAAGGTCACCGTGCCGGCCGAGGGGGCGACGTCCCAGGTGCCCTGATCGGGGACCTGCAGCGTCTCGACCTCGGCGCCGGTCGAATCGAGGATGAGAACCGAGGACGGATCCAGGTCGGCGATCTCAGCCGCTGGGTCGAGGACAACCGGTGTGCCGGCCGGAGCTACCTCCTCGACGACGCCGACCTCCTCGACCGTCGGTGGCGGGTCGGCGATGTCGACACTTGCCGCCGCGGAGTCGTTGGTGTCGCCGGTGGCGCGATCGCTGACCTGAGCCGTGGTGCTGACTGTCGTGCCAGGGGCGCCGGTGATGGTCTGCGAGTAGACAACAGTGATGCCCTCACCAACGTCGAGGCCGCGGCTGCCTCCATCCGGGGACCCGGGACTCGACGAGGCGCGGTACGGCCGGGAGCACTCGAGGGTGGTCGGCATCGGGTCGCCCACGTCGGCGGTGCAGCTGAGCGGGGTCGGGTCGAGCGCGGTGCCTCCCGGGGGAGCCTGGTCGTCACGGAACGGAACAACGCTCTCGATCGTCGCCGCACCGGTCTCGGCCGCACTGTCGGTCAGGGTGACGACGTCGCCACGGGTCATCGGCTGGGGTCCGGAGTTGCGCACGGTCACGGCCCAGGTCACGCGCTCGCCATCCTGCACCTGCCCGGGCGCGGCGGCCTTGTCGATCGCCAGGTCGTAGTCGCACGGAAGCCACTCCAGGGTGACCGCACCGTCGATGCCGTCGCCCGCGGTATCCAGCTTCGGGCCCGCAACCGACTCACGCAGGTCAACCGGGGAGCCGGATCCGTCCGGTGACCCCGCCGCGACGTAGCTCGACCCGCCGCCCCCGCCGGCACCGGCTACGCCGCCGATGACCGGCGGCCCTCCCCCCTGCGCGGACAGCGTGGACGCGCCGCCGCCGCCGCCGAAGTACCCGCCGCCGCCACCACCGCCGGCGTCCGGGTCCCGGTCGGACCCGCCGGCACCCCCGGTGCGTCCGTCCCCCGCGGACCCGCCGAGGTCAGGGCTTCCGGCGTTCACCCCACCGGCCCCGGGAGCGTCGGTGTCACCGCCTTTGCCGCCGCCGACCGTGGCATCCGACGGTTCCCGGCCGTCCAGCCCGTCCTGGCCGGGGGTGACACCCGCGGTCGTGGGGAGACCGGCGTCGCCGCCGAAGCCCTCATTGAGCGAATGCCCGCCGGCGCTGCCACCGCCACCACCCGCCAGGACGACGAGTTCGTCGCCGAGGCGGAGGTCGGACCAGCCACCGCCACCGGCGCCCGGATGAACCGCGCCGACCACCGAGCCACCCGGCCCGCCGCCGTTGCTGCCGCCACCGCCGGCATCACCGAACACCGCGCCTTGATCGCCACCTCCGCCCACGGTTCCGGCGTAGCTCATCCCGGGTACCACGCTGTAGACGGTGGTGATGCTGGCGCCGCTACCGTTGGCGCCAGGTGCGCTCACGCCCTCGCCGCTCATGTTGTTGCCGCCGGACCCTCCGAGCACGGTTGATCTCAGCGCGCAGGCCCCGTCCGGCACGGTTCCCGAGTACGGGCCGGTCGCGTCGACCTCGACGAGCGGTGGTGTCGGTGACGGGTCGGCTGCGGCCGGCCCAGCGGCGATGAAGGCCGCTGACGCGCAGCCGAGTACGAGTGCCACCACCGCAGGGGACAGGCGTGGACGTGGGCGGGTGCTACCTGGGTCTGTCACCGGAGAATCCCTCGCTCGATCTTATGGAAAATCGCTGGGGCGGCATCGGGCGATGTCGGGGGCGTCCCACAGTGCGGTGCGTGTCGGTAGGTGAGCTACCTGGACCGCACGACCGTAGCGACAATCCGACCGCCACTCAGGCAGATAGCAAAGATCCGGAGATCCCGCCGCGGCGACTGCTCCCCGTCCTGCCTCATCCACTAAGCAAACCAGCCGTCCGTTGTGCTTAGTGCGGAGAGCGCCGATCAGATGTCGGTCGGGCGGGCTGCCGCTGATCCCCGGACGCGGCCTCTGAGCTCCTTGTCGGCGTCGCCGAGGCCGTACCCCGGGGTGGCGCTGCGGCGCGCTGGACGACATGGTTGGCGCCATGACCGCGCCGACAACCGTCATCCTGTTCGGGGCCACTGGCGACCTCGCCAAGCGCAAGCTCATCCCCGGCCTCCTGCACCTCTTCCAGTCCGACCTCATCGACGACATGCGCGTCGTCGGCACCTCCCTCGACGAACTCTCGCCGGACGCCTTCCGTGACCTCGCGATGGTCGCCATCGCCGAGCACAGCACTCGCGAGCTCGACGACGCCGACCGCCGCGAGTTCGCCAGGCGGCTCGACTACGTGCCGCTCTCGGCCGGCCCGCTCGCGCTGCGTGCGGCAGTGGATCGGGCCGAGGTCGAGTTGCCGGGCGAGACGAACCAGCGGCTGCATTACCTGTCGGTGCCGCCCAAGGCAGCGCTGTCGGCAGTGACCACGATCGCGGACGCTGGGCTGGTCGACCGGAGCCGGGTCATCATGGAGAAGCCGTTCGGCACGGACTACGCCAGCGCGGTGAGCCTCAACGCCCAGTTGCACGAGGTATTCGCTGAGGAGCAGATCTTCCGCATCGACCACTTCCTCGGCAAGGAGCCAGCCCAGAACATCCTGGCATTTCGCTTCGCCAACGGCCTCTTCGAGCCGATCTGGCACCGAAACTCCATCTCGCACATTCAAATCGACGTACCCGAGACGCTCGGGCTGTCCCACCGTGGAGACTTCTACGAAGCGACCGGGGCCTACCGCGACATGGTGGTCACGCACCTGTTCCAGATCCTCGCGTTCACCGCGATGGAGCCGCCCACGGCACTGGAGCCGGCGGCGATCACCCGGGAGAAGAACAAGGTGTTCCGGTCGATGCTGCCGGTACAGCCACACGACGTGGTGCGCGGCCAGTACACCGGCTACCGCGACGAGCCCGGGGTGGCTCCTGATTCCGAGACCGAGACGTTCGTGGCGCTGAAGTGCTTTGTCGACAACTGGCGCTGGGCCGGGGTGCCGTTCTTCCTCCGCACTGGCAAGCGGATGGCCGAGGGGGCCCGGATCATCTCCATCGCCTTCCGTGAGCCGCCACAGTCGATGTTCCCGGCCGGGTCCGGGGTGGGGGACTCCGGGCCCGACCATCTCACCTTCGACCTCGCCGACAAGTCCCGGATGTCGCTGTCGTTCTACGGCAAACGGCCCGGCCCGGGTTACCGGCTCGACAAACTGTCGATGCAGTTCGCGATGCATGAAACCGACTGGGCCGGTTCGGTGCTCGAAGCGTACGAGCGGCTCATCTACGACGCCGCGCGCGGCGACCGCACGCTGTTCACCTCGGCGACCGGCATCGAGCGGCTGTGGCAGATCAGCCAGTCGCTGCTGGACAACCCGCCGCCGGTACGGCCGTACGCACAGGGCACCTATGGGCCCAACCAGATCCACCAGCTGGTCGCGCCGTTCACCTGGCGGCTGCCGTTCGAGCGCACCTGGCGCGAGAAGAAGGTCTGACCCCCGGGAGCCGCCCGGCCCCAACTTTCCCGCCTGCACTCCGCCCCGCCAGCCGCAGCTTTTCCGCCCCATCACGGAAGCCCCCGCTACGCCTGGGAAAAGAACCATTGTGTAGCCGGGTCTTCCCGAGCGAACTTCATGTGGCGGGCCGGCTATGTGGGTGCGCGGCCGGGCTTGTGCGTTCGCGCCCGACTCGTGGGTGCCAATCGCGCCCGACTCGTGGGTGCCAATCGCGTCCGACTCGTGGGTGCCAATCGCGTCCGACTCGTGGGTGCCAATCGCGTCCGACTCGTGGGTGCCAATCGCGCCCGGCTCGTGGGTTTGCGGCTCGTCAGGTGGCGTCGCGCGCCGGTTCGACAGGGGTGCGACGACCCCCGGTGCGCACGATCAGGGCGCCGGGCTGGACCTCGACCGAGAGGCGGCGGGCCGCACCGATGACGTCGCCGTCAACCTGCACTCGATGCTGGTCATCGACCTCGACGGTCGCGGTACGGCAGCGGTACCGGGAAAGCGTGGCCGTCGTCCGATCACTCTTGGTGAGCAGTTTCGCCGCGACGCCAGCCCACGCCGTGACGCCTTTCGGGGCGAGCACGACGACATCCAGAGTGCCGTCGTCGGGCTGGGCATCAGGCATAAGGTCGATGCCGCCGGTGATCTTTCCGCAGTTGCCGATCAGCACCAGCCTGGCCCGCCGCGAGAACGGCGGGCCGCCATCGACCGTCATCCGCACCCGGAACCGTTCGGTGAGCATGTTGCGCAGCCCGCTCGGCACGTAGGCGGTCCAACCGAGCCGCTTCTTCAGGGCCTCCGACGTCGACTCCATGATGGTGGCGTCGAGCCCGAGCCCAGCCATCACGAAGAACGCATGTCGGCGCGGCCCGGCGCTGGCGCCTTCGCCGGCGTGCTCGTCGAGTTCGGCGTCGTCGGGGTCGAGCATCAGCCAGCCGGCATCGACGTGCCGGTTGCGGCCCGTGAGCGCCACCGCGAAGGCGCGCTCGACGTCATCCGTCGGCACGTCAAGATTGCGGGCCAGGAGGTTGCCGGTGCCGCCGGCCAGGAGCCCCAGCGGCACCCCGGTGCCGACGAGTTCCTGCGCCACCGCGCGCACCGTGCCGTCGCCGCCCAGCACACAGACGAGGTCGAGACCATCGGTCACCGCCTGCCGGGCCTGCCCGAATCCGATGTCGTGCTCGGTCGTCGTGACCATGGCCGGTGGGTCCCAGTCGTGCTCGGCGCACACCGCAGCGAGGCGTGCACCGAGTGCCGGCACGTCATCCACCTTGAGAGGGTTGACCACCACCATGACCCGCTTCCGCGGTGGGGGTGGCGCAGCGGTGCGGAATGCTTCGCGCGAGGGTCGGGGGCGGGCATGCCGCGGAGTGCGCCGCGCCGCGAGGAGAAGGTACAGGCCGATGGCGGCTGCGGCGACGGCCACGCCGACGCCGACCCAGGTCGACCAACCCGCTGACACGTGATGGAACGTACAGGAGCAGTCGCCCGCCGCCCCGCGGTGGGTAGGACGGGCCAGTGGGCGTGGCCCCGGGGCGGGCGTCATCCGGATGGCGGGTGATGGCGGCGATAGGGTTGGGCGGCGTGATCGACATCCGCCTGGTCCGTGACGAACCCGACACCGTGCGCTCGAGCCAGCGGGCCCGCGGCGAGGACGAGAGGGTCGTCGATGCCATCCGCGAGGCCGACGAACTCCGCCGCGCGCAGCTCACCGCGTTCGAGCGGCTGCGGGCCGAGCAGAAGTCGATGGGCAAGGAGGTCGCGCGCGCCCACGGCGAGGTGAAGCAGACGCTGCTGGCCCGCACCAAGGAGCTCGCCGGCCAGGTGAAGGCCGCGCAGGCAGCGGCCGACGACGCCGCCACCGAGCTCGACCGGATGATGCGCACGCTCGGTAACGTCATCGAGGCCGGCGTGCCAGTTGGTGGCGAAGATGACTATGTGGTGCTCGAAACCCACGGCACGCCACGGGAATTCGCTGCCGAAGGATGTGAGCCGCGCGACCACCTCGACCTCGCCGAGGGGCTCGGCGCGCTCGACATGGCCCGCGGGGCGAAGGTCTCCGGCGCGCGCTTCTACTTCCTCACGGGCGTCGGCGCCCGGCTGCAGTTGGGCCTGCTGAACGCCGGGATGCAGTGCGCGATCGAGCACGGCTTCGTGCCGATGATCACCCCGACCCTGGTCAAGTCCGAGGTGATGGCCGGGGCCGGGTTCATCGACCACCACGCCGACGAGGTCTACCGCCTCGAGGCCGATGACCTCTACCTCACCGGCACCAGCGAGGTCGCGCTCGCCGGGTATCACGCCGACGAGGTGCTCGACCTGACCGCCGGGCCGCTGCGCTACGCCGGCCAGTCCACCTGTTATCGCCGCGAGGCCGGCTCCTACGGCAAGGACACCCGCGGCATCATCCGGGTACATCAGTTCGACAAGATCGAGATGTTCGTCTACTGCCGCCCCGAGGATGCCGTGGCCGAACACCAGCGCCTGCTCGACCTCGAGAAGGAGATGCTCGCGAGGATCGAGGTGCCGTACCGGGTCATCGACACCGCGGCCGGCGACCTCGGCGGGCCCGCGGCGCGCAAGTTCGACTGCGAGGGCTGGGTGCCCAGCCAGGGCCGATACCGCGAACTGACCTCGACGTCGAACTGCACCACGTTCCAGGCCCGCCGGCTGGGCACGCGGGTCAAGGGCGAGCACGGCAACGAGGTGGCCGCCACGCTCAACGGCACCCTGGCAACCACCCGCTGGCTGGTCGCCATCCTGGAGAACCACCAGCAGCCCGACGGCTCGGTGGTCGTGCCCGAGGCGCTGCGCCCCTACGTCGGTCTCGACGTGCTCACCCCCACGGCGGCGGACTGACCGACCCCGCCCGGCCCGGTACTGCTCCCGAGCCGGATCGCTGCCACGGACGGTGGATGGCGATCACCGAGCTGGCGGGCTGACCGACTTCGCCTGGCCCGACGGCGGGGTTCAGTCGAGGAATCCGGAACGGTAGGCGAGCGCGACCAGCTGCACGCGGTCTCGGAGGTCGAGCTTGGTGAGGATGCGGGCCAGGTGCGTCTTGACGGTGTTCTCACTGATGAACAGCAGTGCGGCAACCTCGGCATTGGTGGCTCCGGTGGCCACCGCACGGACGACGTCTCGTTCCCGGTCGGTAAGCGCCTGATCGAGCTGGCCGACCTCGAGGTGGCCCGCCCCGAACCGGCCCGCCCCAAGCCGACCCGCCCCGAGGTGGGTGTCGCCTCGGGCCGGGATCGGCCGCCGCGCCGCGACGATGCTGGCCGCCGCGCCCCCGGTGAGCACCGTGCTGCCCCGCTGGGCGGCCCGAACTGCGGCAACGAACTCCGCGGCACTCGCGTCCTTGAGTACGAAGCCGCACGCCCCGAGTTCGAGCGCCTCGAGGGCCTCGGTCTCCGGGTGGACCGTGGTCAGCACCACGACCCGCGGCCGGTGGTCGCTCGGATGACGAGCCAGCGATCGGAGCACGTCCATGCCGCCGATCCGCGCCATCCGCAGGTCGAGCAGGAGGACGTCGAGGTCGGCGTGCTCAGCCAGCAGTGCGGGGATCTCGTCGCCGTCGGATGCCTCGGCCACCACCACCATGTCCGGTTCGTCGTCGAGCAGCATCCTGACCCCGGACCGGACCGGACCGGACCAGGTGCTGGTCGTCGACCACCCCGACTCGGATCATGGCCGACGTACCGGGATCTCGGCCCACACCCGGAACCCGCTCGGGGTGCGTGGGCCGGCCGAGAACCGCCCACCGGCTGCTTCGACCCGCTCCCGCAGACCCCGGATGCCGTGGCCCGCACCCGGGGTGGGCACGACGCGCGGGCCGCAGCCCCCGTCGTCGTCGACGATCACGGTGGCGACCGCGTCGGCTGCGGTATCGGATGCCGCAGCGGCGGGTGCGGTGGATGCCGCAGCCTCGGGCGCGGCGGATGCCGCAGCGGCGGCGGTATCGGATGCCGTAGCGGCGGGTGCGGTGGATGCCGCGGCGGCGGGCGCGGCGAGTTCCTCCCGGCGCACGCTGATCGCCAGCGCGGCACCGGCCCCGGCGTGCCTGAGTGCATTGGTCACTGCTTCCCGCGCCACCTGGTAAACGAGGCGGCTGACCGGGGCCGGGAACGACGAGCCCTGGTCCAGGTCCAGGCTGACCGAGCAGCCGGACCGCCGCAGCCGTTCGACCATCTCGGGTAGCGAACCCACTCCGACGGCCGGTGCGACGTCATCCGTGGCGAGGATGCTGACCAGTTCCCGGGTCTCGGCCAGGGCCTCGCGGGCGGTCGCCACGAGGGTGGCCAGCAGTTGGTCGACCTGCTCGGCGCGGCCCGCGCCGAGCTTCCGCCGCGCCACCTCGCCGTGCATCGCGATGACGACGAGGGCGTGCGCCACGGTGTCGTGGACGTCTCGGGCCAGCCGGGCCCGCTCTGCCAGCGCGGCGATGACCGCTGCCTGCTCCCGCTCGCGTTCCGCGCTGATTGCCCGCACCTGCCAGAACTGCAGCCGATGCGTGCGCGCTCGGTGCCGCTCGGCGAGGAACGCGGTGGTGGACACGGCTGCCAGGATGCCGACGCCCGGGGTGAGATAGACCTGCCAGGTGGTCGCCTCGAGGCCCCGGTCCGCCGCCCACACCGGCAGCGCGAGGAGCAGCGCGGCGGCGGCACCGACAATCGCGCCGACTCCGGCGGGCCACCAGCCGCGGGCCGCGATGACGCTGAAGGCCGCGACGAGCAGCGCCAAGTCCGCGGGTAAGAACGTCGGGAGCAGGGCGAGGTGGGCGGCGAACGCGACGAGGACCAGTCCGAAGGCCAGTGTGGGCCGGTGGCGCGCCCAGGGCAGAGGTGCGACCTGAGCCGCGGTGAGCACCAGCGCCAGCAGCACCGCGGGCGTTCGGTCAGCCATGGCGGCGTACCCCGAGGAGGCGGCGAGCAGCGCTATCGCCGTGACCCATTCACCACGCGACCCCACGCAGCCAAGCGTACGGCCGGCCGGTCGTCATCCACCTGGGCTAGTCCCGAGGGACGACTCCGCGAGGTCCGGGTCGTCCCGGGTGGGGATGTGTCGGGACGTGAGTCGCGGGCACGCTGGCCACTGTGATCGAGGTCCAGCAACTCATCCGTGCCTTCGGCAGGGTCCGCGGGGTCGACGACCTGTCGTTCACGGTGCCCGACGGCTCGGTCACCGGTTTCGTCGGGCCGAACGGCGCCGGGAAGTCGGCCACGCTGCGCTGCCTGACCGGCCTGGACACCCCAACCGCGGGACGCGCGACGTTCGGTGGGGTCGTCTACCGCCGGCTGCATCACCCCGCGCGTGTCGTCGGTGCCCTGCTCGACCCGTCCTGGGTGCACCCCGGCCGGACCGCCCGAGCTCACCTGCGCTGGGTCTCCCGCGCCGCCGGCATCCCGGTTGCGCGCTGCGCGGAGGTTCTCGAGCTCACCGGGCTGGCGCAGGTGGGGCGGCACCGGGTCTCGTCCTTCTCGCTCGGGATGCGGCAACGGCTCGCCCTGGCCACCGCACTCCTCGGCGACCCCCACTACCTCGTGCTCGACGAGCCGCTCAACGGCCTGGACCCGGATGGCATTCACTGGATGCGAGCCCTGCTGCGGCGGTATGCCGACGACGGCCGGACCGTGCTGGTAAGTAGCCATCTGCTCGCCGAGCTCGAGCTTGTCGCCGACCGCATCGTGCTCATCGGGCGCGGCCGGCTCGTCGCGGAGCACACGATGCCGGACCTCCTCGCCCAGGCTCGAGGCACGCGGGTGCGGTTGCGGATGGAGGGCGACTCGCTGCCCCTCGTGCGCGCCCTCACCGGGGACGGCTGGCAGGTATCGCGCGACGGCGACACCCACCTGCTGAGCGGCCCGGGCACCAGCGACGACGTGGGCCGGCTCTGTGCGCGGCACCGGGTCGTCGTTCTCGAACTCAGCACGGACCGGCCCCGCCTCGAGGAGGCCGTGCTGCACGCGACCCAGGACCGGCGCGAGTACCTGAGCGGGGGTGCCGCATGACGGTCGCGGCGCTGTCGGCCCAGGTGCGCTCGGAGGCGGACAAGACGTTCTCGCTGCGCTCGACGTGGGCCTGTCTGGCTGTCGCGGTGCTCGCGGTCGACGGGCTCGGGCTGCTGCAGGTCTCGAACCAGCCGGCAGCGACCGCGGGCGACCTCGCGGCCGGCGCTGGCCTGGCGATGCTCGTCATCCTGGCCTTCGGGGCCGTGATGGGCACCTCGGACGTGCAGTTCGGCACGCTGCGCACCGCCCGACTGGCTCAGCCGAGCCGGGTCGTCGGCTACGTGGGAAAGGTCGTCACGGTGGCAGCTATCGGTGGGCTCGCGGGTCTCGTGGCCGGTGCGGTGCTGCTTGGGGTCGCCGCAGCGGGGGGCGTCGTGCTCGACGCCGACCTGCTTCGGGCCACGGTCGGCCAGGGTGTCGTCTTCTTCCTGGGCGCCGGAACTGCCTGTGCCGCAGGCCTGCTGCTGCGGCGAACTGGTCTGGCGGTCGCACTGGTCATCATCTGGGTGCAGGTGGTCGAGCCGTTGTCATCTCTGGTGCCGGAAATTGGGCCGGCGGTGCGTCCGTGGCTGCCGTTCCTCACCTCGATCATGTTCACCAATCCGGTGCAGTTCGCCGAGCCCCCGCACTCACCGGGGTTCGCGCTCGCCTACTTCGGCGCCGTGACGACGGTCTTCGTGGTCGCCGCAGGTGTTCGAGTCGTCCGCGCGGACGGGTAGCGCACGATGCCGACGTGGCCCGTGTCGTTGCTGCGCTGGTGTGACGCCGAGCCGCGCTCACGGATCGCGCTCACGTCACGAACGGCTCCGCCGCGCGGGGGAGGGCCACGGCCACCGGCGCGCCTATGGTGGAGGGCATGTCTGCGCGTATGGCCACCCTCGACCGGGTCGCGGGGTGGTTCGGCGCCAACGAGGGGTGGGAGCGGCCCCGACTGGCGGTGGGTCGCAGCGACGTGCTGACCGCCGTGGCCTTTGCGGGAGTTGGCCTGTTTTCGCTCGAGATGGTGCGCTCGGTCGGCGCCCTCGACGACGTGCCGTACCCGTGGTGGGTGCACTGGATTGCCACCGTCACCGGCGCGGCGCTGCTGATCGGTCGCCGGCGCTGGCCGCTGACCGTGGCGGCCGCCGCGGCCGCGCACATGCTGCTGGTCGGGGTGACGATGCACATCATCATGGGCCAGTTCACGCTCCAGGCGGTCTACTTCTTCGCGGTGATGTCGGCGGTTGCCTGGGCCTCGGACCGTCGGTGGATGACGGTCGTCGTCGCCGGCATCGTGGTGGTGATGTTCGTCTGGATCGCCCTGCAGTTCCTCGTCGGCAACGTCGTGCAGGACATCCTCGACGAGGCTGGCACCAGCGAACGGTCCGGCGTCGTCGGGCCGGTGCCCGCCGCCGTGCTGCTGACCGTGGTCATCAACGTCATCTACTTCGGCGGCGCGGTGCTGGCCGGGCGCAGCTCGTGGCGCAGCGCCCGGCAGACCGCCCTGCTCACCGCCCAGGCCGAGACCATCACCGAGCAGAGCGAGCTGCTCCGCGCTCGCGCGGTTACTGAGGAACGCGTCCGGATCGCCCGGGAGCTGCATGACGTGGTTGCGCACCACGTCTCGGTCATCGGCATCCAGGCCGCCGCGGCCCGCCGGGTGATGGCCAGCGACCCAGCGGCCACCGGAGCCGCGCTCGGCGGCATCGAGAGCTCCTCCCGCGAGGCGGTCACCGCGATGCGCGGCCTGCTCGGCACCCTGCGTGAGGTGGGTCGCGGCCAGCCGGATGACGCGGACGCCCCCGACCGTGCCCCGCAGCCGGGGGTCCGCGACCTGCCGGCCGTGGTCGCGGCCGCCCAGACCCACGCTCGCCGTGTCGATTTCGAGGTCGTGGAGTCACACTCCGGTGCCGCGGGCCGACTCCCGGCCGCGATGGCGCACACGGTCTACCGCACCGTGCAGGAAGCGTTGGCCAACGTCGAACGGCATTCGACCGCCACCCGGGTGTCAGTGGTCGTCCGGGTTGCGCACGGCCCCAGGGGCTTTGCCGAGGTGGAGGTGGTCGACGACGGTCGCCCGCGGCCGGCGTCGTCGGGGAGCGGGCTCGGCCAGCTCGGCATCCGCGAGCGGGTGGCGTCGCATCGGGGTGAGGCCGAGATCGGGCCGCGACGTACCGGCGGCTACCGGGTCCGCGTTCGGCTGCCGTGGGCATCGACACCGGGTCTGACCTCCGCCGAGCCGAACCCGGTTCCTGCCGAACCGGATCCGGCGAATGGGGAGGCGAACGTGGAGACCGCTCGGGAACCGGTGAGCCGGTGACCAGCCCGCCCGGCGCCGACCCCCTGCCCGGCGCCGACCCGATCCGGGTGCTGCTCGTCGACGACCATGCGATGGTGCGCTCCGGCTTCGCGATGATGCTGTCCGTCGAGCCCGACATCGCCGTGGTCGGCGAGGCGGCCAACGGCGCGGAGGCGGTGGTGGTGGCCCGCGCGACCCAGCCACACGTCATCCTCATGGACGTTCAGATGCCGGTGGTTGACGGGATCGAGGCCACCCGGCGACTGGTCGCCGAAGACCTCGGCCGGGTCGTCATCCTCACCACCTTCGACCGCGACGACTACCTCTTCGACGCGCTCCGGGCCGGTGCGAGTGGGTTTCTGCTCAAGAACGCCGAACCCGAGCAGTTGGTCGAGGCGGTGCGGGCGATCGGGTCGGGCCACGGCCTGCTCGCCCCCGAGGTGACCCGCCGGGTGATCGAGCGGATGACGGGTGAGCGGGCGGCCCCGCCCCCGCCGGTGCCGCCCGCGCTCGACCGGCTCACCGACCGTGAGAACGAGGTGCTGGTGCTGATGGGGCGCGGGCTGTCGAACTCCGAGATCGCCGCCGAGCTCTACCTCGGTGAGGCCACGGTCAAGACCCACGTGTCGAACTGCCTGGCCAAACTGCACCTGCGCGACCGGGTGCAGGCCGTGGTGTTCGCGTACGAGGCCGGTCTCATTACCCCGGCGGAGAGTTGATCACCCGCGCGGTGGATCCGTCGGAGCCGCAGCCCGCCTACCGTCGGGGTCATGCTGGAGATCGACCACCTCACTCGCCGCTTCGGCGCCGTTACCGCCGTCGATGCCGTGTCGTTCACGGTGCCGAGTGGTCTGCTGACTGGCTTCGTGGGAGCGAACGGTGCGGGCAAGACGACCACCATGCGGATGGTGATGGGCGTGCTCGGCATCGATTCGGGCGAGGTGCGCTGGGCGGGCCAGCCGATCACCGCCGCCGACCAGCGCGGGTTCGGGTACATGCCCGAGGAGCGCGGGTTGTATCCGAAGCAACCGGTGCTCGATCAACTGGTGTATCTGGCCCAACTCACGGGGATGCCGGCCGCGGCCGCCCGCCGTTCGGTGCTCGAGCATCTCGGCCGGTTCGGGTTGGCCGACCGGGCCACCGAGCGGGTCGAGAAGTTGAGTCTGGGCAATCAGCAGCGGGTGCAGATCGTCGCGGCGCTGATCCACGAGCCGACGGCGCTGGTGCTGGACGAGCCGTTCTCCGGCCTGGACCCGATGGCGGTCGACTCGATGGTCGACCTGCTTCGTGAGCACACCTCGCGTGGCGCGCCGGTGCTGTTTTCCAGCCACCAGCTCGACCTCGTGGAACGGCTGTGCGACCGGCTAGTCGTGATGGCGCGCGGTCGGGTGGTTGCCACCGGCGACGTGGAGACGCTGCGCGCGGCTGGGCCGGTGCGCTACCGGCTCGTGCTCGGCGGCGACGCCGGCTGGGTCCGCGATCTCCGCGGCATCCATGTCGTCGATGTCGATGGGCACACTGCGGTGCTCGAGGTGGTCGAGGACGGCGCCGAGCAGATGGTCCTCCGCGAGGGGATGGCGCGTGGTTCGGTGTTCGAGTTCGCCCCGGTGCGAACGGCGTTGGCCGACATCTACCGGGAGGTGGCGGCATGACCGAGTCGACGGGGGCGGAGGTGGGCTCGGTCCGCGGGTCCGCTCGAGTGACTGCGCGGGAAGCTTCGGGTTCGCCGCAGAACGGTTCCCACGCGAACCCGAACCTTCCGGGTGCGGGCGAGAAAGTTGGGAGGGTGGGGACAGCGCCGTGGCTGCTCGTGATGCGCCGCGAGATCGTCGTGCGGCTCACCGACAAGGCGTTCCTGGCCGGCACCGCAGTGACGCTGGTGTTCATTGTCGGCTTCTGCGCGTATGGCATCTGGGATTCCGGTCGGGTCCAGACCTACACCCTCGCCGCCGCGGCCGCCGACACGGGCGTCGCCGAGCGCGTGGCGCGGGAAGCGCCCGAGATCGATGACCAGGTGCGGGTCGAGGTGCGCGATGCCGGCACGCCAGCCGCCGCCGAGGCGCTGGTCCGCGACGGTGTGGCCGAGGCCTGGCTGCATCCCAGTCCGGATGGCTGGGTGCTCACCACCGAGAGCGAGCCGGAGCCGGCGCTCGAACGGGTGGTCTCCGAGGTGGTTCGCGCCGCGGCGCTCAGCGATCAGGCCGCCCGGCTCGGCACCACCTCGGACGCCCTCGAGGCCGGGTCCCGCGTCACCGCCGATTTCCTCGAGGGGGATGCCGACCGCGCCGGCCTCGCCTCGGCGGTAGCGTTCGCGTTCGCCTTCCTCTTCTACATCACCTCGGTCCTGTTCGGGTACCAACTGGCCAGCAGCGTGGTCGAGGAGAAGCAGAACCGGATCGTCGAGATCATCGCCACCTCGATCCCGGTGCGGCACCTGCTCGCCGGAAAAGTAGTGGGAAACAGCGTGATTGCGGTGCTGCAGATGGTGCTGTACGCGGGGGTCGCGCTGGTCGGGCTGTCGTTCACGCCCTATGACCGGTACGTCGCCGGGATCAGCGGACCGGTGGCCTGGTTCCTCGTCTTCTTCGTGGCCGGCTTCGCCGCGCTGGCGGCGCTGTGGGCGGTGGCGGGCTCGCTGGCGTCGCGCACCGAAGACGTGCAGACCACCGCGACGCCGATGACCATGCTTGTCGTCGCGGTCTTCTTCGGTGCGCTGTTCGCGCCGCCCGGCTGGGACACGGCACTCTCTTTCGTGCCGCCGTTCTCGGCGGTGCTGATGCCGACCCGACTCGTCGAGGGCGACGTGGCGGTGTGGGAGCCGCTGCTCGCGCTGCTGCTGCTGGTGCTGGCGGCCGCGGCGGTCATCGTGGTCGCCGAGCGCATCTACCGGCGCTCGTTGCTCCAGACCGGCGGGAAACTCTCGATGCGGCAGGCCTGGTCGGCGCCTGAGTGAACCGGAGGGTGCGGCCAGCGCTCGGGAGCGGTGGTTGACGCGACGGCGGCGGTGCGGCGGCGCAGGGGTGCACCGCAGGAGGGTGCACCGCAGGAGGGTGCACCGCAGGAGGGTGGCGCGACGGCTGTCGTCAATGCCGACCCGATCAGGTTAGGCTGGCCTAAGTTCGACGGGCGCGGTGGCACGCGGTCGATCGAACGGTCACCTCGCCCCGTCGTCGCACTGATCCGCCAGGAGTTGCCTGATGTTCTCCCGCCGCCACCTGCTCGCCGCCGCCACCTCCTGCTCGGCGCTCGCCCTCACGCTCGCCCTTGGGGCGTGCTCCACCGGGCCGTCCGGGGGGACCGGGGCCGAGCCCACCGCCACCGGCGCCGTGGATGCCGCCGCGTACCCGGTGACCATCCCCCACGCCCACGGCACGACCGTCATCAAGGCGGCACCGACCCGGGTGGCGACCATCGGCTGGGCGGATGCCGACGTCGTCGCAGCTCTCGGGGTGGTGCCGGTGGGCGCGCCGAAGATCACTTGGGGCGGCAACGCGAAGGGGTCGACCGATTGGTTCGACGCACAGGCTGCCACGCTCAAGGTCAAGGACGGCGCCATCGCCCGGTACGACGACTCAGCCGGCGTCCCGTTCGAGGCAATCGCCGCGACGAAGCCCGACCTCATCCTCGGGCTGAGTTCCGGTGTCTCTCATGCAGATTACGAAAAGTTGGCGAAAATCGCCCCGGTCGTCGCCTACCCCGACGTCCCCTTCGGCACTCCGTGGAAGACCCAGGTCACGGTCATCGGCACAGCGCTCGGGCGGTCCTCGGATGCCGCGCGTCTGATTTCCGACACCGAGCGGGTGATCGCCGACGCGGCAGCGAAGCACCCCGAGATCGCCGGCAAGAGCGCGGCCTGGGCCTGGTTCACCCCGACCGACCTGTCGACCGTCGGCCTCTACACGACGCGCGACCTGCGCCCGCAGATGCTCCGTGAGTTCGGTCTCGTAGATTCCCCTACGGTTGCCGAGCTGAGCAAGGGCACGAAGGAGTTCTCGGTCAACCTGTCCGCCGAGAAGGCCTCGACCCTGCAGGCCGATGTCGTGATCTTCTACGCGGAGAAGGGCACCGGTGCTGCGGAGATCACCGGCAACGCGCTACTCGGCCGGATCCCGGCGCTGACCAAGAAGCAGTACGTCGCGAGCGCGAATAACGAGGTGGCCCTGTCGATGTCGCTGCCGAGCCCGCTGTCGGTGCGCACCGCCGCCGAGCAGTTCCTGCCGAAGATCGCTGCCGCACTGAAGGGCGCGCCGGCGTCGTGACCGAGGTGACCCGAGTGGATGCCGCGGCGTCGGCCGCGGCGTCCGCGCCGGGCTCGGCATCCGCGTCGGTATCCGCACCGGCCGCGGCGTCCGCGTCGGGCTCGGCGTCCGCGTCGGTATCCGCGTCGGGCTCGGCGTCCGCGTCGGGTCCGGCCTCCGCGCCGGGCCCCAGACGGTCGCCGGCGGTCCGGCTCCCGGTGGCGGTCGGCGGCGCGACCGCGGCCGTCGTGCTGGCCAGCGTGGCGTCGGTGCTGCTCGGCGTGCAGCACCTCGACCCGGCGGCGGTGCTCGACGCCGTACTCGGGCGGCCGGTCACCGGGGAGACCGCGGCAATAGTCGCGTCGCGGATGGACCGCACCGTCATCGGTCTAGTCGTCGGCAGCGCGATGGCGCTGAGCGGAGCGGTGCTCCAGGGCCTCACTCGCAACCCGATTGCGGACCCCGGCATCCTCGGTCTCACGGCCGGTGCGGCACTCGCCGTCGTGCTCGGCATCCGGTTCCTTGGGCTCTCCAGCGTGACCGGGTACCTGGTCGCCGCGCTGGTCGGCACCGTTGCGGTCGCGCTCCTCGTCCAGGCGCTGACCGCGTGTGCGCCACGGGCCCAGGCACCGGTGGCGATGGCTCTCGCTGGTGCGGCGGTGATGGCGCTGGCACAGAGCATCATCGGCGGCATCCTCGTCACCGACCGTGGCGCGCTCGACAGTTTCCGCTTCTGGCAGGTCGGGTCGGTCGCCGGGCGCGAGTCCAGCCAGGTGCTCGAGGTGCTCCCGTTCCTGCTCGTCGGTGCGGTGCTCGCCCTCACCGCCGGCCCGACGCTCGACGCGGTGGCGCTCGGCCACGACCTCGCCCGCAGCCTCGGTCAGCGCGTCCTGCTGCACCGCGGCCTGGCCGCGGCCGGTGCGGTCTTGCTCGCGGCCGGCGGTACCGCGCTCGCCGGGCCGATCGCGTTCGTCGGGCTGGTCGTGCCGCACCTTGCCCGGGCGCTGGTCGGCGCCGCCCATGGCCGGGTGCTGCTGCTCTCGGCGGTCCTCGGGCCGACCCTCGTCGTGGGTGCCGATATCGCCGGCCGGCTCGTCGCGCGCCCCTCCGAGGTGTCGGCCGGCATCGTCTGTGCCGTGCTCGGCGCTCCGGTGCTCGTGGCCGTCGCCCGCCGCGCCGGAGCGTTCGGATGACGATCACCCCCCGCCCGATGCCGCCAGCATCGCCCGCCGGCCAGGTGCCGTCTACCGGCCAGGTGCCGTCTACCGGCCAGGTGCCGTCTACCGGCCAGGTGCCGTCTACCGGCCAGGTGCCGTCTACCGGGCAGGTGCTGGCTGCCGGCCAGGTGCCGTCTACCGGGCAGGTGCTGGCTGCCGGGCAGGTGCTGGCTGCCGGGCAGGTGCCATCCGCCGGGCAGGTGCTGGCTGCCGGGCAGGTGCCATCCGCCGGGCAGGTGCGGCTCGGGTGGTGCGGGACCGGCACCACACCGTCATCCGGGCCGAGCGCTGCCGAGGTGCTCACCCGGGCGCGCCGCGGCCCACGCCGCCGCCGGGCCGCCGTGGTGTCGGCGCTGTTCGTCATCCTGATCGCGCTGGTGCTGGTGCGGGCGCTGCTCGGCGACTACCGGGTCTCGTTCGTCGATGCAGTGCGGATCCTCAGCGGGGAGCAGGTGCCAGGAGCGTCGTTCGTGCTGCTGGAATCCACCCTGCCCCGTGCCGTCGTGGCCGTGCTGGCCGGCGCGGCGTTCGGTGCCGCCGGTGCCGCGTTCCAGGTGATGCTGCGCAACCCGCTAGCGAGCCCGGACGTTCTCGGCATCACCCTCGGGGCGAGCGCCGGGGCAGTACTCGCGGTCGTCCTGGGCGGCGCGCGCGGTGCCCCAGTGACGCTCGCGGCCCTGGCCGGGGCGGTGCTCGCGGCCGGCGTCATCCTCAGCCAGGCCGGCGGTCGCGGTGGGGCGACGGGCCGGATGGTGCTGGTCGGGGTCGCGCTCGCGGCCGGGCTGTCGGCCCTCGTGCACTGGGTGCTCCTGCGCGCCAGCATTTACCAGGCGCAGGAGGCCCTGGTCTGGCTGAGCGGCAGCCTCAACTCGGTGACCTGGGCCGACAACGCCCGCCTCCTGGTCGTCACTGCCGTGCTGCTGCCCACGCTGCTGCTGGGTGCCGCGCGCCTCCCGCTGCTGGGCCTCGGCGACGACCTCGCGGCGGGCCTCGGGGTGCGGGTCACCCGGCTGCGGGTGTGGGTCACTCTCGTCGTGGTGGCCCTGGTTGCGGCGGCCACCGCGGTGGTCGGACCGGTCGCGTTCGTCGGCTTTCTCAGCGGCCCGATCGCCCGTCGCCTGGTGCCCGGCCGTCCATCGGTCGGCGTTGCGGCCCTCGTCGGGGCGGTGGTCGTGCTCGCGGCTGACTATGTCGCCGCCTATGCCATCCCCGAGACGGCGCTCCCGGTCGGCGTCGTCACCGGTGCTCTCGGCGCACCGGTCCTGCTCTGGATGCTCCGTACCCGCACGTCGACCCCGGAGGCTCGATGATGATGACCTACTCGTCCCACCCCGCCGCCTCGTCCCACCCTGCCGCCCCGACCCACTCCTCCGCCGATGTGGGTGAAGATCTGCTCACCATCGCCGATCTTCACCCACATCCGCAGGGAGGAGATGGCACTCGGCTGCGCGCGGATGACGTGCGGCTCGGCTACGGCGGGCGGGTCGTGGTCGACGGGGTTTCGCTGGCCGTGCCGACTGGCCGCAGCACGGTCATCGTCGGCCCGAACGGCTGCGGAAAGTCGACCCTGCTCCGCGGCCTCGGTCGGCTGCTCCGCCCCAGCGGCGGGGTGGTGCGGCTCGACGGCGACGACATCCGGACGCTGCCGACCCGCGAGGTGGCTCGGCGGCTCGGCCTGCTGCCGCAGCAGCCGGTGGTGCCCGAGGGGGTGAGCGTGCTCGAACTGGTGGAGCGCGGGCGGCATCCGCACCGTGGGCTACTCCGTGCGTGGAACCGCGCCGACGAGGTGGCGGTGGCGGCAGCGCTGGAGCGCGCTGATCTCGTGCACCTCGCCGGGGCGTCGGTCGACAGCCTGAGCGGCGGCCAGCGGCAACGGGTCTGGATCGCGATGGTGCTCGCCCAGACCACGCCGGTGCTGCTGCTCGACGAGCCGACGTCATTCCTCGACGTGGCCCACCAGCTCGACGTGCTCGACCTCGTGTACGGGCTCACCCGCACCGACGGCACGACCGTGGTCATGGTGCTGCACGACCTCGGCATGGCGGCCCGCTACGCCGACCACCTAGTGGCCATGCGGGACGGCCGGGTCGTGGCCGAGGGAGTGCCGGGGGAGGTCGTGACTCCCGCGGTGATCGAGGCGGTGTTCGGAGTCGTGGCGCACGTCGTCGCCGACCCGGAGACGGGCACGCCGGTCGTCATCCCGATCAGG
The DNA here is from genome assembly GCA_051657745.1 of Dermatophilaceae bacterium. Classification (GTDB taxonomy): domain Bacteria; phylum Actinomycetota; class Actinomycetes; order Actinomycetales; family Dermatophilaceae; genus JBOFLG01. The sequence goes on along the minus strand of JBOFLG010000055.1, from coordinate 16,112 downwards.
AGGACATCGTGACGCTCTCCTCGCCGGTGCTGCGCGAGCACCAGCCCCAGTTCGGGATGACGGTCGCCGCCGTCGCGGATCTTGGCGGCGGCATGCGCCGGGTCACCGTCGAGGCGCCGGAGTTGGCGTGGTTCGACCGGTCTGGCCCTGACGAGTACATCGGGCTGATGATGCCGCGCCGCGGCGGTGCGCTCGTGCTGCCCACTGCGGGCGCATCGAATGTGCGCGCGGCGCTGGCTGAGCTTCCCGCCAGCGTGCGACCGGACCTGCGCTGGTACACCATCCGTTCGCACGACCGGGCTGCGGCGCGGGTCGATGTCGACATCGTCACCCACGGGGACTCCGGCCCGGGCTCGGCGTGGGCCTGCCGGGTACGTCCCGGCGACCCGGTGGGTCTGCGGGCGAGCGGTGCGTTGTACCGCGGGCTCGAGGTCGGCGGCCGCCAGGTGCTGGTCGCGGACGAGACTGCGGTGCCCTCGGTGGCGGCGGTGCTAGAGGCAATGGGTGGCCCGGCCGTTGCCGCCGGCCATGGTGTCGAGGTGTACGTCGAGGTGCCTGACCTCGCGGTGCTTGCCGCGTACGACCTCGGCGATGCCCGGGTTCACGTGCGTCGCGGGGCGCCGGGCAGTGCGCTCCTGCCTGCGCTCGACCGGCAGCTCGCGGCGGGCGGCGCGCCGGTGACCTACGCCTGGGCCTGCGGTGAGAGCGATCTGGCCGCGGGTGCCCGTCGAGTGCTCGTGCGGCACGGCGTCGATCGGCGCAGCATCTACTTCTGCGGCTTCTGGAAGGTCGGCCAGGCCCGCGGGTAGCTGCTCGGGCGGGCGGGTAGCTGCTCGGGCGGGCGGCATCCGCGGCGGCACCCTGGGCCCCTGCGGCCCTGGGGTTTTCCGCCCCATCACGGAAGCACGAGGTTCGCAAGGGTAATCAACCCGTGCGAACCGGAGGTTTGCCGGATGGGGCGGAAAACCCCGGCGCGGGGTGGCGCTGGCATCGTCCACCGGGGTGGCGCTGGCACCGTCCACCGGGCTGTCGCCGGACACGGGTACCGTCAGGCGGGATGACGACCGACCACTCTCGCCGCACCCCACCGCGCGTTCCGCATCTCGTTGCCCTCGACATTGACGGCACGACCGTTGACCACGATGGGGTGATGTCGCCTGCGGTGTACGACGCCGTGCTTCGGGTGGTCGACGCGGGTCACCACCTGGTGATCGCTACCGGGCGCACCATCCTGGGCACCGCGCCCGTACTCGACAAACTCGGCCTGACGACCGGGTACTGCGTGTGCTCCAACGGAGCGGTGTCGCTTCGCCTGGACCCCGCCGCCGGGCCCGGCTACGAGGTGCTCGAGGCGGTGACGTTCGACCCGGCTCCCGCACTGCGGGTGCTCCGCGAGCACTTCCCGGCGGCGCTCGTCGCCGTCGAGGAGGTCGGTGTCGGGTACAAGGTCACCGCGCCTTTCCCGGACGGCGAGCTGGCCGACGGGCAGATCCGGGTGGTGTCGTTCGAGGAACTGATGACGTCACCGGTCACCCGACTCACCCTGCGCGACCCGAGCAGCACCAGCGAGGAGTTTCTCCAGCGCACGCAGAAGATCGGGCTGCACGGGGTGGGCTACGCGGTGGGATGGAGCGCCTGGCTCGACATCACCCCAGAGGGCGTGTCGAAGGGGGCGGCCCTGGAGACGGTGCGTCGTCGGCTCGGGGTCGAGCCGATGCACACCGTGGCCGTCGGCGACCAACGCAACGACCGCGAGATGCTGCAGTGGGCGGCGCGCGGCGTGGCGATGGGCAATGCCCCGGATGACGTGAAGGCGCTCGCCGACGAGGTCACCGGCGATGTCGACGACGACGGCCTGGTCGCGGTGCTCGACTCGCTGACCTGACCCGACCTGACCTGACCTGACCTGACCTGACCTGACCTGCGTGACCTGCTAACGGTGACTGCGCTTTCCAGGTCCGAGTTGCGCTGGTCGCGGCCAGTGCCTGCGCTGGTCGCGGCCAGTGCCTGCGCCGGCCCGAGGCCCATCGCCGGAGTCACCAAGGCGCGAATCTGCCTGCGGTGCGGCGGCGCCACCGAGCGGCATCCGGCCGCCTGCCGCACTGGGCCCGCTCAGGTGGCGGATGATCGCTCCCGCGCCTAGCGTTTCAGCGTCGGAGCAGTAGGGGCTCTGTCACCACGCGCGGCCGCTTGGTCGCGGCGCCTGGGACAAAGGAGCACCATGACACCACGTCGAGGTCTCCGTTACGTGGGAGCGGTCCGCACTGCCGGTGCCATCGCGACGCAGGCTTCGGACGCCGCGGTGTCGGCGTCGCCGCCACCGCTCACTGAGGGCCAGCTCACCGCCCTGGCTGCAGGTTTCCAGATCGCCCCCGAGGGCAGCGCCGCCACGGCCAATTCTGCAGTTGCACAGCCGAACCCGCTGTCCGCTGATCTCAGCGCCGTCGACATCTCCACCTGGCGTGAGCGGATGAAGGCCGGCGCCAGGGACCGCCTGAGTTCCGCCGCGTACCGTTCGGCCCGGGCCTCGGAACAGGCCCGCACTGCTGCGGTGGACGCCCCGGTCGTCTGGGACGAGCGGGAACCGTCCGGTGTGGTCGGGTCGAACGACGCCCTGTCGAGCGCCGAGCGGATCAGTGCCTTCGGCACCGCGGCGGGCAAGAACAGCGTGGTTCGGCCCTCGGCGTGCACGCGGCCGGCGACCCGCCGACGTCGAGCCCGCTCGAGGGCGCCAAGAATGTCACTGGTTGGGCCTATCCCTCCCGCTGACGAGCGGACCGGTGGCAGGGAGGGGTCGGCCCGTCGGGTCGGCCCCTCTCGGTGCCCAGCGGTGGTAGCCGGCTCGCTGGTGGTGACCGTCGGGTCACCCAGCGGTGATGGCTGGGCTTGCTCGTGGTGATCGGCGGGGGCCGAGCGGTGATGGCTGGGCTTGCTCGTGGTGATCGGCGGGGGCCGAGCGGTGATGGCTGGGCTTGCTCGTGGTGATCGGCGGGGGCCCAGCGTCGGTAGCCGGATGGCGGGTCGTGCGATGCTGGCCCGGCTATGCCTGAGTTGCTGCTCACCTCCCCGGCCAACCCACGGCTCAAGGCCGTCGTGGCGTTGCGGGGCCGGCGGGCTCGCCAGCAGGAGCGCCGCACCCTCATCGACGGTTACGACGAACTTGCGCTCGCGGTGGATGCCGGCGTGGCCCCGTGCTCACTGCTGTACTGCCCGGAACTGATGCTCGACCCCCCGGCCCAGACGGCACTTGTCGATCGGGTTCGGGCCTTGGGGTCGGCCACTCTGCGCTGTAGCCGGGCCGCGTTCGAGAAGGTCGCCTACCGCGAGGGGCCCGACGGGTTCCTCGCCGTGGTGCCCCTGCCGGGGCGGCCGCTCGAGCACCTCGGGTTGCCGGCCGACCCGTTGGTGCTGGTCGCCGAGAGCCTCGAGAAGCCGGGCAACCTCGGCGCCATCCTCCGCACTGCGGATGCCGCCGGTGCGGCTGCGGTGGTCGCGGTGGATCCCGTCACCGACTGGGGAAACCCCAACGTGGTGCGGGCCAGTAAGGGCACGGTGTTCAGTGTTCCCGTGGCCGCCGCGGGTCGTGACGAACTGCGGACCTGGCTGCGGGGTAACGGCATCCGGCTGGTCGCGACCACTCCCGACGCCGACCTCCGGCACACTGACGTGGACCTGCGGGGCGGGGTCGCCATCGCCGTCGGTACCGAGAAGCACGGACTGACCCAGGACCTGCTGGCTGCTGCCGACCTGCGTGTGCGCATCCCGATGGCGGGCCGGGTCAACTCCCTCAACGTCGCCACCGCGGCAGCCGTCGTGGTCTACGAGGCGGTCCGCCAGCGAGGCGGATGACGCGTACGGGCTCTCCCGGTCGGGTCGCCGTGGGTTCGGCCGCGCGGCGCTGGTGGCCCGACCGGGCCGCTCGTGGGGCGTGTTCGGAGCACCCTCACGAATGTGCGACGATGAGCGGCATGCGGGTCGACCACGTGGTCTATGCAGCAGAGCGAGATGGCCTCCGGGCCACGGCGGCTCGGCTGGCTGAGCAAATTGGTGTCGCGGCGGTCGACGGTGGAGTGCATCCACGGTTCGGAACGCGCAACGTCATCCTTCCCTTGGCGCACGAGCGGTACATCGAGGTGGTCGAGGTGCTTGACCATCCAGCATCTGACAAGGCGCCCTTCGGCCAGGTCGTGCGGGCTCGGTCGGAGTGCGGCGGTGGCTGGCTGGGCTGGGTGATCCAGGTCGACGACATCTCCAAGCAAGAGGCGCGGCTGGGCCGCAGTGCCGTCGATGGCAACCGGCACCGCCCCGACGGCGTCGAGTTGCGCTGGAAGCAACTCGGGGTCAAGGGTCTGCAGGCCGATCCGCAACTGCCGTTCTTCGTGCAGTGGGAACAGGGCGTTCCGCACCCGTCGGGTGACGCGCACACCGGAGTCACCATCGAGTCACTGCGGATCGCTGGTGACCCCGACCGGGTGCACGAGTGGCTTGGCCTGCCGGCCGATGACACCTCGGCGGTCATCGACTTCGACTTTGTGTCACCACACGGCACGCCAGGGCTGATGTCGGTCACCTTCGAGACCCCCAGGGGTGGCGTCACCGTCTGAGCCATCGGCGGCTCAAGCGGTCTCGACGCGGGCTGGGCCGCTGGATACGGCGCAGGACTCGGGGTGATCGCCCCGAGATCGGCGGCGTAGGCAGGAACTTTGGGCGACACCTCGGATGCCCAGTTGGGGCTGCGGTGCACGAGTTGTGTGAGCCGGGCGCGGGGTGAGCGCGGACAGGATGCCGGGCAATCGGGTCAATGGCGGGCCGGGCCCGAACCGGCGCCGACACCCGAGCCCCGAACTGCGCCCGAGCGAACCCGAGCCCCGACCCGAACCCGAACCGGCGCCGACACCCGAGCCCGAACCGGCGCCGACGCCCGAGCCCCGACCCGAACCCGAACCGGCGCCGACATCCGAGCCCGAACCGGCGCCGACGCCCGAGCCCCGAACTGCGCCCGAGCGAACCCGAGCCCCGACCCGAAGTTGCCACATGGGCACGTCAGTCATCGACCGGTGATGGCGCCCCGGGGTCGAGTGTCAGGAATACGCTGTGTGGGTCGGGACGGTAGCTGCCGAACGGCGGGCACGGCGCGAACCCGTGTGACGCATACAGCGCCCGAGCCGGGTCGAATACTGGCGACGTACCGGTCTCGAGGCTCACCCTGGCCGCACCGGCGACGCGGGCCTCGGATAATGCGTGCATGAGCAGGCGGCGCCCGAGCCCGGTGCCGCGCAGCGACCGGCGTGTGCGCATGGCCTTCAACTCGAGGTGACCGTCGCCGAGGTCCTGGAGCGCCACCGATCCGACGAGGTCACCGTCGGCTTCCGCGACCCACAACCGGACTCCGGATGAACGAAACTGGTCGACGGTCAGCGCGTGCCGGCTTTCCGGCGGTGCCGTCGGCTCCATCTCGTCGAGGTGCTCAGCCACGAGGACCGCGACCCGTGGGTCATCCGGGTCGGCGGGTCGAATGTCCACCGGCTGGTCGGCGGTTCGAATGTCCACCGGCGGGTCGGTCGCGTCGACCATTGGCTCTGCCGACCGTGGGCGGCGGTGGCCCTCTGCTTTCGCCTCACCGGAATGTGGGTGAACGTCGTCGGCCGGACGACGGTTGTCACCCACGTTCGCGCGCTTCATCCGTCGTCTCACCGGAATGTGGGTGAACGTCGTCGGCCGGACGACGGTTGTCACCCACGTTCGCGGGAGGGTGGGCTGGTGGCGGCGAGGTGGTCGACGAGCTCAGGGGCGAGACCGACATAGGAGGCGGGCGTCATCCGCATCAGCCGTTCCTCGACCTCTGGGGGCAGGCCGAGTTCACCCACGAAGGCGACGAGGTCGGCCTGCCCGATGCGCCGGCCCCGGGTCAGCTCTTTGAGTCGCTCGTACGGCTCTTCCATGCCCGGTGTGCCGGCAGCGCCGAGGGCACGCATCGCGGACTGCACCGGCTCGCCGAGCACCTCCCAGTTGGCGTCGAGGTCGGCGGCCATCGCTGCGGGGACCGCGTCCAGGCCCTCGAGCCCACGAAGCGCATTGTCAATGGCGAGCACCGAATGGCCAACGGCAACACCGATATTGCGCTGCATTGACGAGTCGGTGAGGTCGCGTTGCAGGCGACTTTGGACGAGGGTGGCCGACAGCACATCGAGGAGGGCGTTGCTCACCTCGAGGTTGGCCTCGGCGTTCTCGAACCGGATCGGGTTGACCTTGTGCGGCATCGTGCTCGACCCCACGGTGCCCTGGCCGCGCACCTGGGCGAAGTAGCCCATCGAGATGTACGTCCAGACGTCGGTGCACATGTTGTGCAGCACCCGGTTGAACCGGGCGAGGTCGGCGTAGAGCTCGGCCTGCCAGTCGTGGCTCTCGATCTGGGTGGTCAGTGGGTTCCAGGTGAGGCCGAGGCGCTCGACGAACGAGCGGCTCACCTGTTGCCAGTCGGTTCCGGGCACGGCCGCGGTGTGCGCGCCGTAGGTGCCGGTAGCACCGTTGAACTTGCCGAGGTACTCGGCATCCTCGATCCGTGCGAGCTGGCGCTGGAGCCGCCAGGCCAGCACCGCGAGCTCCTTGCCCATCGTGGTGGGGGTGGCCGGTTGGCCGTGGGTGTGGGCGAGCATCGGCACGCCCCGCAGGGTGGCGGCCATCGTGCCGAGCCGGTCGAGTAGGGCCCGCGCCCGCGGCAGCCAGACCTGGCGCACGCCGCCCTGCACCATCAGCGCATACGAGAGGTTGTTGACGTCCTCGCTGGTGCAGCAGAAGTGCACCAGCTCAGCGAGGCCGCGGTCCTCGGGACGGGGCGCGATCTCGGCGAGGCGGCCCTTGATCAGGTACTCGACGGCCTTGACGTCGTGCTGGGTGACCCGCTCGGTCTCGGTGATCTCCGCGATCTCGGCGGCCCCGAACCCGCTGACCACCAACCGCAGCGCGGCCTGCTCGTCGGGGGTCAGGCGACGCACTCCGGGCACGACCCCGAACTCGGTGAGGTGGATCAGCCACTCCACCTCCACGTGCACGCGGGCGCGGTTGAGAGCCGGCTCGGAGAGATGATTGACCAGGGGCGCGACGGCGCTCCGATACCGGCCGTCGAGGGCGCCGAGCGCGACCGGCGGTTCGAGCCCGGCCAGGCTGGTGGCGTCGGCGAGAAGTGACATGCCGGCCATCCTCCCAGAGGGGCAGATGACGCCCGGATGACGCCCGGTCATCGTTGGTTGTTCGGGCTCGCGCCGGGCACCACTTGGCGCGACGGGCGCACCGGCGACTGCGCCGACCGCAGCGACCACGACGGTGAATGTCCCGCGTGCGGTGGCGAATTCGCCGCTCGCCTGGCGCTACTGACGATGGTGTGGGGAGGTACCGCGCCGGCTGAGGTCGGCGCGCACGTGGTCGAGGATGCCGGGCAGGGCCCCGGCGATCTCGGCGTAGGTCTGGTCGAAAGCCGGGTCGGTGCCGTACCAGGGGTCGTCCATCCCGAGTTCGTCGGCCGCGACCGCGTCGGGGTCGAACGAGCGCACCAGGCGCACCGCGGCGCGGTCGGCGTCATCCCGGGCGAGGTGGTCGAGGAGCCGGGCATGCGCATAGTCGGCGGCGAGCACCAGGTCGGACCGGTCGAACCAGTGCTGCTCGAACTGCCGGGCCCGGTGGGCGCTCCAGCCGGTCTCATCGTGCCCGTTGCGGCGCAACGCCGCGGCGGTGCGGGGGTGGATGCCGCTGCCGATCTCCTCGTCGGAGATCCCCCCGGAGTCGACCTCGACCCGGTCGGCGAGCCCGGCTTCGGCGACGGCGTCACGGATCATGAACTCCGCCATCGGCGACCGACAGATGTTGCCCCAGCAGACCACGGTGACGCGGTAGGGAGGTCTCGCTCTAGCGCCGGGAGTCATGGTGGTGGCGCCGGGGAGGTGTCGTCGTCGGGGGCGGGGGCGGGGGCGAGGTCGCCGCGCTCCAGCCGTGCCCAGAAGTCGTCACTCCCGATCTCCCGACGCAGCCCTGGATGGGTCCGATAGAACTCGATGACGTCGGTGACGGTCTCCGGGTCGGAGGCGAGCTGGTACACCCCGAACCTGAGCCCCGACTCCAGGAGCGCACTGTCCAGCCGGGGCGGCTTCTGCCCGGTCAGCGCCGGGATGTCGTCCCAGTCCAGCACGACATCATGCTGGTGGGTCTGGGCGACGATGCCCCCGCGGTGGAGGGTGAGCCGGGTCGGGCGCCGTCGCACCGCCCACACCAAACCCGCCACCCCAAAGGCGGGTAGCAGCCACAGTTGGAACTGAATCTGGGTGGAGACCTCGCCCCCGACCCGTGCGGCATCCCAACGCGCTATCTGCGGGGCAGCGATAGCGAGAAGCGAGAACGTCCCAGTGGCGTATCGGTCGGCCTCGGTGGCTGGGAACACCACCTCCTTCCGACCGGCGTCCGCGACTACCCGCCCCCGCCGCCGACCGAGCAGGTCAGGAGCGAACACCGGAACGACGAGAAAGGGGAAAACCGCCACAGCGAGACCCGTGCTGACCAACGGTGCGTCAGTGCCTGCGAAGAACGCGAAGACCGTCCATAGCAGCACCGGGACGGTCATCAGGGCCAGTGCATACACCCCGCTGCGCCCTCTGGAGTATCTCGATCGCCCAGGCACCCGCACTACGCGGCGACTCTCGCGGTCACCGGCGCTCACCCGAACACGTTCTTCCACGCGCCGGACGCTGCGTCGGTGGCGTCGCCCCACGCGTCGGATGCGGTCTCCTTCGTCCAGTCCCAGGCGTCGACCAGGCCTCGATCGATCGACTCCCGGACATCGTCGGGCACCCAGGCATTCCACGCGGCGGTCGCACCCGCTGCCGTCAACCCGCTGGCCAGGACCACGGCGACGCCGGCGAGGACTACCGATCCGCCCAGTATGGTCCCGGCGATCGCCGCGCCGGCGATGGCGCCGCCGGCGATGCCGGCGAGGTACGCCACGACCACCTGACTCGGCGGCTCGCCCTGACTGAGTGCGATACCGGACCCGACCAGCCCGATGATCGGGCCGCCGTACTTCAGGTACCTACCCCACCGGGCGACATCATCGGCGGTCGCCATCACCCTCGCCGCAGCCGTGCCCGGCTTGGACGCATTCGCCAACCCCTCAGGGGTTGGCGCCTTGGTTCCGTGGCGCACCGCCGGGTTGCCCGAGCGTGACGCCGCCAACGACACCGCCGCCAATTTTGCGGCCTTGCGCAGGTCACGTTCCCGCACTGTGAACGCCCCATCGATGAAGTCGGCCGCGTTCCCGGTGCGTTCGGCGACGCCCTTCGCGTGCCGCAGCAGCACGTCCAGCCCCGACTCCGACGCCGCCTCCTGCTGAGCCGGGGCCAGCGTCGACTCCACACTGGCATCGACCCGATTGAACGTCGCCCGCACCTCGCGAGCCAGGTCCTCGTACAACTCCAGCCGAGCCACCGCATCGGCGAACTCGTCACGGCACTGCTGCTCCGCACGCAGCTGCGCCGGGGTGGCCATCAGCAGCGGCGGCCCGGGCAGCAGCGGATGCGGCGGCTGACGGATCCACAGGCCCGACACCTCCAGACCCCCGGCCACCGCCCGCTCCCGATGCGAGACCATCTGCGCCTGGCAGGACCGCAACTCCCACGCGAACGTCTGGACCGCGTCCGCGCACCGGCGCACCACCGCGGCACGTCGATTGCCGGCACTGATCACCTGGCCGGCATGGTCGTCGTAGGCGTCATGACTGGCCCCCTCCCAGTCGCTCCCCGCCCCGGAGCGCGCACGGGCGGCATCGTCACCGGCGGACTCCATCGCGCCGGCAAGATCCTCCAGCCAGGTCGCCACACCGGACAGCGAGGCGAACGACCCGGGCAGTTCGGTATCGATCACCGCCGACCCCCCGCAACGTCCAGGTCGGTCAACCGCAGCCGGGCCGCGGCCTCGCAGTCGGTCATGTCGGTGGTGTCGGCGACCGAGGTCAACGCGACCGCCGTGCCGTCGTTGAGCCGGGCCAGAGCGTCGGCGTCGGCGCCGAGGTCGGCGAGGATGAGCAGCACGTGCGGCGTGCCCTCCCCACCGTCAACCGACCCAGGCTGTTCCGGCGCAGCGCCATCCACCGTCGCCGCAGCCGCGGCGTGGGCCCGCGCCGCCGCGCGCAGTTTGCCGGACGAGAGCGCGAACCCGTTCACGACATCCCCTCGGGCCCGGCGGAGCCGCCACCCGTGGCCGAATCGGGCGCTGGCGGTGCGCCATCCGCGGTGCGGCGCAACTCCTCCGGGATGACGAGGTCCACGTAGACCACATCGAACGGGCTCGAGGCGCGCACCGTGTCCAGACTGGTCGTCGGGAGCACCGCGAATGGCTGATGCGGCCCGCAACAGTGCATGAGGCGGTCCAGCGCGGTGTAGACGAGCAGCGCGACACGCTGGTCTGCGGTCGTCCGCATCTCCACCTGCACCGCTGCGCCATCCGCCGCCGGGGCGACGAGCGGTACGTACAGCACCGGGGGGATCGACGCCCGATACCGAGCCTGGAACTCGTCGAACGACTCACCGTCGTGCGGGGAGGCGAAGCTGTGGCCGAACTGCCCCGGATCAGGTGCAGCGGACGCGGCAACCGATGACGACATCTGATGTCCCCCTCTGTACACGGCGCCCGAGCGACACCATGGGTCGAGTCGCCGCGACCCGCGCGGCAACCCAAGACACCCTAAAGACCTGCACCGGCGACAGACAACCCGACCATCACCCGCGCGGGCCCGATGGTCGGTGCGCTCGTCGCGGGCCGGACCGTGCCCGTGATGGAGTCGAGGATCCCGACGACCAGACGGCTGCGACCGCCGCGGGTCATCAGGGCGATCATGGTCCACCTGACCGTCGCCTCGGCGTGCTCGGGACGGCGTTCTAGTCGCGGGCGAGGCGGCGGGTGCGCAGCGAGCCTTTCACCAAGAGGCCAACACCGGTTCTCGGACCACATGAAAAGACCCGGCCCACGAGGGGCCGGGTGAGTAAGTGCCTACCACTATACAGGTCCAGTGCTAGACACCAAGCCCTCAGTGTGATTCACCACCCGGGGGGCTTGGTCTGACCTCCGACCGAGTCGCTGAGCTGGTTCGTGACGTAGGCCGAGGCGTGGAGCTTCCACCACCAGTGCTGTCCCACTCCTTCGGACTGAGTACCCCGAAGCGAGCCCGCGGTCGGGGCGTCGCGAGGGTTGATCAGGCCAACGGGGACACGACGACGGGCCTGCTTCAGCGGGTACGCCAAGTCGCTGTCGTTGGAGACCACGACAGCGGCGTCGACCTGCCGGTCAAGCACGTCAATCAAGAGATGTGACGCGACGTTGACGTCGCTTCCCTTCTCCTCCAGGTGCAGGTACGAGACCATGAATCTGGCGTCGCGGACGGGGGCTCCCGAGCCGTCCTGAACCATGACCGGCCACTGCGAAGTGAGGATCTCGGGCCTCCTCGACTGCGGATGGTCGATTGCGAGGAGCGCCCGTTTTGTGCGGGCGACGTAGGTGCCGTACTCGATCCAGTCCACCGAACCACTGGCGATCAACGCCTTGAGGTAGACGTCCTGATCTGCTGCGGCTGACGGGTTCGTCACCGCATCCACACGCGCGGTGCAATAGACCACACGCTGGAGTGTCGTGCCGGACCAGGCGCCCGGTGTTCGGATGACGTTCTCCACAAGACGACGGACATCGAGCCAACGCCACCCGAGCGAACCTCTCCCACAACATGATCGACCCCCGTAGTACAAGTTGTACCCGTCCACGTAAACCCCGACCCGCATCCGACAACACTAGCCATGACGGGGGTTGTGGGGCGGTACGGTCGTGAGTTCGCACCGCTCAGGTGATCGTGAACCATCCCGGCGCGGCCGCGGCGAAGGCGGCCGGCGTCATCCGGCCGGCGCCGTCGGGGATGACGCCCCACAGCGGTGCACCGGTGACCCGCGGCAGGTCGTGGAGGTTCTCGGTCTCAGCGAGCCCGGGCTCGGCCGGGTACGACCCCACCACGACGCCGAGCAGCGGCACCGAGCGCGCCGCCAACGCTTCAGCGGTCAGCGCCGCGGTGCTCAGCACCCCGAGCCCCGCGGAGGCCACCAGCACCGCGCCGCAGGAGATCCCCTGATAGCGCAGCGCGACTCCGAGGTCGGCGAGCGTGCCCCCGCGGGAGTCGAGCCGCACGAGCAACCCGCCGGACCCTTCGACCAGCACCACCGGCGCCTCGGCGGTGAGTTCACGCACTCGCCGGGCGTGCGCGGCCACCAGTGGCAGCGTCATCCCCTCCCGCCGGGCGGCGGCCTCGGGGGAGAGCGGGTCGCGCAGCCGCACCGTCTCGTGGGTACGGATGTCGCCCGCGAGGTGGCGGATGACGTCGACGTCGCCGGGCTCGCCCGAGGCCACTCCGGTCTGGGCCGGTTTGAGCACGGTGACGTCGGTGCCGCGCGACCGGACCAGCACCGCCAGCGCAGCCGTCGCCACGGTCTTGCCCACGTCGGTGCCGGTGCCGGTGACAAGCACCACCGATGGCAGGGCGCGCGGGTCAGCCACCGATGGAGACCGGTGTGCCGACCAGCTGTGCGAGCACTGCGCAGGCATGGTCGAGGTCGTCGGTGGTGTGATCGGCGTGCCCGGTGAGCCGCAGCCGCGACGACCCGTCGGGGGTCGACGGTGGGCGGAAGCACCCCACCCGGATGCCGGCCGCGCGCGCCTGCTCGACCGCGGTCACGGCCTCGAACGGACCCCGCATCGGCACCGACATCACGGCGCCGGCCGGCGGGCGGATGCCGCAGGCGTCGGCGAGGCGGCCCGCGTTGGCGTGCACCCGCACCACCAGTTCGGGGTGGTTGCGGAGCATGGAGATGGCGGCGAGTGCGGCGCCGGCGGACGCGGGTGCGAGCCCGGTGTCGTACACGAACGGACGCGCGGTGTTGACCAGGTGTTCGCGGACCACGGGGGAGGCGAGCACGACACCGCCCTGGGCAGCGAACGACTTCGAGAGGGTGGCGGTCACGATGACGTGTTCGGCCTCGGCGGCCCCCGCGGCCGCGACCAGCCCGCTCCCGCCGGGCCCGACCACCCCGAGGGCGTGTGCCTCGTCGACGACGAGCAGCGCGTCGGCCTCGGCGGTGAGCGCGACCAACTCAGCCACCGGGGCGGCGTCGCCGAGCACCGAGTACACCGACTCCACGACGACGACCGCACGGGGACCTTCGCGGAGAGCCAGCAACTCGGCCACATGCTCGAGGTCGTTGTGCCGGTTCACCGACACCGCGGCGCGGGCCAGCCGGCAGCCGTCGATGAGGGAGGCGTGCGCGTGCTCGTCGCTGACCACCAGGGTGCCGGCGTCGGCGAGCGCGGAGAGCACGGCGAGGTTGGCGGCGTACCCGGTGGACAGCACCAGCGCCGACGGTGCGCCGGTGAGTTCAGTGAGCGCGGTCTCAAGCTGGTCGTGCACGTCGAGGGTGCCGGTGACCAGGCGTGATGCGCCCGCGCCGGTGCCGTGCTTCTGCGCCGCGTGAACCGCTGCGGCCACCACCACCGGATGCCGCCGCAGCCCCAGATAGTCGTTTCCGGCCAGGTCGAGTACGTCGCCGCTGGTGACCGAGAGCCGCCGGGTGAGACCCGCAGCGTCGCGGTCATCGGCGGCCTCGCGAAGCCAATCCAGCGGGTGAGGCACCCCCCGATCCTGCCACGACTGTCGGACGTTCGGCCCCGTTGCTGGCCTTCCACCGACCCTGTTACTGGCCTTTCGCCGGCCCCGTTGCCCTTCGTGGTGCGCCAACCCGATTGCCGCACGGCGTTCTCGATGGTGTCCTCCGGCTCCGTGCCGGAGCCCGGTGGCGTGAATGGGGCCACCGCCGTCGTCGGTCAGTGCGCGCGGTACGCCACCAGGGTCGATGTCGCTGATACCAGGGGCGACGTCGACCCGGCGAGCCGGGGCACGCCACGTCGCTGATTGACCGGATGACGTCGCGTCATCCGGGTGCGACACTCCCGTCATGACGGGCATCACGGTCGCGCGAGCTGAGCTGAGGTGGCACCGGTGAGCCTGGCGGATTCGTCGGGCGCGGATTCCTCGGAGCAGCCTGCACGGCTCACCTACCCCGAGATGTTCTCCCTGCACGACCCTGTCGCGGCCCGGGAGGCGCTGGCCGCAGTGGACGGGGCGCACCTGCACGACCGCCGAACCACGGCGTGGCTGGTGCTCCACCGTGGACTCCTCGGTACGGCCGCCATGCTCGGGGCGTACCGCGCCGAGGCCGACGTCGGTGGCTGGTGGTCGCTGACTGCGGCGGCCTTGCTGGTCGGGCTCGCCGAGTTGCCGGCGTCGTGGCGTCGCCGCCTCGGCAGCGACTATGCCCCGTGGCGGGTCGTGCGGAGCCTGCCAGCCATCGCTGCCACGACACTGGTGGCGTTCGTTCTCGGCCGGTTCGTGATCGACGACGACGCGTTTCTCCGGATCTTCGTCGCGCTGCTCGTCGCGGGCTTTGTCGCTCTGCCCGTGGCCCGGATTGTCTGGCGGGAACGGCAGCGCGTGCCGGACCTGCCGCCGCTCCCGCTCGGCTCGGAGGCGCTGATGATCGGCGGGTGTCTGTCGGGCGCCAAGTGGGCGCATCCTCGACGCCTCGGTGAGGTCACCGGGATCCGCGGGAGGCTGCTGGACACCTGGCTCGAGTGGTTCCGCGACTCCGGCCTGCTCACGACCGGCGAGTTGTGGTGGGTCCGGTCCGGAACCGTGCAACTCACCGGGTTGGGTCGCCAGGAGGTCGCTCAGTGGCGGGCCGAGCTCGAGGCACTCGCGGCTGCCACTCCCCACACCCCGCCGCCGTGACGCGATCTGCTTGGCCGTTGGCCGTTGGCCGTTGGCCGTTGGCCGTTGGCCGTTGGCCGTTGGCCGTTGGCGGCTGAGCCGCCACGAGGACGGCGGCTCAGCCGTGAACCCGCGCCACGGCATCCGTGATGGCACTCGTGACGAGGTCAAGGTCGTCGTCATCCGTCACGTATGGCGGCATTGTGTACACCAGGTCGCGGAACGGCCGTAGCCACACCCCGCGCTCGAGCGCCACCGCGGTCACCTCTGCGGCCCGCACCGGCTCGCGCAACTGCACCACCCCGACCGCGCCGAGCACCCGGACGTCGGCAACCGACGCCAAGGATGACGCCGGCTCAAGCCCCGCACCCAGCCGGCGCTCGATGCGCACCACCTCACCGGCGGTGTCGCGGGTGGCGAGCAGATCCAGGCTCGCGCTCGCGATGGCGCAGGCCAGCGGGTTGCCCATGAACGTGGGGCCGTGCATCAACGCGCCTCCCGCGCCGCTGGACACCCCGAGCGCGACCTCGCGGGTGCAGAGCATTGCCGCGAGCGAAAGGTAGCCCCCGGTGAGCGCCTTGCCCACACACAGGATGTCGGGGACGCCCGCCTCGCCCGCCTTGCCCACCCCGGCACAATCGCCCAATAGGTCGATTCTGCCCGGCCCGGCACGATCGCCCAATAGGTCGATTCTGCCGGCACGCGCGCGGCCGGTGACGCGGTCAGCGGCCCAGAGCGGGCCGGTGCGGTGGAACCCCGTCGCGATCTCGTCATGGATGACGAGCGCGCCGACCTCGCGAGCCAGGTCGTGCAGCAGTCTGAGCGCCGACGGCGAGTAGACGTGCATCCCGCCCGCGCCCTGGAGCACCGGTTCCAGGATCACTGCCGCAATCGAGTCAGCCTGTGCCGCAACAAGTGTGCGCGTCTCGCGGGCCCAGGTGTCGAACTCGGTGTCACCGGGTCCGCGGTGCAGCCCGGCCGGCGGGCGCGGCGCGAACAGATGCTCGGGCAGGATGCCGCGGAACAGGGCGTGCATTCCTCCGACCGGGTCGGTCACCGACATCGGCGAAAACGTGTCGCCGTGGTACCCGCCTCGGATCGTGAGGAAACGGGTGCGCCCCCGGCGCCCGGCCGCGAACTGCCACTGCAGTGCGGCCTTCATCGCCACCTCGACCGACACCGATCCCGAGTCGGCGAGGAAGACGTGCGTCAGGGGGGCGGGCGTCATCCGCACCAACCGCTCCGCCAGCGCGACGGCAGGTTCGTGGGTCAG
>JBOFLG010000054.1:0-15596 GCA_051657745.1 Dermatophilaceae bacterium | reverse complement strand
CGAATAGCCCTGTTTGACGTAGTACGTCTCGTCGAAAACGAGCGCGTCGGGCCGGGCCAGGTTCCAGAACCGCAGAATGCCGCCGACCAGCGCGATCAGCCCTGGCGCGAGCCACCCCCACAGCCGGTCGGTGGGCTGGCACCCGAGCAGGCGGGAACGCAGCTCGTCGGTCCGGGTCACCGCGACATCCTAGGCGCGCTCGCCGGGCTGACTCGGTGACGCCTCCAGGTCGGTCCACCTGGCGCGCTCTGCGCCGCCCGAACCCCGCTCGCCCGAACCCCGCTCGGCAGGCCTGAGGCCCTGCTCCGAGATGTGGCACGGGGGCGCGGCTCGGGCGCGTCGGGGTAGGCGGGTGGCCCTGCAGCATCTGCGGCCCGGCGAGGGGCGCGCAGCTGGATCGGCCCGCGTGCCCGGGGCGGCAATTCGTGGCCGGGGGTTCCTGCGGTCGCGATGGCACGCCGTGAGTTTCGGCGGAGATGCCGCCCCCTGCGTTATCTCGTTTTCTTTCTTATGCGGTACGGTGGACAGCGCATCCGGTTGGGTAAATGATGACTCTACGTTGGAGCTCTGACGATGTCTGCTACTGCCCCATCAGTGGTCTCGCCGATTCGCCGCTTTCCGACCTCCTGGCGATCAGTGCTGGTCTTTATCGGAGGGGCCCCGGTGCTGCTGGCTCTCGTCGCCTGGCTCACCACCAGTGGCTATTTGCCGCTACGCACCGCTGAACTGGGTTTAGGTGACATCTACTCCTGGTTCCGCGCCTGGTTCATCGTGGCAATTTTCCTAGGCACGCTGCTGCCGCTCATCGCCTGGATCGCGTGGTGGCGTGTCCCGCAGTTGCGCCGGGGCCTCGGGTTGTTTCTCCTGGTCCTGCTTGCCCAGCTTGCGAGCGAAATATTCTTTAGCATCGTTTTCTTCCCGTCCATGGTCGTCGTGGTGGGGACGGTCTACTCCGCCTTCCGATCCTGGCAACTCTGGGCAATCTTCTCCATGGTGCGTCGAGAACTGCCTGACAGCACGACCCGCACATTGGCGTTGGGGCTGGTGGCAACGCTCCTGCTCTTCTGGGGGACTAACCTCGTGGGGGTGCTGCTCGTGTCGAGTTGGCCAGTGTTGCTGGCCCCCGCGTAAGCGTTTCCCTCGCCGGGTGCTCCGTACCGTCAACGGTGACCAGCGTCGCGTTCATCCTCGCCCGTGACAAGATCGGGCGCATGGGTGACGGCGTGCTGGTGCTGGCCGGTACCCCGATTGGTGACCCGCGTGATGCTCCGCCGCGTCTGGCCGATGAGCTACGCAGCGCAGACGTGGTGGCCGCCGAGGACACCCGCCGACTTCGTCGCCTCTGCCAGGCGATCGGGGTCGAACCCGCTGGTCGGGTCGTCTCGTTCCACGAGCACAACGAGGCCGCTCGCACCGTCGAGCTCGCCGAGCGGCTCCGCGTCGGTGACCGGGTACTCGTGGTCACCGACGCCGGTATGCCGTCGGTCTCCGACCCCGGCTTCCGTCTGGTCAGCGCGGCAGTGGCGGATGACGTGCGCGTCACCGGGGTGCCCGGCCCCTCGGCCGTGCTGCTCGCGCTCGCCGTGTCGGGCCTCCCGGTCGACCGGTTCTGCTTCGAGGGCTTTCTGCCCCGCAGGGACGGCGAGCGCTCGCGTGCCCTCGCTGCGCTGACCACTGAACCACGCACGATGGTGTTCTTCGAGGCCCCGCACCGCACGTCGCGCGCCCTTGCCGCGATGGGCGACGCCTTCGGCCCAGATCGGCGTGCGGCCGTGTGCCGCGAGCTCACCAAGACCCACGAGGAGGTGCGCCGCGGCACCCTTGTCGAGCTTGCCGCGTGGGCGGCCGACGGGGTGCGCGGCGAGGTCACCGTGGTGGTCGCCGGGTCGAGCGGCGTGAGCGTCGACCTCGCAAGCCAACTCCCCGGCATCCTCGCGCGGGTCGGTCGCGGCGAACGGCTCACCGAGGTCTGCGCCGACGTCGCGGCGGCAACTGGACTCTCTCGCAAGGTGCTCTACGACGCTGCCATCCGGGCCCGCCATCGCTGACCAGTGACGGTCTTGGATGCCGCCGACCGGCGTGCCACGACGTCGCTGGCCAGTACCTGGGTCAATGTCACATGGTTAGACAGGACTCCCGGCGTGTTCGCCGTCGGTGCTGCGCGTTAGCCTTCGGGCGTGGCTTCAACGACTGCTCCAGCGCGCAGACCGACGGCCCGTCGCACCACGATCGCGCTCAAGGTCCTCATGGCGGCGACTGGCCTGGTGTTCGTCGGGTACGTCCTGCTGCACATGTACGGGAACCTCAAGGCACTATCCGGCGAAGCCGCGTTCAACGGCTACGCCGAGCACCTCCGCACCATCGGTGAGCCGATCCTCCCGTACGGCGGCCTGCTCTGGATCGTGCGAGTCCTGTTGCTGGCCAGCCTGATTGGGCACGCCTACGCTGCGTTTGCGCTGTGGAGCCGGGCGGGCTCGGCGCGCCGCACCAAGTACGCAGCAGGCCGGGCCGCGCTTCGTACCGCCTGGATGCGCTGGGGCGGGCTGTATCTCCTGCTCTTCATCGGCTGGCATCTGCTGCACTTCACCGTCATCAAGGTGTCGCCGAACCCTGATGCTCAGGGTGTTGACGTCGAGCAGAACCCCTACCGACTCCTGGTCGCGAGCTTCCAGGTGCCGTGGATGACGGCGATCTATGTGCTCGCGTTGACTGCCTTGGCCCTGCACCTCTCCCATGGGGTATTCAGTGCCCAGCAGACCCTCGGCTGGACGCAGAACCCGGCCGCACACCGGCGTGCCAGGGTGCTAGGTCAGTTCACTGCCGCAGTCGTCGGCGTGGGCTTCCTCGTCCCTCCGCTCGCGATCCAAACCGGCCTGATCACGTGAGGCACACATCATGACCAACGCCCTTGACCGCACTCTGACGCATGGCCTGTACGTCGATGGCGCTCCGGTTGTCGATGGCAAGGCACCAGCGGGTCCGATCGGCGAGAAGTGGACGACCCGCAAGTTCGACGCCGCGCTGGTGAACCCGGCGAACCGCCGCAAACTCACGGTCATCATCGTCGGCACCGGGCTGGCCGGTGCCTCAGCGGCGGCCACCCTCGGCGAGGCCGGCTACAACGTCAAGTCGTTCTGCTATCAAGACAGCCCGCGTCGGGCGCACTCGATTGCCGCCCAAGGCGGCATCAACGGTGCGAAGAACTACAAGGAGGACGGCGACTCGGTCTTCCGGCTGTTCTACGACACCGTCAAGGGTGGCGACTATCGCTCTCGCGAGAGCAATGTCTACCGGCTCGCCGAGGTGAGCGCGAGCATCATCGACCAGTGCGTTGCACAGGGAGTGCCGTTCGCCCGCGAGTATGGCGGCCTGCTCGACAACCGCTCGTTCGGTGGTGTGCAGGTGTCGCGTACGTTCTACGCCCGCGGGCAGACCGGCCAGCAGTTGCTGATCGGTGCCTATCAGGCGATGGAGCGGCAGGTGGCCGCCGGCACGGTCGAGCAGCTCGCTCGGCACGAGATGCTCGAGCTTGTCGTCGTCGATGGGCGGGCCCGCGGCATCATTGCCCGTGACCTGGTGACCGGCGAGATCGAGACCCACCTGGCGGATGCCGTGGTGCTTGCGTCCGGGGGGTACGGAAACGTCTTCTATCTCTCGACCAATGCCATGGGCTGCAATGTCACGGCAGCCTGGCGCGCGCACCGCAAGGGCGCGTATATGGCCAACCCCTGTTATACGCAGATCCACCCGACCTGTATCCCGGTCAGCGGCGACCACCAGAGCAAGCTCACCCTGATGTCGGAGTCCCTGCGCAACGACGGCCGCATCTGGGTACCGAAGAGCCGTGATGACTGCGAGAAGGACCCTCGGGAGATTCCGGAGGAGGAGCGGGACTACTACCTCGAGCGCATCTACCCGGGATTCGGCAATCTGGTTCCCCGTGACATCGCATCTCGGCAGGCGAAGAACGTGTGCGATGAGGGTCGTGGGGTAGGGCCGATCGTCGGCGACTTCCGCCGCGGCGTCTACCTGGATTTCACCGACGCCATCGGCCGCCTCGGTAAGGCCGCCGTGGAGGCCAAGTACGGCAACCTCTTCGATATGTATGCCCGCATTACCGGCGAGGACCCGTATCAGGTTCCGATGCGGATCTACCCAGCGGTGCACTACGTCATGGGCGGGCTCTGGGTCGACTACGACCTGCAGTCGAGTATCCCTGGGCTGTTCGTCACCGGTGAGGCCAACTTCTCCGACCACGGCGCCAACCGGCTCGGCGCGTCCGCGCTGATGCAGGGTCTGGCCGACGGCTATTTCGTGCTGCCCAACACCATTCGCGACTACCTCGCTCAGGGCCCGTTCCCCGCCATCCCGGATGACGACGTCGCGGTCGCCGAGGCTCGCGAGTCCGTGGTCGGGCGTACCCAACGTCTCCTTGCCGTGAACGGCGAGCGCAGTGTCGACTCCTTCCACAAGGAACTCGGCGCGGTGATGTGGGAGTACTGCGGCATGGAGCGTTCGGAGGAGGGGCTGCTCAAGGCCGTTGACCTGATCCGCGGCCTGCGTGAGGAGTTCTGGCGCAACGTCCGGGTGCTCGGGTCGGGCGACACCCTGAACCAGAGTCTGGAGAAGGCTGGCCGAGTGGCCGACTTCCTCGAACTCGGTGAGCTGATGTGTATCGACGCCCTGCACCGCCGGGAGTCGTGCGGTGGGCATTTCCGAACCGAAAGTCAGACCGAGGACGGCGAAGCGCTCCGCCACGACGACGACTATCTCTATGTCGCAGCCTGGGAGTTCGCTGGTGGTGACGGCGACGGCGAGATGGCCGCGCCGGTGCTGCATAAGGAAGCGCTCGTCTACGACGCCATCGAACTGAAGCAACGGAGTTACAAGTAACGCACGGGAGGCTTCGCCCCCCGTGTACCCCCCGACAAGGAACCGGCATTGAATCTCACCCTGAAGATCTGGCGTCAGACCGGGCCAGACGACCGCGGCCAGTTGCACACCTACCAGGTCGCCGACATCAGCCCGGATATGAGTTTCCTCGAGATGCTCGACGTGCTCAACGAGACGCTGATCTCTCGGGGTGAGGAGCCGGTGGCCTTTGACCACGACTGCCGCGAGGGCATCTGTGGCTCGTGTGGTCTGATGATCTCGGGTGCGGCTCACGGCCCCGAGAAAACCACCACCTGCCAGCTGCACATGCGCAGTTTCCAGGACGGCGACACGATCACCGTGGAGCCGTGGCGGGCCGAGGCGTTTCCGGTCATCAAGGATCTCGTCGTCGATCGCAGCGCGTTCGACCGCATCGTCCAGTCCGGTGGCTACATCTCGGCCAACACCGGCTCGGCTCCCGACGCGCACGCGACGCCGGTGCCGAAGCCGAGTGCCGATCGTGCCTTTGTAGCGGCCGAGTGTATTGGCTGTGGTGCCTGCGTCGCGGCCTGCCCGAATGCCAGCGCGATGTTGTTCATGGGTGCCAAGGTCACTCATCTTGCTGAATTGCCGCAGGGCCAGCCGGAACGGATGGCGCGGGTGGTCTCGATGGTCGACCAGCATGACCATGAGGGCTTCGGCGGCTGCACCAATGTCGGCGCGTGCTCGACGGCCTGCCCGAAGGGCATTCCCCAGGACGTCATTTCGACGCTCAACAAGGACCTCCGCCACGCACTCCGCGCCGGCGCCTGACTGGCGAGCGCAGGCAGGGTGCCTCGCGCCGAAGGGCGAGAAGAGCCTTGTCATCCGGGTAGGTACCGCTGTCCGGGGAGAGGCTCGAGTCGCCCGGGGCTTGCCCACGGGTGCCCCGCCGACGGCGGCAGGCGGACGCGCAGAAGCACGCGCTGCAGTTAGCTGTCAGAGCCAGGCGAGATGGGGGGCGAGGAGCGCGTAGCCGACGAAGGCGACCACGTCGATCACCGTGTGCGCCACGACGAGTGGCATCACCCGCTTCCTGCGGGTGTAGAGCCAGCCGAACAGCACGCCCATCGCGATGTTGCCGACGAAGCCGCCGAAGCCCTGGTAGAGGTGGTACGTGCCGCGGATGACGGCCGAGACCAGGATGACGCGCCACACCCCCCAGCCGGACTCGCCCCACCGGCGGAACAGGTAGCCGACCATAACTACCTCCTCGAGCACCGCGTTCTGGGCCGCAGCCAGCACGAGCACCGGGACCACCCACCAGGCGCCGCCGAGGTTCGACGCGGCGATCGTGGTGTTGAGGCCGAGCTCGCGGGCCAGCAGGTAGAACCCCAGGCCCGGGATGCCCACCGCGCCGGCGAGCAGCGCCCCGCGCCAGAGGTCACTGCGCCATCGGCGCAGGTCGAGCCCCATCGCGTGGCGGGCGGCGGCGTCATCCCGCTGCAGGAGATGCACCGCGAGGGCCACCGGGACCAGCGCCAGCCCGATGCCCACCAGCTGGTAGCCGAGGTCGAGCCACGGCCGGTCCGGTGTCACCGACGAGTTCATCGCCGTGGTCTGCGACGTCAGCGACTCGCCCCGGGTGAGCCGGTCGACGATGCGCAGCAGTGCGTAGACCGCTGACGACCCGAGCGAGACCCCGAGCACGAGCAGCGTCTCGGTGAGATGACGACGCTGCATGGCGGCCAGCGTAGGTGGCGGCCGGGAGTGTCCTCGACCACCACCGTCGACTCGTGGAACGCCGCGGAGACGGTGACCGCGCCGCCCGCATCCGAGGTTGTCACTCCCTGACGCTACCCAGGCGGCGTCGCCGGCGCCGGAGCGTCAGCCAGCCCCACCCGACCAGCCACACCATCAGAGTCAGCGCCACGATCACGAACAGCGGCGCGAGCACTGCCACGAACGACAAACCGAGCGACACGCCATCCTCGACGGTCGACACCACCGGCGCCCCGAGGCCGGCGGTGCCGGTGTTCAGCACCGGCCGCGCGGCCATCTTGCCGGTGTGCACCAGCCCTGAGATCACGACGCCGAGCAGGACCGACACCCAGGGGTTCTCACTGATCCAGGCCGACTGGTCGAGTTCGGACGCGGCGGTGGTGGCGGCGAAGATCAGCCCGCCCATACTCGGCCGGATGAAGGTCTGGATGGTGTCGTTGACAGTGTCGACCGCCGGCACCTTATCGAGCACGACCTCGGTGAGCAGCAGCACCGCGCCCGTGCCGATGGCCCAGGGGCTCTCGATCCATTCGTACCCAGCCGGCAGCGTGACGTAGTCGGTGTATCGGGAGAGCAGCGCGACGAGGAGGAACGGGATGTACGCGTTGAGCCCGGCCGCCGCCGACAGGCCCATCCCGGTGAGGGCTGCGATCACGCGCGTCCCTTTCGTGCTGGTGCGCTCAGCCGAGGTGGCCGCGTCGCCGGGAACAACACCCGGCGGGGCCGAGCGTAGTCCCGGCCCCGGCGACCACGGGCCGAGTTCCGGGTCCACGTCTTTGTCCGCGGCCGCACTACTGACAGCGTCCGAAACCGGGTTGCCCTCCGCACCTAGGATCGGTGCCTATGAAGGTGCTCTCCGCCGTTGCCTGGCCGTACGCCAACGGCCCGCGCCATCTCGGCCACGTGGCCGGGTTCGGCGTCCCCTCCGACGTGTTCAGCCGGTACATGCGGATGGCGGGTCACGATGTGCTCATGGTCAGCGGCTCCGACGAGCATGGCACCCCGATCCTCGTGCTCGCCGACCAGGCCGGGGTAAGCCCGCGCGAGCTCGTCGACACCAACCATGCGGTGATCGCCGCCGAGCTCGCCGATCTCGGTTGCTCCTATGACCTCTACACCCGCACCACGACGGCCAATCACTACGCCGTCGCGCAGGAACTCTTCCTCCAGGTGTGGCGCAACGGGTACATGGTCGAGCAGACCACGAAGGGCGCGATCAGCCCGAGTACCGGCCGTACGCTGCCCGACCGCTACATCGAGGGAACCTGCCCGATCTGCGGGTACGGCGAAGCCCGTGGCGACCAGTGCGACACCTGTGGCAACCAGCTCGACGCCACCGAGCTCATCGACCCGCGAAGCCGGATCAACGGCGAGACACCGGAATTCATCGAAACCCAGCACTTCCTGCTCGACCTGCCTGCGCTCGCCGACGCCCTGCGCGAGTGGCTCCAGGCGCGCGAGGCGTCGGGCACCTGGCGGCCGAACGTCATCCGGTTCAGCCTGAACATTCTCGACGACATCCGGCCGCGGGCGATGACCCGCGACATCGACTGGGGCATCCCGGTGCCGCTCGACGGCTGGCGCGACGACCCGGCGAAGCGGCTGTACGTGTGGTTTGACGCCGTCGTCGGGTATCTGTCGGCGTCGGTGGAGTGGGCCCGTCGGCGCGGCGAGCCGGAGCGTTGGCGCGACTGGTGGAACGACCCAGATGCCGTGTCGTACTACTTCATGGGCAAGGACAACATCACCTTCCACTCCCAGATCTGGCCGGCTGAACTCCTCGGGTACGCCGGACAGGGTTCTCGGGGAGGTGAACCGGGGGAGTACGGCACGCTGAACCTGCCCACCGAGGTGGTGTCGAGTGAGTTCCTCACCATGGAGGGCAAGCAGTTTTCCACCTCCCGGGGCTACACGGTGCTGGTGCGCGACGTGCTGGATCGTTACGGGCCCGACGGCATCCGATACCTCATCTGCGCGGCCGGGCCGGAGAACCAGGACGCCAACTTCACCTGGCGCGAGTTCGTGCAGCGCAATAACTCCGAGCTCGTCGCAGGCTGGGGCAACCTCGTCTCGCGGACTGCGGCAATGGTGGCGAAGAGCTTCGGCGCGATCCCCGATCCCGGCCCGCTGGAGCCGGTCGATGCCGAGGTGCGGGCTACCGTGCTCGCCGGGTTCGACTCGGTCGGAACGTTGCTGGAGCGGCACCGGCAGAAGGCGGCCATCGCCGAGGTGATGCGGATCGTCGGCGAGGTCAACGCCTACGTGTCCCGGACTGAGCCATTCAAACTGAAGGCGGATGACGAGCGCCCGCGCCTGGCGACGGTGCTGCATACGTTGGTGCAGTGCGTGAGCGACCTCACCACGATGTTCGCTCCGTTCCTCCCGCACGCGGCCAATCGGGTGCACCAGGTGCTCGGGGGTGAGGGCGAGTTGGTGCCGATGCCGCGGCTGGAGACCGTGCCGGGCCTTGACCCGGATGACGCCGGCCGCGAGTACCCCGTGATCACCGGCGACTACTCGACGACCCCGCGCTGGGAGTCACGACCTGTGGTCATCGGTACCCCGATCGCCAAGCCGGCGCCGGTGTTCGCCAAGCTCGACGAGTCCGTGGTCGAGGACGAACTCGCCCGAGCGGGCCAGTCTGTCGACACCGGTGGCGGCGGTGGCGGCAACGAGCGCGCCCACGCCGGGGGTGCCGCGGAGCGGACCGCCATCGGGAATGCAACCGAGCGCGCCGACACCCCCCGCGTTCCCGAGGAGGCGTAAGCAGTGTCGTCGCAGCCGAGTCGTCGAGGCGAGCCCGAGGTTCCCGACCCACTGCCGATCGCGGTCGTGGACAACCACACCCATCTCGACCTCACTCGCGACGGCGCACCGGTCGAGTTGGACGACCTCGATGCGGTGCTCGCAGCGGCTGCGGCGGTGGGGGTCGACCGGGTGGTGCAGGTCGGCTGCGATCTTCCCGGCGCCGAGTTCGCGGTGGCTGCGGCCGAGCGGTACCCATCGGTGGTCGCGGGAGTTGCGCTGCATCCGAACGAGGCTCCCGTGCTCGCCGCGGCCGGCGAGCTTGACCACGCACTTGCCCGGGTCGCCGCACTCGCGGCGCGCCCGCGGGTGCGGGTGGTCGGGGAGACCGGTCTGGACTACTACCGGACCGGTCCCGAGGGTCGCCCGGCGCAGGAACGGTCGTTCCGTGCGCATATCGAGTTGGCCACCCGCCTCGGGAAGGCCCTCCAGGTGCACGACCGGGACAGCCACGCCGACGTGCTGCGGGTATTGGCCGAGGAGGGGGCGCCGGAGCGCACGGTGCTGCACTGCTTCTCTGGTGACATGACGATGGCGCACGAGTGCGTGCGGCGCGGCTACTACCTGTCGTTCAGCGGCACGGTCACCTTCAAGAGCGCGAAGGCCCTGCGGGACGCGCTGGCCGTGACCCCGCTCGAGCTGCTGCTGGTCGAGACCGACGCGCCCTACCTCACCCCACACCCGTGGCGCGGCGCGGCCAACTCGCCGGCGCTCGTGCCGCTGACGGTCCGGGCGATGGCCTCGGTGCTCGGGGTCGCGGTTCCGACATTGTGCGAAGCGCTGTCGGAGAACGCCGAACGGCTCTACGGCCCGTGGGCGGAGCAACCCTGAGAGCGCTTTCAGCGGGTTGTCACTGGTGTGGCTGGAGGTGCAGATGCGGTGCACCTCACCGCGAAACGCTGTTACCGAAATTTGACCTGGGGGACGCTCTCGGGCACGGTGGACGGCGATGGCCGGGGCCGGACTGCCTCGGACGCCGAGTGTCGACCACCCGCTCCGCACCTTCTGGCGCGGAGCCCCTGCACTGGTCGCACGCACGCCTGACCGGGCGTGTCCCTCGTGGCCTCGGCGCCCGACACCGGTGCCCGGGCCCGACGTCTTGGGAGTACGCATGCCTGTATCCCGTCCCCTGCGCTTCGCCGCGCATGGCGCCGCCGCCTTCGTCGTCGCCGCCGGATCGCTCGGTGTGGCCACCTACGACAAGGCGGTGTCCCTGTCGGTTGACGGAACCACCTCCACCGTCCACGTTCTCGGGTCGACCGTCGCTGATGTGCTCGAAAAACGCAACATCACCCTGAGTGAGCGCGACGTCGTCATCCCGTCGGCGTCATCGGAGGTCAGTGACGGGGACCGGATCACGGTTCGCTACGGCCGCAAGTTCACCGTTACCGTTGACGGCGTCACGAAGGAGTACTGGACCACTGGAACCACCGTGGACTCGGCGCTTGCCGACATCGGCCTGCGTGCTGATGGTGCCGTCCTCAGCGCGTCGCGCTCCCAGAGACTCGGGCGCGATGGCCTGCGCGTGAGCATCACCACCCCGAAGCAGGTCGTTTTGCTGGTGGACCGGAAGAACCTCACGCTCACGTCCACGAGTGCCCGGGTCAGCGACCTGCTTGCCGACGCTGGCCTCACCCTTGGCAGCCGCGACATCGTGGCGCCAGCGGTGACGACTCCGCTCCGTCAGGGCCTCACGGTGGTGGTCAAGCGGGTCGCTGTCACCCGGCAGACCAGCACCGAAGCGATCGCCTACCGGACCACGAAACAGAATGATCCCGCGCTGACCGTCGGCACAACCGATGTCGTCACCGCCGGCACCGCAGGCGTGTCGCGCGTGGTCCGCGAGATCGTGCGCACCGACGGTGCGGTCACCAAGACGACCATCGTGGCCCGAACCACCGTCAAGGCTCCGGTCACGAAGGTGGTCAAGGTCGGCACCAAGCCGGAACCGTCGCCCAGCGACACCGGGAGCAATGACGACACCGGGAGCAGCGACACCGGGAGCAGCGACGGTGGGAGCAGCGACGGTGGGAGCAGCGCCGGCGGCGGCGGTGGCCCGATCAACCTCGCGCGCGCCGACATGTGGGAGCGGATCGCCGAGTGCGAGTCGAGCGGCAACTGGTCGATCAACACCGGCAACGGCTACTACGGCGGGCTCCAGTTCGCCACGCCGTCCTGGCTGGCCAACGGCGGCGCCGACTTCGCGCCGCGCGCCGATCTCGCCACGCGTGCCGAGCAGATCACCGTGGCCAACCGCTATTACGACAAGGCCGGACTCTCTCCGTGGGGCTGTGCGCACGCAGCCTGACCGACTCCCGTCATGGTCTCTCACCAGCGGTGCGGCGCCGCTGCCCACCGCTGGTGAGGGAGCGGCGCCGCGTCACTAGGGTGACTGCCGTGCCTGACCCGGATGCCGTGCTCCTCGGCGCTGCCGACGTCCGGGATCTCGCGGGCCGCCTCGGGATCAGGCCGACTAAGCAGTGGGGGCAGAACTTCGTCGTCGACGGCAACACGGTGCGGCGCATCGTGCGGCTCGCCGGGCTTCATCCGGATGACGTGGTCGTCGAGGTCGGCCCGGGCCTCGGCTCGCTCACCCTCGCGCTGCTGCCCGAGGTCACGCGGGTCGTCGCCGTGGAGGTCGACCCGGTCCTTGCCGCGCAGTTGCCGCACACGGTCGCCGAGCGGGCCAGTCGCCTGCGTGGCCGGCTCGATGTCGTACACGCCGATGCGTTGGCGGTGACCGACCTGCCCGGCCCGGCCCCGACCGCACTGGTGGCGAACCTGCCGTACAACGTGTCGGTCCCGGTGGTGTTGCAGTTCCTCGAGCGATTCCCGAGCATCGACCGGCTCCTGGTCATGGTGCAGCTCGAGGTGGCCGAGCGGCTCGCGGCCGGGCCCGGCAGCCGCACCTACGGCGTGCCGAGCGTGAAGGCGGCGTGGTATGCCGATGTCCACCTCGCCGGGCACGTCGGGCGCAGCGTGTTTTGGCCGGTGCCGAACGTGGACTCCGCGCTGGTGGCTCTCGAGCGCCGGGAACCGCCAGCCTCGACCGCCAACCGCCAGCGGGTGTTCTCCTGCATCGACGCCGCCTTCGCCCAGCGGCGTAAGACGATGCGCGCCGCGCTGGCCGCCTGGGCCGGCTCGGCCAGCGCGGCCGAGGCGGTGCTGCGGGCCGCTGGCGTCGACCCGCGAGCCCGCGGCGAACAACTCGACGTCGCCGCATTCGCCCGAATCGCTTCGGCCGGTGCTGGATAGGGTGAACCCATGACGACCGCGCCGACCGTGCCGGGCCCGGTCGCGGTGCGCGTCCCGGCCAAGGTCAACCTCGAACTGGCGGTCGGGCCGCTTCGGCCCGATGGCTACCACTCGCTCGCCACCGTGTACCAGGCGGTCGGTCTCTACGACGAGGTCTCGATCGCCGCATCCGACACCTGGGGATGCACCGTCACCGGCTCACTGGCTGATGGTGTGCCCACTGATGACCACAACCTGGCGTTGCGGGCTGCCAAGTTGTTCGCCGAGCGGTTCGACCGTGAGCCGGTGCACCTCACCATCACCAAGGGAATTCCGGTCGCGGGGGGGATGGCCGGGGGCTCGGCCGACGCCGCTGCCACGCTCGTCGGCCTCGACCACCTGTGGCACCTCGCGCTCGACCGTGACGAGCTCGAGGAGGCGGCCGCCGAACTGGGCAGTGACGTGCCGTTCCTCGTCGCCGGCGGCACCGCGGTCGGGAGCGGGCGCGGTGAGCTGCTGGCTCCGGTGCTCGCCCGTGGCTCGTACCACTGGGTGTTTGCCCTCAGCGAGGGTGGGATGTCGACTCCTGAGGTGTACGCCGAGTGCGACCGGCTCCGCGACGATGCCACGGTGCCCGAGCCGGTCGCGACGCCGGCGCTGATGGCCGCGCTGCGCACCGGCGACCCGCGCCAACTCGCTCCGCAGTTGAGTAATGACCTGCAGGCTGCCGCAGTCTCGCTGCGGCCCGCGCTCGGCGAGGTGCTCGCTTCTGGCCTGGAGTACGGCGCGCTGGCCGGTGTCGTCTCTGGCTCGGGCCCGACGGTCGCGTTCCTCGTCGAGCACGCCGAGGCCAGCATCGACCTCGCCGTCGCGCTCACGGCATCCGGTGTGGCGCGCGATGTGCGCCGTGCGAACGGGCCGGTGCACGGCGCGCAGCTCGTCCCTCACCGGGTCGCGTAATGGCCAACCTGATTTCGGTCGAGCGCGCCCGCTTGGCGCTCGGTACCACCCTGGTGCTCGAGGACGTCTCGCTCGGCGTGGGTGGGGGCGACCGCATCGGTGTCGTCGGCCGCAACGGCGGCGGCAAGACCACCCTGCTGCGAGTGCTGGCCGGCTCGCTCGTCCCGGATGACGGCCGGGTGGCCCGCACCAGCGGGCTCACCACCGGGGTGCTCAGCCAGGCCGACAGCCTCAACCCGGCGGCCAGCGTGCGGATGGCCGTGCTCGGGGAGCGTGCCGAGCACGAATGGGCGTCCGACGCGCGGGTGCGCGACGTACTCACCGGGCTGCTCGGCGGGCTGGACGCACCGGGGGTGGGCGGCCTGGACGCCCCGGTCGGGCCGCTCTCCGGGGGCGAGCGGCGCCGGGTGGCACTGGCCGGCCTGCTCGTCGCCGACCCCGATCTGTTGCTGCTCGATGAGCCGACCAACCACCTCGACGTCGAGGGGGTCGCCTGGCTCGCCGACCATCTCGTGACCCGGCGTACCCGCCCCGGCCACGCGCTCGTCGTGATCACCCACGATCGCTGGTTCCTCGACGCCGTGGCCACGCGCACCTGGGAGGTCGACGAGGGAAGCGTGCACAGTTACGACGGCGGCTACGCGGCGTATGTCCTGGCTCGCGCCGAGCGCGAGCGGATGGCGGGGGCTGCTGCTGATCGTCGTGACAACCTGTTGCGCAAAGAACTCGCGTGGCTGCGCCGAGGCCCGCCGGCCCGGACCAGCAAACCACGCTTCCGGATCGATGCCGCGAACGCGCTGATTGCCGACGAGCCGCCGGTGCGCGACGGCGTCGAGTTGGCGCGGTTCGCCACCGCCCGGCTCGGTAAGGATGTCCTCGACCTCGAGGACGCCACCGTGGCCGTGGCCGGCCGGGTGCTGATCGACCGGTGTACCTGGCGGCTCGCGCCAGGGGAGCGGGTCGGCCTGGTTGGCGTCAACGGCTCGGGTAAGTCGACCCTGCTGCGGGCGCTGGCCGGCGAGCACCCGCTCGCGGCTGGGCGGCGACGCGAGGGTGTCACCGTGCGGGTGGCGTTTCTCACCCAGGAGGTGCGGGAGCTTGACGCGCTTGCCGGGCGGCGAGTCATCGAGGCGGTGGAGTCGGTGCGCAGTAGCGTGCAGCTCGGCGCTCGCGAGGTGAGCGCCAGCCAGCTCGCTCAGCGGCTCGGCTTCACCGGGCCGCGGCAGCAGACCCGCGTCGGCGACCTGTCCGGCGGTGAGCGGCGCCGGCTGCAGCTCACCCGGCTGCTCATGGACGAGCCCAACGTGCTGCTCCTCGACGAGCCGACCAACGACCTCGACATCGACACCCTCACCTCGCTGGAGGACGTCCTCGACGGCTGGCCTGGCACGCTCATCGTGGTCTCGCACGACCGCTATCTGCTCGAGCGGGTGTGCGACCGGCAGGTGGCCCTGCTCGGCGACAGCCGGCTGCGCGACCTGCCCGGCGGGGTCGAGGAGTACCTCCGGCTGCGGGCGGATGACGCGGCACGCGGCGGTTCGGCATCCGGAGGTACTCGTGCCCGGACGGGTCGGGCGGATGCCGGCGCCGCGACGTCCGGCGGTAGCGGTGGGTCGCACCCAGGTCCCGGCGGGTCGTCATCGGCCACCGGTTCACCCGGCGCGGTCGCGCCCGGGCCGAGCCCGGCCGAGGTGCGCGAGTCCCGCAAGACGATGGCCAGGGTCGAGCGGGCCCTGTCACGACTCGCCGAGCGCGAGCAGCGGCTGCACGCCCAGCTGGCGGACGCCGCGGCCGACCACACCCGGGTGCTCGACCTCGACGGCGAGTTGCGCGCCCTGGTGGAAGACCGCGAAGCCCTGGAGTTGGAGTGGCTCACCGCTGCGGAGGCTGCCGGGTAGTACCCACCCGATGCCGATGCCGTCGTGCGGGTGGGCTGATGCCGTCGTGCAGGTGCCCGATGCCGT
>JBOFLG010000053.1:0-33706 GCA_051657745.1 Dermatophilaceae bacterium | reverse complement strand
CTCGCCCCCACGGCCTGCGTACAGACCGTACTGAGCTGGTCGACCTGGCGCCGACGACGACAGCACCAGGCCCGAGCGAGTCACTACCGCCGACGCGGCCATCGCCCCCCGTAACCTGAACTGCCGTTGCAGTACTAGTCCGGCCGGCGCGCGAGGGCGGCACGCAGGCGCCGCTCGTCAACTCGCCAGTAGTCGTGTTGGTGACCGTCGACCAGCGTCACGGGTACCTCCTCGGACCATCGTCTGCGCAGGTCGGGATCGGCGTCCACATCGACCTCGACCCACCCGATGCCGAGTTCTGCCGCGATCCGCGCCACCGTCTCTCGGGCGGCGACGCAGAGGTGGCAGCCCGCCCGAGTGACCACCGTGATCCGAGCCGCAGCGGTCTCGTCACACGGCACCGCTGCCGGTGGTCGATCCTGGGACACGACTAGAAGTACACCGAACGGCGCTGCATGAGCAAGGTATAGAGCGTCTGCTGGATGCTCTCGCGGACCTGGTCGGTGAGGTCGAAAACGAGCATCGGGTCGTCGGCGGCCCCAGCCTCATACGTGTCGGTCGCGATCGGAGTACCGAACTCGATGATCCACTTGCTCGGCAGAGGGATGAGGCCGAGCAGGCCAAGCCAGGGAAACGTCGGGGTGATCGGGGCGTACGGCAATCCGAGGAGCCTGGCCACCATGCCCATATTTCCCAGGATCGGCGCGATCTCCTCTGCCCCGACCACCGAGCACGGAACGATCGGTGCGCCAGCCCGCAACGCGGCGGAGACGAAGCCACCACGTCCGAAACGCTGCAGTTTGTACCGTTCGCTGAACGGTTTGCCGGTGCCCTTGAAACCCTCGGGGAAGACACCGACCAGCTCACCGCGGGCGAACAGCCGCCCGGCGTCATCCCCGGTGGCCAGCGTCGATCCCGACCGGCGGGCAATGGTGCCGACGAACGGAGTCTGGAAGACGAGGTCGGCACCCAGTGCCCGCATCGCCCGTTGCCGCGGATGCTCGTCGCGGATGGCGAGTTGCACCATGAGGGAGTCGATGGCCACCGTTCCCGAGTGGTTTGACACCACGAGCGCGCCGCCCTCGGCCGGAATGTTCTCGACACCTCGCACCTCGACCCGAAACCAGTGGCGGTAGATCGGCCGCAACAGCGGGTAGAACACGGTCTCGGTGAACTCCGCGTCGTAGCCGAACTCGTCGACGTCGTAGTCGCCGTCAAGGCGTCGGCGCGCATATCCGAGCAGCCGCGCCAGGGCCCGCTCGACGTCATCGGGCGAGGCACCAGCCGCCTTGGCGGCGAACCGAAGCCCCGTCACCACACCATCCACGAGGTCGGCAAGATCGAGGAGCGGAAACCCGGAGCTCCCCGGCGCGTCGCTGACCGTGGGGTCGTCCGGCGGCTCGGGTGGCGGCTCGGCGACCCGGAGGTACGGCCGGCGCTCAGCACGGTCGCGGGCTGCCTTCTGCCGCGGGCTCAACCGCGGCCGCCGACTCCGCTCCCCCGCCTGATTCGCAGCTTTCGGAGACGGAGTGCTGGTCACCCGCGGGGACGGCCGATGTGGCGACCGGGCTGCGCGACGCGGGGTGTCGCGCACCGAAGCAATGTCCGGCGCCGCAGCAATGTCCGGCGCCGAAGCAATGTCCGGCGCCGAAGCAATGTCCGGCGCCGCAGCTATGTCCGGCGCCGCAGCTATGTCCGGCGCCGCGGCGGCGGCTCCACCTGGATGCCGTGGCGCCGACCGGACGTGGCCTGGGGCCGGTGCGACCGCGGCGCCGTCGGTGGGTTGGACCGGATCGGCCCCAATGAGCGGTGTGGCCCGCCGACGGGCACGCTCGCCGGACGCTCGTGCGGCACCCGCGGCGAGGCTGCTGCGTCGGGCCATCAGCGGCCGAACCCAGTACCGACGAGGTGCACAGCCTGCCCTGCCGCACCCAGAACACCACCGACCGCGTCGGTGAATGATGACGCCGCGGGGACGGCGGGGGCCACGGTCCGCGCGAAGTCCTCGAACGCGGCCCGCGAGGTGAACCGGGGCTCGACACCAAGCACGGTGCGCATTCTCGTGGTGTCCAGGCCGCGCCCGAACGCGAGGAACGACATCTGGTCGGGCGAGAAGTCGACGAGCCCGAGCCGCTTGGTGACTCCGCCGACCACCCCGGCCGCGCCGAGCGGGACCGGGAGAACCGGCCGGCCCACCAGCGCTGCCGCCTGAAGCACGGTAACGACGCCGTCGCCAGCGAGGTTGACCACTCCCACCTGATCGCCGTCGGTGGCCGTGACGACCGCGTCGATGGCGTCATCCTCGTGCATGAACTGCATCCGTGCATCGAAGCCCATCGGGACCGGCACCACCGGAAGATTGAAGTAGTCCGTGATCGAGGTGCGGATGCGCGGGCCGACGATATTCGCGAACCGGAGCATGAGGATGTCGACGTCGGGTCGACGCCGGGCGAATCCGCGTACGTACCCCTCGACCTCGATGGAGTCCTTGCCGAACCCTCCCGGGGGCGTTCGTTTGGCGCTGGTCTCCTCGGTGAACATGGCGGGGTCGCGAGCGGTGGAACCATAGACCGCGGCCGACGATTTGACCACCAGCCGCCGCACCGCCGCCGACTTCTGGCAGGCCGCGAGCAACTGCATCGTGCCGATGACGTTGATCTCTTTCTGCGGCGTGCGGCCACCGACGAAGGTCGGCGTGGCGATGACGTTCATGTGGACGACGGTCTCGACCTGGTGGGTCTCGATGACCCGACCGATCATCGGGTTGCGGATGTCGGCACGCACGAACTCAACCCCGGAGAGTGGGTGCGGGGGCGGGATGACGTCAACCCCCACGACCCGCTCGACGCCGGGGTGGCCGACCAGGCGCCGGGCCAATAAACCGCCGAGGTACCGGGAAACCCCGGTGACGAGCACCACGCCAGCCACGACGCTCCTTCCCGTGGGTGCCACCTGCCCCGCAGGCCACAACCCTAGCGAGTGTGGAGCCGCGCGTCAGCGAGGTTCGGCACCCACCGCACAACCAGTACCGCGCAGCCCCCTCGGAACAGCCCTGTCGACACACGAGAACGGCCCCCCTGGCGAAAGGCCGGGGGGCCGTCGGCACGTCATCAGTGAGACGACATCACTTCTTGTTGCGACGCTGGTGACGCGTCTTGCGCAGCAATTTGCGGTGCTTCTTCTTCGCCATCCGCTTGCGCCGCTTCTTGATGACTGAACCCATAGAACATCCTGACGTGAACGTGTGCTCGGTGGCTGGTGCGCGGCGGCTAACCATACCGGCCGGATGCGCACCGTCCCAAACCGATGGACGCGACGCGAGGGGCGGCCCGCATGTCGGGGAGCCCCTCGTGATCGCGTGAGTGCCGCTCAGGCGGTATCGACGAACGAACTCCGGAGGTAGGCATGCACGTCATCCTCGGGAACGCGAAACGACCGCCCGACCCTAATGGCCGGCAGTTCGCCCGCATGAACCATGCGGTACACCGTCATCTTCGAGACACGCATGATGGCGGCGACCTCGGCGACGGTAAGAAAACGGACCTCGCCGAGCTGACGCTCCGTAGTCATCCTGACCTCGATCTTCTGCCCGCACGCAGCGCCGGAACGCTCCGGCTGACTCCCTGCGACGCGCTCACGCAACCTTAGGGGCAGTTGTGACAACTGGGGAAGGGAACCGGCAACTTCATCCGGCCCTGTCCAGCCGACACGCGGTACGCGACCGACCCGGCCCGGCCGCAGTTTTTCCGCCCCATGGCGGAACCACCCGGTTCGCACGGGTTGACTTACCGTGCGAACCTGCCCGTTCCGCCATGGGGCGGAAAAGGTGGGATGACGGCGGGCGCTCGCGTCAATCGAGATGCGGGTCGAGCCCGTGGTGCGGAAACACCGCCCGCCGGGTCGCGGCGACAGCGGCGTCGAGGGGGTCGCCCGGATCATGGCCGGTGCTCCACGGCTGCACCCGGATCGGCAGGTCATCCGCGGGAAGATCCCCCATCCGCCACGGACCCGGCCGGCCGAACAGCCGCTCCACCCGAGCCCGCCACTCCGCCGGCACCAGCGTCGCAGGGTCCACCGGCACATGCGCAGCGATCGCGGTGAGGTGCGCCCACGACCGCGGCACCACATTGACCAGCTCGTACCCACCCCCGCCGACCGCCACCCACCGGCCGTCGCACACCTCGTGGGCCAGGTCGTGCAGCATCTCGTGCGCGCGACGCTGCGCATCGACGGTGATGGCCAGATGCGCCAGGGGATCATCAAGGTGGGTGTCGCAGCCGTGCTGAGTGACCAGCATCTGCGGCGCGAACGCACGAACCAACGGCGTCGCCACCGCGTCGAGGGCACGCAGCCACCCGGCATCCGTGGTGCCGGGCGGCACGGCCACATTGGCGGCCGAACCCCGCGCGTCCGGGCCACCCACATCACCGGGCCACCCGGTGCCGGGAAACAAATGCCGGCCGCTCTCGTGCAGCGAGATGGTCAGGACTCGTGGGTCGTCCCAAAAGAGCCGCTCGACGCCATCGCCGTGATGCACGTCGATGTCGACATACGCGACCCGCTGCACCCCGGCCTCGAGCAGCCACCGGATGCCGACCGCGACGTCGTTGTAGATACAGAAGCCACTCGCCTGAGCGCGCATGGCGTGATGCAGCCCGCCGCAATAGTTGACCCCATGGTCCGCCCGCCGCTCCCATACTGCTCGGCACATCTCGACCGTGCCCTGCACCACCCGCGCGGACGCGTGGTGCATGCCACCGAACGCGGGGTCGTCATCGGTGCCGAGCCCATAGCGAGGGTCAGCGGCGGCAGGATCCTCGGATGCCCGGCGGACCGCGGCAATGTACGCGGGGTCGTGCACCAACTCCAGGGTGTGGTCGGATGCCGCGTCCGGCGCGACCAGGACCACCCCGTCGAGCACCCCCAAGGACCGCGCCAGCCGGGTCGTGAGGTCCAGACGCACCGGCCGCATCGGGTGCTGTGGGCCGAAGTCGTAGGCGGTGAAGCCGTCGTCCCAGATGACGCTCGTCCGCACGGCCATACACCGAACGCTACCTGCCGCGACGCCGTGGCAGGCTTGCCCCTGACCAGCCGACGTCGCGCCGACGTCATCCGCGGTGACCGGAGGAGCACATGGCCAGGAGTAGCCGCACCGACGACCAGGTGCTCGTCGTCGGGCTGGGGCGGTTCGGTGCCGCAGCCGCGCTCGAGTTGAGCCGGCTCGGCCACCGGGTGACCGCGATCGAGAAGGACGGCCTCCTCGCCGAGAAGTTCCTCGGCCGGCTCGCCTCGGTCATCCATGGCGACGCGAGCGAGGTCGAACTGATCCGCGACGCCAAGGCCGAGCGCTACCGCATCGCCGTGGTAGCCATCGGTTCCTCGGTCGAGGCGTCGGTACTCGCCGCCGCGAACCTCGTGGACGCTCAGGTCCGCGACATCTGGGCCAAGGCGCTCTCCCCCGAGCACGCCCGCATCCTGGACCGAATCGGCGTGCACCACATCGTGCGCCCGGAGGCCGACACCGGCCGCCGGGTCGCCCACCTGGTCGGGGGCCGGATGCAGGACTACATCGAGTTCGACGACGGGTTCGCCATCGTCAAGATGCGCCCACCCACCGAGGCCATCGGATTCACGCTCCAGCAGAGCGGCATCCGGAGCAAGTACGGCGTCACCGTCGTCGGGGTCAAGACCCCGGGCAACGCCATCACCTACGCCGTCCCATCGACGAAGGTGTCCGCGCACGACACGCTCATCGTCAGCGGCCCGGCCACCCTCATCGAACGGCTCGCCGCCCGCCCCTGACCCGCCGTGACCACCCCGAACTGGTCAGAACGTGAGCCGGCCGCCGCGGTCGCCAGCGAGCGAGAGGGTCATCGCGACCTCCTCCTCGTCGGCATCCTCGGCGATCACCCGCATCGGTCGTCGTTCAGACGTCGGACGGAACCCGAACCCGCTCGCGAACGCCACCGCCCGCCCGTTGTCGGCACCCACCCAGTAGAGCAAGTGCGCCTTCCCAGCGCGGGCCGCCGACTCGGCGCCGGCCCGGACCAGCGCGGTGGCGGCGCCACTCCCGCGCGCCTCGGGGCGCACCCACAGCCCGAACAACTGCGCGGACTCGGGCTCGTCATCTGCCACCGCACCCACACTCGCGATGCCGAGAGCCTGCCCGTCACGCTCGGCAAGCAGACGGGTCGAACGCGCCATCCGAGCCCGCCAGAACTCCTCGGGTTCGGCGGCCTCCTGTTCATGAGTCGCGACGAACGCCTCCGGCGACTCCAGCAACGCGGTGAGTCGGACGGAGCGGTACTGCTCCCACTCGTCAGCGCCCAGCGGACGCACCGTGATGTCACCCATGCGGAGCACTCTCCCACGCGCGCGACACCGACCGGCACCCCGGGCAGGTGAACAGTGCCCAGTCTCACGAGCGCCCGGCCCGATGCCTGACCAGGGCATCCAGCACCGCTGCGCAGTGGCATCCAGCGCCGCTGAGCGGCGCGTCCACCGCCGTCAGCGCGGCGGACGCGCGGCCCCGCCCAGATCGAGCACCATCTCCTCCTCGGTCACCGACCGATCCCACGGCATCCGCTCGACCCGGCCGGTGGCCCGGAACCCGCACCGCTCGTAGAACGCCCAGGCGCGGCGGTTCTCGTGTGCCACCTCGAGCCGGACCCGGCGGCAGCCCTCGGCCCCCGCGTGCTCCAGGGCCGTACCGACCAGGGCATGTGCCACCCCGGTGCCGCGCGCCACGGTGGCCACCCACATCGCGACCAGCCCGACCTCGTCATCCGGCCGGTCGACCAGCCGGCAGAGGCCGACCGTGCCCACCGGACGCTCGCCGTCCACGGCCAGCCAGGTGGGGAAACGGGATGCCGCCCGGGCGCGCCACTCGGACTCGCTCCGGCCCGCCGACTCCGCATAGGTGCCCCAGAACGCCCGCGGGCTATCGATCAGCGCGGCCAGACGCACGTCGCGGTAGGTGCGCCACCCATCCTCGGTCACCCGGATGACGCGCACGTCCGGGCCGGTGGGCGCGGGATCGCACGGTCCGTCCTCGCGAGGCCCGCGGGGTTCAGCAGGGGGTGCGAGGCTCGCGGCGGTCGGGCGGGACGAGCCCAGGGCGTGGAGTCCCGGAATCGGCGTCGCGGCCCCCGACCG
Organism: Dermatophilaceae bacterium; assembly: GCA_051657745.1. Taxonomy (GTDB): domain Bacteria; phylum Actinomycetota; class Actinomycetes; order Actinomycetales; family Dermatophilaceae; genus JBOFLG01. Next base: position 26,551 of record JBOFLG010000053.1, on the reverse strand, counting down.
GGGTTCAGCCACTGGCCAGTTCGTGGGACCGGCGGGCCGCGGCCTCCATCGCCGTGATGAAGGCGGCGCGCACCTTATGGTCGTCGAGCTGGCGGAGCGCCGCCGCGGTGGTGCCGCCGGGCGAGGTGACCTGCTCGCGCAGCACCGTGGGGTGCTGGCCGGTCTCGCGGATCATCGTCGCGGCGCCGTAGAGGGTCTGCACGACGAGCTCGGTGGCCGTGCCGCGCGGCATCCCCAGCACCACGCCCGCCTCGATCATCGCCTCCACCACATAGAAGATGTACGCCGGGCCACTGCCCGAGATGGCGGTCACGGCATCCTGCAACTTCTCGGGCACCTCGGCGACCTTGCCGGTCGCCGCCATCAGGGCCTCGGCCTCGCGCAGGTGCGCCGGGTCGCAGTGCGCTCCAGCGCTCAGGGCGGCCATGCCCTGGTCGACCAGAGCCGGGGTATTCGGCATCACCCGCACGACCGCCGTGCCGTCGGGGAGGCGCTGCTCGAGGAATGTTGTCGGGATGCCGGCCGCAAGGCTCACGACGAGGCTGCCGGGGCGCACGTGCTCACGGACCTCGCCGAGGAGGCCGGCCATGTCCTGCGGTTTGACCACGAGCACCAGAGTGTCGGCGGACGCGGCGGCGTCGGCGGTGTCACCCACCCGCACGCCGTAGCGCTCGGTGAGTTCGGCGGCCCGGTCGGCACGACGCTCGGCGACGACGAGCTCGCCCGGTTGGTGGCCGGCCCGGATCAAACCGGACAGCAGGGTCTCACCCATGACACCAGCACCGAAGATCGCGACGATTCCCATGCGGGCGAGTATGCCGGTTGCACGGCGGAGATCCTGGACGAGCACCCGTCGAGACCGTCCGAGGCCACCTGCACGGGGAAGTGGCAGACGAGCCGAACCGCGTGCCGGATCTCCGACGTCGCGCGGCACTCGCCGGGCGCACCGGCCGGCATGACACCTGGGCTGCTACAACTTCTCGGGCGCCTCGATGCCGAGCAGGTCGAGCCCGAGGACCAGCGCCCGCGACGTGAGGGCCGCCAGCGCCAGCCGCGACGCTCGCTCCTCGCGGCTCGTGGTGTCGGCGAGGATCGGGCAGTTCTCGTAGAAGCCGGAGAACGCCGTCGCCACCTCGTACAGGTACCCGCACAGCGTGTGCGGGGCGTATCCACGGTCGGATGCCGCAACGGCAGCCGGCAGCCGGAGCACCGCGATCGCCAGCGCACGCTCGGCCGGCTCCCGCACCGTGATCGCGGAACCGGCCAGGATGCCTGCGGCATCGGCGCGGCGCAGGATCGACCGGATCCGGGCGTTCGCGTACTGCAGGTAGACCGAGGTGTTGCCCTCCATCGCCAGCATTCGGTCCCACGCGAACACGTAATCCTTCTCCCGCGCGCTGGACAGGTCGGCGTACTTCACCGCGCCGATCCCGACCGCCCGCGCCACCGTGGCCCGGTCGGCCTCGTCGATCTCGCTGCGCTCGGCGATCACTGTCGCGGCCCGCTCGACCGCCTCGTCGAGCAACTCGATCAGGCGCACCGAGCCCCCGGACCGCGTCCGCAGCATCCGGCCATCGGCACCCAGCACCGACCCGAACGACACGTGCACCGCCCGGTGGTTCTCGTCAAGCCAGCCGGCGTCGGTGGCCGTTGCGACCACCATCGCCAGGTGGGTGCGCTGGGGTGCGCCGATCACGTAGAGCAACTCGGCAGCGTCACGCTCCCGGCACCAGTACCGGGTCGCGGCGAGGTCGGTGGTGCCGTAGGTGTAGCCGCCGTCGGACTTGCGCACGATGATCGGCGCCGGCTCACCCTCGCGACCGGTGAACCCGTCGGGGAACGCGCACAACGCCCCATCGCTCTCACGCACCAGCCCCGTGCCGTCGAGCTCGGTGATCGTGTCGGCCAAAAACGGGTTGTAGAAACTCTCCGCATAGGAATCCTCGGCGGTCAACGTCACCCCGAGCGCCCGGTAGACCATCTCGAAGTGCCGCTGGGACTCCGCGACCAGCATCCGCCACAGCGCCAGCGTCGAGGAGTCCCCGCCCTGCAAGGCCACGACCCGGCGGCGGGCCCGCGCGGCGAACTCGGCGTCAGTGTCGAACTTCGTGCGCGCCTTCTGGTAAAAGCCATTGAGATCGGAAATCGAGTGTTCGCTGCCCGCACCGGCGACCCAGCCCTCGTCCACGAGGTGCTCGATCAGCATCCCGAACGGCGTACCCCAGTCACCGAGGTGATTGCGGCGGATCACCTCGTGGCCCAGGAACTCCCGCAATCGGACGAGCGCGTCGCCGATGATCGTCGAGCGCAGGTGCCCGACGTGCATCTCCTTCGCCACGTTCGGGCCGCTGTAGTCCACGACGACCCGCTCCGGCGTGGATGCGGCCGGGACGCCGATCCGGTCATCGGCGATGAGGCCGGTCATCTGCGTGCTCAGCCAGTCGAGGCGCAACCGAAGGTTGACGAATCCCGGCCCGCCGACGGTCGGGGCCTCGATCACCCCGGCCGGGTCGATTGCCGCAGCGATCGTCTCGCCGATCTCGCGCGACGGGCGGCCGAGCCGCGTAGCCAGACTCATTGCCGCGTTGCACTGGTAGTCCCCGCCGCGCTCCGGGTTCGACGGGCGGACCAGTGCCTGCCCCGGGGTGATCTCGACGTCCAGGGCGACGCGGACGGCATCCGCCACCAACCGCTCGAGGTGCGCCCCTACGTCTCCCAGCACGACTGTCTCCCTTGCACCTGATGTCGGCCGGGCCGCGATCTGACCCAGGATGCCGGTCGACAGTGTTCCACGGCCATCCGGAGCCTGCGTGGACGCCGACCTGGCGCGGGCAGCCTCACCCATCGGCGCGCGTGCCCGGGGCCGAGGCTGCCCAGCGGCGCGGAGCCGAGCCGGGCCGGGCCGGGCCGGGCCGGGACGGGACGAGCGCGGTCGCTGCCTATCCGCGGGTGACCAGCGAGCGCAGGAAGAACTGGAGGTTCGCCGGGCGCTCGGCCATCCGACGGACCAGGTACCCGTACCAGTCCTCACCGAACGGCACGTACACCCGCATCTGGTGCCCACGGTCCGCGATCCGGGCCTGCTCAGCGGGGCGCACCCCGAGCAGCATCTGGAACTCGTAGCTGTCTGGGGCCCGGCCGTGATGCGTGGCGAGCGCCTGCGCGATCTCGACCAGCCGCGGGTCGTGACTGGCCACCATCGGGTAGCCCTCGCCGGCCATCAGCACCTTGAGGCACCGCACGTACGACAGGTCGACGTCGGTGCCGTCCTGGTAGGCGACCGAGGCTGGCTCTTTGTAGGCCCCCTTGCACAGCCGCACCCGGCTGCCGGCGGTGGCCAGGTCGCGGCAGTCCGCCTCGGTGCGGTGCAGATAGGACTGCAGCACCGCACCCACCCACGGAAAGTCGACCCGCAGTTCGCGCAGCGTCTCCAGGGTGCGGTCGGTGGTGGTGTGGTCCTCCATGTCGAGAGTGACCGTGGTGTCCGCTCGCGCTGCCGCCTCGCAGATCGCTCGCGCGTGGTCGAGGGCGATCGCGGCACCGTCTCCGGGCAGGGCCTGCCCCACCGCGCTCAACTTGACGCTCACCTCGGCGGCGCCGTAGGCAGCGAGGTCGGATGACGCCAGCGCGCCGATCAGGTCGACGTAGGTATCGCGGGTGGCCTCGGCAGCGGCCCGGTCGGTGACGTCCTCGCCGAGGTGGTCGATCGTGGCCAGCCGATTCGTGGCGCGCAGTTCGCCGACCGCCGCCACGGCATCCGCCACCGTCTCCCCAGCGACGTACCGGCGTACCACAGCACGGCTGACCGGCGCCCTGACCATGGTGGCGCGGATAAGAGCCGACTCCGACACCTGGAGCAGAGCACCGCGGAGCAGATCGGAGGCGTCCATGCGGCTCAGGTTAGCCCGGAGCTCGACGCCGGCGTGCAGCCAACAGGTCGTCAATAGGGCTGCACCAGGGAAGGATCGTGCTGCTCGAGGACGTCGCCGAGGTGCCGTACCGCTTCGACCGGCAGCTGACCCACCTCCTCGACACCGTCGCTCGGACGCTTCTGAACTGGCCGCGTGAACGTGGGTGATCCCCGGTGCCCATCCGACGGGTTTCACCCACATCGCGTGACGGCCCCGCCGCTAGGACGCGCTAGCGAGGTGCAGGCGGGCGAACGCGAGCGCCTCGGCGAAGTCGAGTTCGCGCTGCACATCGGTACCTCGGCGGCTCGCGACCTCGACGACCACGTGGCCCGAAAAGCCCTGCGCAGCAAGTGTTTCCAGCACCTCGGCGCAGGGCTGGGAGCCGCGCCCCGGCACCAGGTGCTCGTCCCGCGCTGACCCGGTCCCATCGGCGAGGTGCAGGTGCGACAGCCGCGGTCCGAGCGCCCGGACCATCGCCATCGCGTCGGACCCGGACGTGGCCGTGTGCGACAGGTCGAGCGTCACGTGGTCGTACGGCTGCGGCACCGGGTCCCAGTGCGGCAGGTACGCCTCGACCTCCCGGTGCCGCGGGCCGCGCCACGGGTACATGTTCTCGACCGCCAACACGATGCCGGTGTCGTTCTCGCGCAGCGCGACCCCGTCAACGAAACCGGCCGCATACTCCCGCTGCCACCGGAACGGCGGATGCAGCACCACGGTGTCCGCGCCGAGCTCCAGGGCCAACTCGACCGACCGATCGACCTTCTCCCACGGGTCGGTGCCCCAGACCCGTTGGGTCACCAGCAGGGTGGGCGCGTGCACCGAGAGCACCGGCACGCCATAGTGCTCGGCCAGTGCTCGCAGGGCGCCGGCCTCCCGGGTCACCGGGTCGGTCCACACCATCACCTCGACGCCGTCATAGCCAAGCCGGGCCGCGTGCCCGAAGGCGCCGGCGCAACTGTCGGGGTAGGCGGATGACGTGGACAGCGCCACCCGGGCGGCCGGCACCTCGACCGGCGCGACCCGAGCCACGGCATCCGACACCACCGTCACTCCAACCGGTCAAGGTGCCGAAGGATGATCCCCTCGCGCAGCGCCCAGGGACAGATCTCGAGCGCGTCGATGCCGAGCAGGTCCATGGCGGCGTCAGCGACGACCGCACCGGCGAGCAGCTGCGGCGCCCGACCGTCCGACACCCCCGGCAGCTCGGCACGCTCCGCCGCCGTCATCGCCGCGATCTCGGGCAGGCGAGCGGCGAGCTGCTCACGCTCCAGCACCCGCTCCACCGACGCTCCCTCCGAACTCGGCGCCGCTCCGCAGATCCGGGCCAGCGACCGCATCGTCTTCGACGTGCCCACGGCATGGTCCGGGCGTCCCGCCTTGGCCAGCGGCCGCAGTTCGGCGGCAATCGCGGCCCGCACCGCACGGCGCGCCTCGCGCAGCGTCGCGGCATCCGGCGGGTCACCGGGCAGCAGGTCGCGGGTGACTCGCCCGGCACCGAGTGGCAGCGACAGCGCGATGTCAGGGTCCTCGTCCATCCCCTGGGCCAGTTCGAGCGACCCACCGCCGATGTCGGCGACGAGCAGCGTGCCCGCCGACCAGCCGAACCACCGGCGCGCGGCAAGGAAGGTGAGACGGGCTTCATCCGCACCACTGAGGACGTCGAGGCGGATGCCGGTGCGCTCGTGCACGTGGGCGAGCACGGCGTCCCCGTTCGGCGCCTCGCGGATCGCGCTGGTGACGAAGCCGCGCACATCCTCGGCGCCGCGGTCCTCGCCAACCGCCACGCACTCCGCGACGAACTCGGCGAGCCGGTCGCGCCCGTCGTCGGCGATGCACCCGTCGTCGGTGACGTGCTCGGCCAGGCGCAGGTCGATCTTGTGCTTGCTCGCCGGGAGCGGCTGCGCACCGGGGTGGGCATCCACGACGAGGAGATGCACCGTGTTGGAGCCCACGTCAATGACACCCAGCCGCATGTGCCCAAAGGTAGTCGGTGCACGGCCATCGCCCTCGTAAGGTGGGCTGGTGCCCGAGACCCCGCTGGACACGCCGCGCATCTGGGCCGAGTTCACCGACCCGGCCGAGCCGGGCCAACGCTTCCGCGTCGACCTCACCTGGCTGACCTCCAGCTGGTCCTGCATCTACGGGTCCGGGTGCCGCGGCATCGACACCACCCGACCCGACGACGGCTGCTGCACCCTCGGCGCCCACTTCACGGATGACGACGACGTCGCCCGGGTGCGCGCCGTGGTCGCCGAGTTGGGCGAGGACGAATGGCAACTGCACCCGGGGTACGGCCGCCGCGGCACCCGGTCGCCGGCGCGGCTCGGCGCCTGGTCGGCGGTCGAGGAGGACGGGGCGCGCGCGACGAAGGTCGTCGAGGGGGCGTGCATCTTCCTCAACCGGCCCGGGTTCCCTGCCGGCGCCGGGTGCGCCCTGCACCAGCACGCCGTGCTCACCGGCACCCCGCCGCACCAGGCCAAGCCCGACGTGTGTTGGCAGCTGCCGATTCGGCGGTCGTACCGCATCGTCGAGCGGCCCGACGACACGTCGTATCTCGAGGTGACGATCACCGAGTACGACCGGCGCGGGTGGGGCCCGGGCGGGCAGGACCTCGACTGGTACTGCTCGGGCAACCCCGAGGCGCACGTCGGGCGTGAACCCGTGTTCCGCTCCAGCAGAGCCGAACTGGCAGCGCTGATGGGCCAGGCTGCGTACGACGCACTCGCTGAGCGGTGCGAGGCGCACCTCGACCTGGTGCGCCTCGCACGATCCACCGGCGGCCGGGCACTCATCCCCCTGCTCGTGCACCCGGCCACCATCGAGGCCGACACGGTTGGCGGTACGGGAGCCCGGATGGCGCGCGTGACGACATCCGGAACAAGCAGCACGGCGCGGGCGGCGGGGCGGCGCCGGCCCGAGGGCGGGAGGGGCTCCGGGCCACGAGCGGCCGGCCCGGCGTAATCCGCAGCCGCGACATCTGGGTCTACCAGGGCGGCTCGACTCACACCGGGCCGGGCTGAACCGTTCTGTACTCGATCCGAAGTCCCGGCAGGAGAGGTCGCCCCGTGATGTCCACACCGAGATCGCTCAGCACGTCGGTGCTGGCCCAGTTCGTCCTCCTGGCACTCACCTGGGGCGCCAGCTTCCTGTTCATCAAGGTGGCCCTGGGCGGGCTCTCCCCCTTTCAGGTCACGTTCGGTCGGCTGCTGATCGGCGCGGTCACCCTCGCCGCCATCTGCGCGTGGAGCCGTCGTGCGCTCCCACGAGACCCGCGCGTCTGGGCGCACCTGCTCGTCGTCGCCCTGCTGCTCTGCGCGCTGCCGTTCACCCTCTTCGCGTGGGCCGAGCAGCACATCTCCTCCGCACTGGCCAGCATCTACAACGCGACCACGCCGCTGATGACCATGCTCGTCGCGGTGAGTGCGCTGCCGGAGGAGCGCCCCACCCGGGCCCGACTGGTCGGCCTCGCCACGGGCTTCCTCGGAGTGCTCGTCATCCTGGCGCCGTGGTCGAGCCTGGGAGACAGTGACCTCACCGGCCAGCTCGCCTGCCTGGCCGCCACCAGCTGCTACGGCGTCGCGTTCGTGTACCTGCGACGGACCATCACCCCTCGCGGCCTCCACGCGGTGCCCGTCGCCACTGTCCAGGTCGGCCTCGGCGCCGCGGTGATGACGATCGCCGCGCCCTGGCTCGCCAGCGACCCGGTGCAATTCAGCAGGCCGGTCGTCGGCAGCATCATTGCGCTGGGCGCCCTGGGCACCGGCCTCGCCTACGTCTGGAACACCGCCGTGGTGAACAGCTGGGGCGCGACCAACGCCGCCACAGTCACCTATCTGACCCCGGTCGTCGGGGTCGCGCTCGGTGCGCTGGCCCTCGGGGAGCGGATCAGCTGGCACGAACCGGTCGGAGCCCTGGTCGTCATCTGCGGCATCGCGATCACCCAGGAGCGGCTGCACCTGCCGACCACTCGTCGATGGCGACGGCCCAGCGAACCGTCACCGATCGACGACCACGTCACCTGACGCCGGTGAGCGCCGGATCCGCGAACCCGAGCCCGAGCCCGCGCCGCACATCGATTTTCTCTCCAGTTTTTCCTGTACAGTTTCAGGTCATGGTGATCGTCGCTGGTGCGCACTCCGAACGGCAGATATCCGTGACTGCGGCAACCGCTCGCGGCGTCGCGGGCCTGGTCAAGGACGCCGAACGCGGAGAGGACATCATCGTCGAGCGGCACGGCCGCGCAGTCGCTGCGGTCGTCTCGATGGAGCACTTCGACGAACTGCACCGCCTCCGGGCCGACCTGGTCGCCGCGTCCCTCATCCTCGCTCGCGAGTTGTCCGACACCGGCAACCGCACCGATCTGGATGACGCCATCGTGGCGTTGGGGTTCGACCGGGCCGAGCTCGAAGCCGAGCTCACCGCTGACATCGCTGCCGACCGCGAGTGACGCCCCCACCACGGGCCGACCTCCACCGGCAATGACGCATGGCCGCGACGACAAAGCACCCAGGCGTCCCAGGATGTGTGGTGCGTCTGACCGACGATGCGATCGGGGACCTGCACGCCCTATTCAGGGTCGACCCGCAGATCGTGCGCTGGGCCCTGAAGAAGATGATTCACCTCGAACGCGACCCCCACGCCGGCGACCCGCTGCTGGGCGGCCTCATCGGCTACCGCAAGCTCACCGTCGGCAACCGTGACTGGCGCATCGTCTGGCGGGTCGTCCGCGACGAGGCGGGCGACTTCCGGGTCGAGGTTGCGGAGGTCTGGGCCGTCGGGTACCGCAAGGACGGTGAGGTCTATGCCGAGATCGAGCAGCGCGTCGCCGAGGCCGGCTCCTCGTCCACGACCGCAGCACTGACCGAGGTCCTCAGGCTTTTCATCAGGCAGGCGCACGACCTCACTGCGACCCCCGAGCCGGAGCAGCCTGCGACTGTCCCGCGGTGGCTGACCGACGCACTCCTCTATGTCGTGCGTCTCCCGGCCGCGCACGTGGCGTGTATGGGGCTCGACGATGCCGAGCAGGCGTGGGCCGATCACATCTCTGGTGCAGGGTCAGGAGCCTGACCCTGCACCGGTGGGGCTCAGGCGCGGGTCGACGCCACACGACCCAGGGAAGGCGCGATGGCCTTCATCGAATCGCACACATGCATAAGGTTTCACTTTTGATACGCTAAAAGCGTTAGAGTCTCATTTTTGGATATTTGAAGGAGCGCGCATGGCGGGCGCAACGCGGGGTCGCACACCTGTCTCAGTCGCGCGCGCGCTCGACGGGCTGGGCCGCGACGTGACCACCTGGCGCAAGTTGCGCCACCTCACAGCCGAGCAAGTCGCCGACCGCGCTGGGGTCAGTCGCAGCACCGTCCTGCGCCTCGAAGGCGGGCAGGGAGCCTCCGTGGAGAATCTGCTGCGGGTTGCTCGCGCACTGGGCGTGCTTGATCTGCTGACGAAGGCGCTCGACCCGTACGCCACCGATGTCGGTCGCCTCCGCGCCGACGAGAAACTCCCGACCAGAGTGCGTGCTCGCGGAGCCGGCAGATGAGCGCCGTCGAGGTCTGGGTCTGCCTCGGGGGCAACGACATCCGCGCCGGCACCCTGTACCCGCACCGTCGCCGCGGCGGCGGTGCGGAGAGCGCCAGCTTCACCTACGCAGCCGATTACATCGCCAACCCACGCGCCTACTCACTGGAGCCGGCACTTCCGCTCGAGGCGGGCGCCCACCAAAGTGCCGTCGGGCACTCGATGTTCGGTGCGTTCGGCGACTGCGCTCCAGACCGGTGGGGCCGGACTCTGGTCACGCGGCAGCACGCCGCTCAGGCCCGAGCCGAGGGCCGAGAACCGCGCAGCCTCGGCGAGGTCGACTACCTGCTCGGGGTCCGCGACGACCTTCGACAGGGCGCGCTTCGCTTCCGGCGCGGCGACGGGCCATTCGAGGCGACGGAGGAGCACGGCGTCCCGGCCCTGACCGACCTCCCCGAACTGCTTACTCTCGCTGCGCGAGCCGAGGCGGACTCAGCCGACCTGCCGGACCTGCAACGCCTCATCCGGGTCGGCAGTTCGCTCGGTGGGGCACGGCCCAAGGCACACGTTCGCGACGCCGTCGGACGCCTCGCGATCGCCAAGTTCCCCAGCGCCGCGCACGACACGTGGAACGTCATGGCATGGGAGAAGGTCGCACTCGACCTCGCCGCCCGGGCCGGGATCACCGTCCCGGCAACCACCCTGCTGAATCTCGCCGGCCGCAACGTTCTCGTCGTGAATCGGTTCGACCGAACCCACGACGCCGACGGCGGACCGGCCGGACGCATCGGATACGTCAGCGCGATGACAATGCTCCAGTCCACCGACGGCGAGCAGGGGAGTTACCTGGAGATCGCCGAGACCATCGAGACACGCTCGTCGAACGCGACCGCGGACCTGCGCCAACTCTGGCGCCGGATCGTCTTCTCCATCCTCATCTCCAACACCGATGACCACCTGCGCAACCACGGATTCCTGCACCAGGACCGGGACACCTGGCGGCTGTCTCCGGCATTCGACGTCAACCCCAACCCCGAACCAGGGACCAAACACCTCAGCACGGCCATCGATCTCGGTGATGACACGGCGAGCATCTCGCTCGCACTTGCTGTCGCGGACTACTTCCGCCTCGGCGCCCAGGCGGCCAACGGCATTGTCGCGCAGGTCCGGACGGCCGTGGCGGACTGGCCTTCGGTCGCCCGCCAGCACGGCCTGTCGTCGTCGGAGATCACCGCCATGTCATGGGCGTTCGAGGCACACTCCGCGCATGCGTCGCAATAGGCACGGCGATCAGCAGTGCCGCGACGTCATCCGGGGTCGCGGGGGTCGAGGTCGAGGGCGAGGTCGACGATCGGGCTGGAATGGGTGAGCGCACCCACCGACAGGTAGTCGACACCGGTCTCGGCGTACTCGCGCGCGACCGCGAGGGTGAGCCCGCCGGTGGCCTCGAGCTCGACCCGCTCCCCCGTCGCCCGTACGGCATCCACGGTCTCGCGCAGCACCGGCACAGACATGTTGTCGCACAACAGGAACCGCGCCCCGGCCGCCACCGCCTCCAGTGCCTCGTCGACCGTGGTCACCTCCACCTGGATGTCGACGTGCGGGTACGCCGACCGGATGGCGTGCCACGCCTGGGTGAGCCCGCCCGCGGCGAGCTTGTGGTTGTCCTTGACCATCGCCACGTCGTAGAGGCCCATCCGTTTGTTCGTGCCGCCGCCGCACCGCACCGCGTACTTCTCCAGCGACCGCAGCCCCGGAGTCGTCTTGCGGGTATCCAGCACGGTGGCGCCGGTACCCGCCAGCGCCGCGGCCCACGCCCGGGTATGCGTCGCCACCCCGGATGCGCGGCACAGCAGGTTCAGCGCGGTGCGCTCCCCGACGAGCGTGGTGCGGGTGGAACCGCGCACCGTGGCGAGGGTGGCCCCGCGCGCCACCAGGTCGCCGTCGGCGGCGTGCACCGTCACTGACACCGCACCGGTGCCGAGCCGCCGCGCCACCGCTTCGAACACGAGGACCAGCACCGGGAGCCCGGCCAGCACCCCGCCCGACCGCGCAACGACTCGCGAGTCCGACTCTGCCGCAGCCGGAATCGTCGCAAGAGTCGTGACGTCGACCCCGGGCGCCGGGCCGAGATCCTCGTCAAGCGCCCGCTCGACCACGAGCCGAGCATCGTCGAGCGGGAAGCCGTGATCCGTCATCCGGGTACCTCTTCTGGGGCGAGGACCGCACCCTCGGTGACCTCGAGGATGCCGTTCGCGCCCCTGGCGACGGTCTGCCGCACCAGCCAGCGGGCGTCGTCGAGCGCGGGGAAGTCGGCCCGCACGTGGCCGCCGCGAGTCTCCTCCCGGCGGTGGGCGAGCGTGGTCAGGGCCACGCCGACATGCAGCAGATTCGAGGTCTCCCAGGACAGCGGGCCCGGCTCGGCCTGGGACGGCGGCCGCTCGGCGAGCGACTGAAGCGCATCGAGCGCCTCAGCCGTCGACGCCGCAGTCCGCACCGGCCCCGACCCACGCGTCATGGCGCGCTGCACGGTGAGCCGATGCCGGGCGGAGAGCAGGTCGGGCAGATCGCCCCCGGTGACCCGCTCCCGCGGCGGCAACTCACCCGCCGCCAGCCGGGCCGCGATGTCGTCGGCGATGCGGTGCGCGAACACCAGGCCCTCGAGCAGCGAGTTCGACGCGAGCCGGTTCGCGCCGTGCACCCCGGTGCACGCCACCTCGCCGCAGGCGTAGAGACCATCGAGAGACGTGCGGCCCCGCAGGTCGGCCTCGACCCCTCCGGAGGCGTAGTGCTGGGCCGGCGCCACCGGCAACAGCTCGGTTGCCGGGTCGAACCCAAGCTCACGACAGCGCGCCACGATCGACGGAAAACGCTTCTCCAGGAACGCGGCCCCGAGATGTCGCGCGTCGAGCCACACATGGTCCACGCCCTTCTCGCGCATCACGTCGAGGATGGCGCGCGCCACCACGTCACGCGGAGCCAGGTCGGCCAGCGGGTGCCGACCGGTCATGAACCGGCGCCCGGCGGCATCCACGAGGAACGCCCCCTCGCCGCGCACCGCCTCGGAGATCAGCGGCTGCTGCCCGGTCGACCCCTCGCCGAGGAACAACACGGTCGGGTGGAACTGCACGAACTCCAGGTCGGTGACCCGCGCGCCGGCCCGCAGCGCGGCCGCCATCCCGTCACCGGTCGCGACCGGCGGGTTCGTCGTGGAGGTGTAGATCTGCCCCAGCCCACCGGTGGCGAGCACCACCGCCCGGCCGTGCGCGGCGCCGACCCCGTCGACCTGTCCCGCGCCGATCACGTGCAACGTCACCCCGCACACCGCGCCATCGGCCGCTGTGAGCAGATCCACGACGAGCGCGTGCTCGACCACCTCGATCCCGGGGTCGTCGCGCACCCGCTCCAACGCCGCGATCAACGCCCGGGAAATCTCGGCACCGGTGGCGTCGCCGCCGGCGTGCGCGATCCGGTCGCGGTGGTGGCCACCCTCTCGGGTCAGCAAGATCTCGCCGCCGTCGTCCCGGTCGAACTCGGCACCGAGCGCCATCAATTCGCGCACCCGGTCCGGGCCCTCGGTGACCAGCGCGCGCACGGCATCCGCATCGCACAGCCCGACCCCGGCAACGAGGGTGTCGTGCAGGTGCTCCTCCGGGGTGTCATCGGGGTCGAGCGCGGCGGCGATCCCACCCTGAGCCCACGCCGTGGACCCGGCCGAGAGCACCGTCTTGGTGACCAGGAGCACCCGGTCGACTCGCTCGCGCAGCCGCAACGCGCAGGTCAGCCCAGCGATGCCGGAGCCCACCACCACCACGTCGGCCAGTACCGTCCAGCCCGGCTCCGGGGCGGCCAGCCGGCGCGGCACGGCGACGCCCCGGCTGGGTGCACCACCATCCGCGGTCGGCGCACCGAGCACGCCACCATCTGCGGTGGGAGCGCCCCCCACTGCGGTCGGCGCACCACCATTCGCCGTGGGTACGCCACCATCCGCGGTCGGCGCACCGCTCAGCACCCGGCCAACGCCGCTCACGCCGCTCACGCCGCTCACCCCGCTCACCCCGCTCACGCCGCTCACCCGCCGACCCGCGCATGCGGCACATCCGAGAAGACCTCGATGGCGCCCCCACCGGGCCCGACGAGCACCGGTGCGTTGTCGATGAGCCGGGTCACCCCCACGCGGGCGGCCACCGCGAGCAGGGCCTCGCCGCGGTACCACTCCGGCACGTCGGCGAGCGTATGCGGGTGCGCCAACACGAGGTAGTCCACCAGGGCAAGTGGCTCCTCCACCACCACCTCGCGGGCCGCCCGCCGCACCGCCGACGGGCCGAACTGCGCGGCCTGCGCCCCCGCGTGCAGCGCCCGGCTCAGGCACAACGCCACCTCACGGTCAGAGTCGGTGAGGTACGTGTTGCGGCTGCTCAGCGCCAGGCCGTCGGGCTCGCGGACCGTCGGCACCGACACCACCTCCACCGGGAAGTCGAGGTCGCGCACCATCCGGCGGATCAGCAACAGTTGCTGCGCGTCCTTCTGGCCGAAGTAGGCACTGCGGGCCGCGGTGAGGTGCAGCAACTTGCCGACCACGGTCAGCACGCCGTCGAAGTGGCCCGGCCGAGAGGCCCCCTCGAGCACCTCGCCCAGCGGGCCTGCCGAGACGCGCACGCCGGGATCGCCGCCCTCGTACACGACATCCGGGGTGGGTGTGAACACCAGGTCGACACCGGCCGCTGAGCACAGCGCCAGGTCGGCCTCGACCGTGCGCGGGTATCGGGACAGGTCCTCGGTCGGCCCAAACTGGAGCGGGTTGAGGAAGATTGTGACCACCACGTGGTCGTGCCGGGCCCGAGCGGTGCGGATCAACTGGGCGTGGCCGTCATGCAGCGCGCCCATGGTCATCACGACACCGACATCGCCGCTGGTCAGCGCCTCCCGCGCGGCCCGCAACTCCCCCCGGGTGCGCGCGACGAGCGGCGCCGCCGACGCGGTCGCTGCCGGGGTGGTGGCTGCCCGCGTGGTGGCTGCCTGGGCCGATCGGGTGCCGGTCATTCCGGGCTCCTCTCCGAGAGGGAGTCGAGCAGGGGTTCGGCGGATGACGGACGCAGCCGCCCAGCGTCGAGAGCCCGCAGCGCCGTCGCCCGGGCGAGCGCGACATAACTGGGCCGCACGTCCGGCGCCCGCTCCTCGAGCACAGTGAGGTGCTCCCCCACCGTTCCGATATCGCCGCGCGCAACCGGCCCGGTCAGCGCGGCGTCGCCCTGGCGCAGGGCGTTGTCCAGCGCGGCCCGCAGCAGCGGCCCGAGCAGGCGGCGAGGCTCCGCGACCCCGGCGGCCGCGAGTACCTCCAACGCCTCGCTGGTGAGAGTGACCAGGTGGTTCGCACCGTGCGCGAGGCCACAGTGGTACGCGGCCCGATCAGCCTCGGCGACCCAGACCGGCTCGCCACCCATCTCCACCACCAGCGCCTCGGCCATCGGGCGCAGCGCGTCGTCGGCGGTGACCCCGAAGACGCACTCCAGCATCCGGTCAAGGTCCATCGCGGTGCCGGTGAAGGTCATCGCGGGGTGCACCGCCAGCGGCAGCACATGCTGCTCCCGGGCCGGGGCGAGCACCGCGACGCCATGCCGGCCACTGGTGTGCGCCACGATCTGCCCAGCCTGCCAGGTACTGGTCGACGCCAGCCCCGCCACCAGACCGGGCAGCGCGTCATCCGGCACCGCAAGGATGACCAGTTCGGCGCGGCGCACGACCTCGGCGGCGTCGGCGAGGATCGGCACCTGCGGGAGCAGCGCCTCGGCGCGGGCTCGGCTGGCGTCGGACACCGCGTAGGCGCCGACCACTCGGTGCCCAGCCCGAGCGAGCGCCGCGCCGAGTGCGGCACCGACTCGACCGGCGCCGACCACGCCCACGGCGAGGCGCGCGGGATGTGCGGTGGTATCCACGACCGAGCACGCTACCCCTGACCCGGCCGGGGCCCACCCCGAGTGGCACATCAGCGCGGGCCGTGGCCGCTGGCGGCGACGCACTCCAGGAGGCCCGCACGAGCCTGGCCGACCGGCGATCACCATGACCGCTCCACTCGGACCAAGCCAGTGAGCGGCTAGCCTCGCCGGATGACGAGCCGGCCGTGGCGCGAGGCGTGGCACGAGGCGCTCTACGGCCCGCGTGGGTTCTACCGCCGCGACGAGGGGCCGGCCGGGCACTTCACGACCTCGACCCACGGCCCGCTCGGCGCGGTGTTCGCGGAGGCCGTCGCCCGCCTCGCCGAGCGGGAGGGTGCGTCCCGGGTCGTCGATCTGGGCGCGGGACGCGGCGAGTTGCTCGGCCACCTGCGGGCCGCCCGACCTGACCTCGGGCTCACCGGTGTCGACGTGGTGAGCCGGCCGACCGGCATCCCGGATGACGTTGCCTGGCTGGTCTCACCGGGCGGGTCATCTCTGCCAGGCGAGTTGGATGACGTTCTGGCCCAGCCCGATCCGGTGCTCGTGGTTGCTCACGAATGGCTCGATGTCGTGCCCTGCACGGTCGCCGAGGTGGTCGGCCCCGGGGTGCTGGCCGAGGTGCACGTCGACCCGGCCACCGGCGCGGAGTCGGCGCCCGAGCTGACCAGCACCGAGCCGGTGGCCGGATCGCTGCGCGCGGAGTCCGTGGCCGGATCGCTGCGCGCGGACGACCTGGCCTGGTGCGAGCGGCACTGGCCGATGTCGCAGGCCACGGTCGGCGCGCGGGTCGAGGTCGGGCTGGCCCGCGACCGCGCCTGGTCGAGCCTGCTCTCCCGGATGACCAGCGGCACCGCGGTCGCGATCGACTACGGGCACATCCGCTCCCGCCGGCCGGAGCGGGGCACGCTGGCCGGGTACCGCGGCGGTCGGCTCGTGGACCCGGTGCCCGACGGTTCCTGCGACCTCACCGCGCACGTCGCCGTCGACACCCTCGAGCATGACCAGCTCCTCACCCAGCGCGCGGCCCTGCATGACCTGGGGATGACGGGCGCGGCGCCGCCGGTCGACCTCGCCCGCACCGACCCCGCCGGCTACCTCGCCGCCCTGTCCCGATCCTCGGTGGTAGCGGCACTGACCGACCTCGGCGGGCTCGGCGGGTTCCACTGGGCACTACGCCGCGTCATCCGCTGACCCCACCTCGCCACCCCCGCCTCAACTTTCCCGCCCGCGCCCGAAACCTTCACCTGCGCCGGGGAACAGTAGCCAGACGAAGGTGAAGGTCCCCATGCGAAGCGCGCGACCCGCAATGGAGACGTCGTGGAGGCGACGCGTGGCACCGGCGAGGGACCGCGCGGGTGGGGCAGACTGGCCGAGTGAGCGCGGACGTCCCTGACAGCACCGACGCCACCACTAGCACCGACGCCACCACCACCGACGCCACCACCAGCGCGGATGCCGCCACCACCACCGACGCCACCACTAGCGCGGATGCCGCCACCAGCACCGACGCCATCCCCTCGGATGCCAGCACCGACGCCACCACCACCGGCGACGCCAGCGCGGATGCCGCCACCACCGCGACCCGTGCCGTGGACGTGGCGGTCGGAGCCGGAGGGTTGGCCACCGCCGACATGGTGCTCAACATCGGCCCGCAGCACCCCGCGACCCACGGCGTGCTCCGCCTCACGGTCGTGCTCGACGGCGAGCGGGTCGTCTCCGTCGAGCCGGTCATCGGCTACATGCACCGGGGCGCCGAGAAACTGTTCGAGGTGCGCGACTATCGCCAAATCACGGTGCTCGCCAACCGGCACGACTGGCTCTCGGCCTTCTCCAACGAACTCGGGGTGGTGCTCGGCGTCGAGGCGATGCTCGGCATGGAGGTGCCCGAGCGGGCGGTCTGGCTGCGCACCCTGCTCGCCGAGCTCAACCGGGTGCTGAACCACCTGATGTTCCTCGGCTCGTATCCGCTGGAGCTGGGCGCGATCACCCCGATCTTCTACGCGTTCCGCGAGCGTGAGGAGTTGCAGGCGGTCATGGAGGAGGCCTCCGGTGGGCGAATGCACTACATGTTCAACCGAGTTGGCGGCCTCAAGGAGGACGTGCCGGCCGGCTGGCTGCGGCGCGTGCAGCACGCGGTGGATGCCGTGCGGCGTCGACTGCCCGACCTGGAGGCGATGCTGGTCGGCAACGAGATCCTCGAGGCGCGCACCCGTGGGGTCGGGGTGTTGGATGCCGCCACCTGCCTCGCGTACGGAGTGTCCGGGCCGATCGCCCGGGCCAGCGGTCTCGATCTCGACCTGCGCCGCGACGACCCGTACCTTGCCTACGCCGAACTGTTCGCGCCCGGCGGGCCGGGCCGGGTCGTCACCCGGACCGCAGGCGACTGCCTGGCCCGGCTCGAGGTGCTGCTCGAGCAGGTGCAGGTGAGCCTCGACCTCGCCGAGGCCTGCCTCGAGCGGCTGTCGACCATCGCGCCCGGGCCGGTCAACCAGCGGCTGCCCAAGGTGCTCAAGGTGCCGGAGGGCGAGCGCTATACCGCGACCGAGAACCCGTTGGGACTCAACGGGTATTGGTTGGTGTCGCGCGGCGAGAAGACCCCGTGGCGGCTCAAGCTGCGCTCGGCATCCTTCAACAACGTTCAGGCGCTTTCTCAGGTGCTGCCCGGGTGTCTGCTCGCCGATCTGGTGGCGGTGCTCGGCTCGATGTTCTTCGTGGTCGGCGATATCGACAAGTAGCCGGATGACGGCGTGTCGTGCGGTCCGCCCGACCCCCTGGCCGGATGACGCCGCCAGACCCGCTTCGGCCGGCCCTGTTCGGTGGTGTGCGCCTCGGACGGCGCCTGCTCGTACCGACCCCAGGAGGCCTCCACGAGAACGGATGCCACGTCACCGGGCACGATGAACGACAACCCCAGCGCACTCGACGCGAGGGTCCCACTGCGCGTGGTGGCCTCGCTGTGTCGCTCGTCGGCGCCCTGGCTGTCGTGCAGCACCTCGGTGTCGTCGAGCTCGGCCTCGGGGAAGCCCTCGACCCGGCGATGTCGTCGACCCGGCGATGTCGTCGTCGCGGGCCGGCTGGCCGCCGTCGTCGGGCACTCGCGGCACGAGCCGGCCGAGGAGGTACCTCTCGGCGGGGATGGTGCCCGGTGGCAGCTCCTCGTGCGACCCGTCGGCGGGCCCGAGCAGGTCGCGCTCCAGCAGCGACTCCAGCTCGTCGCGGACCGCCACCGAGGTCGCCGCGGTGGATGGATGCTCACTCAACGACGCCCCCCCGTACTGGTGTGGACACGATGCGCCGACCATAGCCATCGGCGCCGACAGTCTCGCGTATCGCAGGGTGGTGTCGAGGGCGGGTCAGGCGATCGCCGGATGGATGCGACCGCGAGCCTGCGCGGCATCGCGCAGCCCGGAGGCTGCTCGCTTGACCGCTCCCCTGGATGGCGCCGCACGGAAGTCGACGTAGGCGTGACCGGTCGGGCACGGGTCGGGTGCCGCATTGCTCGCCGAGTCGTCGACCGCGCGCAGCCCGGTCTCGCGCACCTTGGCGAGGCCGACCGCCCAGACACCCGCAGTCGGCAGGCCCAGCACCGAGCAGAACTCATCGTGGTGGTCCGCGGCGGTGACGACCGTCGACCGCGCGGTGGACAGCCGGCCCTCGTCCTTTGGTGTCGGGGTGAACGCCTGGCTGGTGATGCGCGACCCGTCGAGGAAGGTCGGATGCACGCTGCGCCAGAGCAGCTCGCCAGCATCCATGAGCTCGACCTCTCCGGCGGTCAGGCCCGGCCAGGGCGGGCTACCCATCAAGTGCCCGCCGGACGACGCCGACCAGGCGCTCGGAGTCTTCGGCGTCGACCTCCTCCTCGTGCTCCCCGTCATCGACCCGCGAGACCGACAGCACGCGCGCCGTGGCACCGGTGAAGACCACCTCCAGCTCGACCCGCGCGGTCGACCACTCGAGCTGCACCCCACCCTCGGGAGTGGGGAAGATGCCCGGCCGCCCGACTCCGGCGTCGACGCAGGCGAGC
This sequence comes from Dermatophilaceae bacterium, assembly GCA_051657745.1. GTDB lineage: Bacteria > Actinomycetota > Actinomycetes > Actinomycetales > Dermatophilaceae > JBOFLG01. The sequence continues at coordinate 7,157 of JBOFLG010000053.1, read as the reverse complement.
AGCAGCTGCTCGGCCGCGTCGAGAGCCTGCGGGCTGGGCGGCTCCGAGCCCTCGGCGAACCAGCCCGGCTCGAGGCCGGCGAGCACGTCGATCCGTTCGGCCCACTCCTCGGGGAGCGCGGCCTCGACACCGAGCACGTCCACGATCTGGTGCACCTCACCGTCCGGCGACTGGGTCGCAAGCACCGACAGCGCGACCATCGGTGAACGACTGGCATAGCCCTGGAACTCCTTCAGCTCGTTCCAGGTGGCCGACTCGGCATAGCGACCGGTCACCTTCTGCCCGGTGGCGCTGGAGACGAAGTCGAACTGCTGCGGGTCCGAGCGCAGCCCGGTGACCTGGCCGTGCAGCACCGTCTCGACCTCGAGATGCCCGAGGTTTGAGGCCTCCCGGATGCGGCGCCGCACCGCGGTGTCGAGCACCGCCGGGTCGGCGCCGTCGTCGGAGAGCTCGATGGACTCCTCGTCGCGCAGGCTGCGGCCGAGGGCGGCCAGGTCGGGGATGCAGTCGGCCGGGAAGCGCCGGTCGGCCGGCACGGGCCCGGCGCCGAACCCGCGCAGGGCAGTGTTGATGAGCACCCGGGCGGACTCGAACCAGTCCTCGGGCTCGCCGACCGGCACCCCGTCGGCCGGCCAGGCGCCGGCCGCGGCGCGCTCGAGCACGGGCACCACGCTGCCGTCCTCCAGCCCGGTGAGCCGCAGCGAGAACGCGTCGGCGAAGCCGCGGGGCACCCGCTGGCGCTGCGGGTGCGCACCGAGGAACAGCGAGCGGGCCACCTTGGCGACCAGCGCCTCGTATCGCTCCAGCTCGGCGGCGCCGAACAGCGGCAGGCCGTGGTCGTCGTAGCGCCCCCCGCGCATCCGGATGACGCCGAACCGCCGGCTCTCGGTTTCGTCCGCTGCGGTCACCGCCCCATTATGGGCATCCGGCAGGGTCGTCGCTGCCCGCGACCGGTCAGCTGTGGACAAACGTCCGTGACGGACCTCTACGGGCTGACCGGTCGGCTGGCCAGGCGTTCGAGCCGACCGGAGGGCTCGACCTCCCACACGACGGTCAGCTCGACGCCAATGTCGGCGTCGCTGACGCTGGACAGGTGCACGAGAGTGTGGCCGTCAGGGCGGGTCGCGGCAATCTCGTCGAGCGGGAGGGTGCTGCGGCTCACGCCGGTGACCACCCACTGCTGACCGCGCACCTGGACGAGCTCGCCGACCTCTGGTCGGGCCGACTCGGCGATCACGGTTATTGCTATCGAGCCTACCGGTGACAGTCCACTGTTCACGTTTGGTCAGGTGCACCGAGAGCAGACCGCGGTACCCAGCGCGACTCTCCGAATCCGCTCCACCATGAGTCGTTCTCAGCCGCAGGCGTTCTCGTCGTCCGTGTGGTGGCGACGGCCTTCGTCGTGCCGAGGTGGCTCACCGTCGTGGCCATCATTGTCGCGGTCGACCCGGCACCAGTGCTGGGCTACCAGGCCCGCCACAACGAGCAGCAGCGCGGCTGCCAGGTGCAGACCGAGCGGCAGCAGTCGCTCGCGGTTCGCCAGCAACGCCAGATCGCCGGCCACCACCACCAACTGGCCGGAATACCACCCCACCGCAGCCGCCCCGGTGAGCGCCGCAGCCTGCGCGAGCACCACGGTGCGGGCGGCCCGAAGTGGCTCCATCCAGGTGACATCTCGGGTATGCCGGCGCACGTGGCGGGCCAGGTAGGTCACCGCGGCGGCGATGACGAGCAGCAGCGCACCGGCAGCGACGGGCGGCACCGGAACCAGCGAGCCGTCCCGGGTGACCAGCGTGAACGCGACGAACGACGCAGCAAACGCGACCATGGCAGTGGTGGCCAGTGCCGGCGCCCGGATCTCGGCCTTCATCGAGACACGCCCCCGCCATCCCGATGAGCGGCCGGGTCGCCACCTCGACCGGCCCCCGGTCCATCACCTCGACCAGCGCCCGGTCCATCACCTCGACCGGCCCCCGGTCCATCACCTCGACCAGGCCCCTGGCCGGCACCTCGACCGGCCCCCGGTCCATCACCTCGACCGGCCCCCTGGCCGCCAACACCGGGAGTGCGCCGACGCACCCCACGGGTGTCGATGCCAGCGACAAGATCTGCGACCGCGGCCACCGAGTCCCCCTGTCGCAGCACGGCATTGGGGTCAACGTCGAGCCACGGAACGAGAACGAACGCGCGCTCCTGGGCACGCGGATGAGGCAACGTCAGCCGCGGCGACGCACTCCGCACGTCACCGTCATCCGCGGGGTCGCCGTACTGCACGAGGTCGAGGTCGAGCGTGCGCGGGCCCCACCGCACCTCGCGCACCCGGCCGAACCTCGCCTCCACCGCATGCAACTGCCGCAACAACGACGCCGGAGACACCGAGGTGTATCCGACGAGCACAGCGTTGACAAAGTCCGGTTGCTCCGGCCCGCCCACCGGGTCGCTGTCGAACCAGGCGGACAGCCGCACATCGCGCAGCCCGGCGTCGAACTCGAGCCGTTCGACCGCAGCGTCGAGGGTGCGCTCCGGGTCGCTCCAGCCGTGCGGCAGATTGGCGCCGAGCGCCACCACCACCGGCACCGGAGCGCGGCACCGATGCACCGATACGGCCACGTCGCCGAACGGCACCGGGACCGGGGCCTGCGGTTTGTGCACCGTGACGGTCACCGAGTCGACCGCCGGATGGACCAGCGCGTCGGCCGCGATGACCTCGGCGAGCCGCTCCACGAGGTCGTACGGCTCCCCTTCGACCCGGGCGAGCACGGATGCCGCCACCGCGCCGTAGTCGACCGTCTCCCCGAGGTCGTCGGTCGCCCCCGCGCCGGCGAGGTCGACCGCGAGCTCGACGTCAACGACGAACTCCTGCCCATCCCGCCGTTCGAACTCAAACACTCCGTGGCGGCCTCGGCCGCGGATGCCGATCACCCGCACCTGGTCCGGAGCGGGCCGATGCGACCCGTCGGGACAGACGCCGAGGGCCGGTACCTCGGTCGGGACGCCGAGGTTCGGTACCTCGGTCGAGTCGCTCACGAATCCTCCGCGGGCCCGTTGGCACACGCGTCGGCGAGCGCCTCGGCGACATCGAGTGCGTCCACCGTGCCCCGCACGTCGTGCACCCGCACTGCCCAGACCCCATACCGGGCCGCATGCGCGGTGGTGACCGCGGTGGCTACATCACGCTCGAGCGCCGGGCGCACGTCATCCGGCCCTCGCCCGACCCGGCCGAGGAACGTCTTGCGCGAGGCCCCGACGAGCACCCGTGGGCCAATCGAGACCACCCGGTCAAGGGCACGCAGCAGGGCCCAGTTGTGCGTGGCGGTCTTGGCGAACCCCAGGCCCGGGTCGAGCACCAGGCGTTCGGGAGGAACACCCGCAGCGGTGAGTACCGTCATCCGCGCGTGAAGTTCACCGCACACGTCAGCGACCACGTCGTCGTACACCGCACGGACCTGCATGTCGGCACTGTGACCCCGCCAGTGCATCGCCACGAACCCCACCTCGCGGCCGGCGACAAGCGGGACCATTCCCGGGTCGGCCAGACCACCGCTCACGTCGTTGACCACGGTGGCGCCAGCATCGAGCGCCGCCGCCGCGACCTCGGCACGCATGGTGTCAACCGACACCGGCGCGACCTCGGCGAGGGCCGCCACCACCGGGATGACGCGCCGCAGTTCCTCGTCGACCGACGGCCGCTGCGCACCCGGCCGGGTCGACTCACCCCCGACGTCGAGCAGATCGGCGCCGTCGGCCGCGAGCTGGCGCCCATGCAGCACCGCCTCGGCGGGGTCGAACCACCGACCACCGTCGCTGAACGAGTCCGGGGTGACATTGACGACCCCCATCACGACCGGCCGGCCGGGGCGCGTCGAGGTGGGCAGCGGCGACGGTGCGTGGGCCGTCCGGGTCACCTCTTGCCGCCGACGAGCAGCGCCATCGCCTCCGCACGGGTCGCCGGGTCGCGCAACTGGCCACGGACCGCCGAGGTGATGGTGCGCGCACCGGGCTTGCGCACCCCACGCATCGACATGCAGGTGTGCTCGGCCTCGATCACGACGATGACGCCTTTGACCCCGAGGTGGGCGACGAGTGCGTCGGCCACCTGGGTGGTGACCTGCTCCTGGACCTGCGGACGACGGGCGAAGACGTCAACCAGTCTGGCCAACTTCGACAGCCCGGTGACCCGGCCCGAGTCGTCCGGGATGTAGCCGACGTGGGCGTCACCATGGAACGGCAGCAGGTGATGCTCACAGGTCGAGTACATCGGGATGTCGCGGACGATGACGAGTTCGTCGTGGTCGATCGAGAACGTCGTCGAGAGCACATCGGCGGCGTCCTGCCGCAGACCGGCGTACAACTCACGAGCCGCCTTGGCGACCCGGGTCGGAGTGTCGCGCAGCCCTTCCCGGTCGGGGTCCTCACCGATGGCGATCAGGAACTCACGCACGGCCGCTGCCGCGCGGGGGACGTCGACCGGGTCGGCCATCACGGCAGCACCCGGAACGCCCGCGCCGTCAAGACTCGGCATGCCCACCCTCGGGGACCGCTGCGTGCGAAGCGGCCGAGGGCGAGGCGGGTGGCTGCGGGGCGGGTGGCTGCGGGGCGGGTGGCTGCGGGCCACGAACGCCGGGCAGGGCACCGTGCGAGGCGGCCTCGTCGATCGCGGCCTCGGTGCGCGGGTCTCCCGGGGTGAGGTGCGCGCCGGGGGGAGCACCGGACCCGCTCCGGCCGTTCAGGGCCGCCTGTTCCGCCGGGGTCAACACGGGCGGGATCTCGGAGAGCGTGCGGTGCTCGCTGGACAGCCACAACGGGCGGTGCGGGCGTTTGGCGATATCGACGAAAATCTCAGCGAGGTCAGCCTGGTTGAGGGTCTCCCGCTCGAGCAGCTCCAAGACCAGCCGGTCGAGCACGTGCCGGTTGTCATTGACCGCGTGCCACGCTTCGTCATGCGCCGCGTCAACGAGCGAGCGAACCTCCTCATCGACGACCCCGGCCACGGCCTCGGAGTAGTCCCGTTCGTGGCCCATGTCCCGGCCGAGGAACGGCTGGTCCTGGTTACGTCCGAGTTTGATGGCACCGACTCGGGCACTCATCCCGAACTCGGTGACCATCTTGCGGGCCATCGCGGTGGCCTTCTCAATGTCGTTCGCGGCCCCGGTCGTCGGGTCGTGGAAGATGATTTCTTCCGCCACCCGGCCACCGAGGGCGTACGCGAGCTGATCGAGGATCTCGTTACGCGTCGTCGAGTACTTGTCGTCGAGCGGCATCACCATGGTGTAACCGAGGGCGCGTCCACGCGGCAGGATCGTGACCTTGGTGACCGGGTCGGTGTGGTTCATCGCGGCCGCGACGAGCGCGTGCCCACCCTCGTGGTAGGCGGTGATCTTGCGTTCCTTGGCCGACATGATCCGGGTGCGCTTCTGCGGCCCGGCGATGACCCGATCAATCGCCTCGTCGAGCACCTCGTCATCGATCAACTTCTTGTCGGTGCGCGCCGTGAGCAGCGCCGCCTCGTTGAGCACGTTCGCGAGGTCGGCGCCCGTCATCCCCGGGGTGCGCCGGGCGACCGCGAGCAGGTCGACACCGGGCGCCATCGGCTTGCCCTGCCCGTGCACCTCGAGGATGCGGTGCCGCCCGATCATGTCGGGGTTCTCGACCGAGATCTGCCGGTCGAATCGGCCCGGGCGCAGCAACGCCGGGTCCAGGATGTCCGGGCGGTTGGTGGCGGCAATAAGGATGACGTTGGTCTTGACGTCAAAGCCGTCCATCTCGACCAGCAGCTGGTTGAGAGTCTGCTCGCGCTCGTCGTGCCCGCCACCCATGCCGGCCCCACGATGCCGGCCGACCGCGTCGATCTCGTCGACGAACACGATGGCCGGCGCGTTGGCCTTGGCCTGCTCGAAGAGGTCCCGCACGCGGGAGGCACCGACGCCGACGAACATTTCGACGAAGTCCGAGCCGGAGATCGAGTAGAACGGCACGCCGGCCTCACCGGCGACTGCCCGGGCCAGCAGCGTCTTGCCGGTGCCTGGCTGGCCATAGAGCAGCACACCCTTGGGGATCTTCGCGCCGACAGCGAGGAACTTGGCCGGCTCCCGGAGGAAGTCGACGATCTCGTGCAGTTCCTCGACCGCCTCGTCGGCCCCCGCGACATCGGCGAAGGTGACTTTGGGGGTGTCCTTGCTGGCCAGCTTCGCGCGGGACTTACCGAACTGCATCACCCGCGCACCGCCGCCCTGCGCCTGGGTCATCAGGAACCAGAACAGACCGACAAGCAGCAGCACCGGCACGAAACTGATGAAGATCGTGAACCACGGACTGTCGCCCTCGACCCGGTCGTTGTACGCACCGGGCACCCCTGCGTCCACCAACTCGACCACCGCCGCGGCTCGGGCATCGACGAACTCGGCCCGCACCTTCGTGGCACCGGACACACCGGTCTCTTTGTCGGAGAACGACTCGCCCTTCTTGAGGTCCAGATTCAGCACGTTGGCGGTGGTGAGCTCGGCCTTCTCGACCTTCTTCGCGGAGACCAGCCGCTCCGCCTGGGCGGTGGTGATCGTGGTGTAGCCGCCACTGGAGTCGATCGAGAAATAGGTCAACATCACAACGACGATGACCAGCACCCAGAAGACGGGTGCGCGGAAGATGCGCTTGGCGTTCATGTGCGTACGGAGCCGGATGCTCCGGTCCTCCTGAGTGACGTGGGCGGCCGAACGGCAGCAAACGCCGGACGGGACAGGTACACGCTAGCAACGAGCCCGTAGGGGCACGTGTTCCGTGCCGAATCTGCCCGCCCCCTGCGGTCCGCTGGCGGGCGTCGACAGGTGACGCGTGCCGTCATCTGTCGATGGCGCACCACGGCATCCTTCACGGTCCCACCACGGTATCCGCCGATGGCGCACCACGGCATCCACCATTGGTGCCCGCCGAGATCCGACTGGACGGCGCACCGCTGGCCGCGTGCCCCGGCACCCGACCGCGGAGTCAGCGGTACACGTGCGGAGCCAGCGTGCCCACCACCCGCAGGCCCCGGTACGCCTCCGCGTAGTCGAGGCCGTAGCCGACCACGAACTCGTTGGGGATATCGAAGCCGACCCATTTCACATCGACCTCGACCTTGGCGGCGTCGGGCTTGCGCAGCAGCGTGCAGACCTCGACCG